>JBKPRJ010000012.1:0-47373 GCA_046734455.1 Actinomycetota bacterium | reverse complement strand
CAGCCGCGACGTGAAGCCTTCGAGCTCGTGGCGGTACTTCGAGCGCTGGCCGTGCTCGCGCAGGGCGCGAACCCGCTCGGAGAGTGCGGCGTCGTCGGTCACGAGCGCACCCGCGTCCCCCAGCGCGCCGAGGTTCTTGGCCGGATAGAAGCTGAACGCAGCCGCGTTTCCCGCCGAGCCGGCGCGAATCCCATCCCGGCGGGCGCCGTGTGCCTGGCAGGCGTCCTCGAGGAGCATCAGGCCCTTGACCGAGGCGAGCCCGCGCAGAGGGACGACGTCGGCCATCTGGCCGTAGAGGTGGACCGGCAGGATGGCGCGCGTTCGCGCTCCGACAGCGGCCTCCGCGGCTCCGACGTCGATGTTGTCGTCCTCCTCCGTGACATCCACCACAACCGGCCGCGCTCCGGCCTGCGTGACGGCCTCGAAGGTGGCGACAAAGGTGTTCGCAGGCACGATGACCTCGTCGCCCGGCCCGATCGCCTCGGCGAGGAGGGCGAGGCGAAGCGCGTCGAGCCCGCTCGCGAGCCCGACCGCCCAGGAGGTCTCGCAGTAGCCGGCAAAGGCAGTTTCGAACGCCTCGACCTCTGCACCGTTGCCGAACTCGTTGCGGTCGATGAGCTCGCCGGCCGCGGCGAGGAAGTCCTCCTTGAGACCGGCGTTCATCCGCCCCAGGTCGAGGAATGGAACCGTGCGCGAACGAGTCGAGGAGGCGGTGTGCATCAGGCTCCTCCGAACGCGGAACGGTAGGCCTCGACGAGCTTCGGCGCGCCGACGTTCTCCCAGCGCAGGAGCTCTTCGAAGCGGTCGCGCGCGGCTGCGCCGAGCGACTCGGCGCGCCTGCCGTCGGCGAGCACCTCGTCGATGGCGCGCGCAAGCGCCTCGGCGCTCATGTCGCCGGCATAGGCGATGGTGTCGGCGCAGAGCCCCTCCGTCTGCGGCAGGCGATGCGCGACGACGGGGGCGCCGGCCGACATGTACTCGACGAGCTTCACGAAGCTCGCGAGCTCGTTGAAGGCGGACGCGGTCTCGGGCGCGACGCACACATCGGCCGACCGAACGAGCGAGGCGATCTCCTCACGCCGCCCCACCCAGCCGAGCCAGTTGAAGCGATCGGAGATCCCGAGCTCGGCGGCGCGCCTCTCGGCAGCCGGCCGCGCGGAGCCGTCGCCCGCGAGCACGACGCGGCTGCCCTTCTCCTCGAGGAGGGCGATCGCCTCGACGAGGTGGACCAGGCAATCCTGCTCTCCCATCGCTCCCACGTAGGCGATCAGGCGCCGTGCGTCGCCCCGCCACTCCGGCGAAGGCGCAGCGGCCGGCAGCTCCCAGCCGTTCGGCACGACTGCGGCGCGCCCTGCGAGCAGCTTGTTCGAGACCGCGCGCCGCTCGTACTCGGAGTTGGCGAAGACGGCGAGCGAGGCCCGCGAGAACGAGGCCCGCTCGAGCCGGCCGGCGAAGCGCCCGAGCGACCGCATGACGGCTCCCGACCCGTACTTCTCGGCGAGCAGAACGGGCGCGACGTCGTGCTGGTCGAAGACGAAGCCGGGCCGAAAGCCCTGCGCGAGCCTGAGGACAGGGCTCAGGAGCCAGAGGTTGTCCGGCGGATTCGCCGCGTGCAGGACATCGATCGGCGTCCTGCGGGCGAGCGCGACGACGGTCTTCGTGACGAGGAGGAACGAGCGTGAGAGCTCCCCGACCTGTCCGAGCGCGCCGGAGGCCTCGTCCGGCAGGCGATAGAGAGCGAGCTCGACGCCGGGATGCGTGACCTCGCGAACGCGTGCGGCGTTGCGCGTGCCGCCTACGAGCGTGACGCGGTATCCGGCCCGCACAAGCGCCTCTGCCTCGGCGCGGGGGCGGATGTCGAGCTCGAGATCGGCGTTCTGGCTGACGACCGCGACGTGCGGCGTCGCCGCTCGCTCACGAGACAACTGCGGTCGACTCCTGGTCGACGTCGAGGACCTTGACCCTCGCTCCGGAGAGGTCGAGCGAGCGCTCAACCGCCTCGACGATGCGAACGACGTCAAGACCGAGCTCCGCGTTCGAGCGCGGCCGCAGCCCCTGGACGACCGCGGTTCGGAAGTCATCGAGCTCCCGGAGGAGCGGCTCGACCGGCTCGACCCGCGGCGAGACGATGTCGCCCGTCCGGTAGCTGAGCTGGAACTCGCCGAAGGAGGCTGGATCGCGGAGCATCACCTGCGAATCGAAGATGCGCACGGGCTCCGGGCTCGTGTCGTCGTAGAGAACCATCTTCGACGAGCCGACGATCGCCGTTCGGCGCAGCTTGCTGGGCGCGAGCCAGGCGATCTCGACGTGGCCGATCGTCCCCGACGGGAAGTCGAGGTTGATGAAGGCGACGTCGGGGATCGTGGGGATGACGCAGCCCCGGCTCCACGCGGCGACCTCGGTGGGAAGCTCGTCGAGCCAGTAGCGAAGGATGGAGAAGTCGTGCGGCCCGAGGTCCCAGGCGACGCTGACGTCCGGCTGGTGGAGGCCGAGGTTCACGCGGCTCGTCGAGATGAAGTAGATCTCGCCGAGCTGGCCCGTCGCGATGAGGTCGCGGATGAGGATCACCGGTGGGCTGTAGAGGAACGTGTGGCCCGGCATGAGCACGAGGCCGGACGCGTCGGCGATGCGCACGAGCTCCTCCGCCTGCTGGGTCGAAGCGGCGAGCGGCTTCTCGACGAAGACGTGCTTGCCGGCTTCGAGGGCGGCCTTCACGAGGTCGTAGTGCGTTGCGACCGGCGTCGCGATTGCGACGGCCTCGACGGATGGATCCGCGATCAGCTCGACGGCGCTCGTCGTGCGCTTCACCGCCGGGTAGCGGGCGCCGACCTTCGCGAGCGCATCCGGGTTGAGGTCGCTCATGGAGACGACGTCCGCGCCCTCGAGCTCGTGCAGGTTGCGCACGAGGTTCGGTCCCCAGTAGCCGAGGCCGATGACGCCGACCCCCAGCCGCCGCCCTGTCCCGTTGCGCCGGCTCACGCGGTTCCCGTCCGCTTCAGCACCTGGATCGGCGTGCGGCAGAGGAGCGAGAGGTCGAGGCCGAGCGACCACCCGCGGACATACGTCACGTCCATCTCGAGCGCCTCGAAGAAGGTGGAGTGCGCCCGCGCAGTCACCTGCCACAGGCCGGTCAGGCCGGCAGGCATGAGGAACCGCTCGAACTGGTGCTCCGAGAACTGCTCCGTCTCGTAGGCGAGGCAGGGCCTGGGCCCGACGAGCGACATGTCGCCGCGGATGACGTTCAAGAGCTGGGGCAGCTCGTCGAGGCTCCTGCTGCGGAGCCAGGCGCCGATCTTCGTGATGTCGTCGGTGCGCTCGAGCTTGTAGACGCCGCTCGCCTCCGGCGCCGCCTGCGCGCTCATCGTCGCCTTGATGTAGTCCTCGTGCACCGACTCGTCAATGCCCTCTCGCATCGTCCGGAACTTGAGGAGCATGAAGGGCTTCATGTTCATCCCGAGCCGCTCCTGCCGGAAGAAAACGGGGCCGGGCGAGTCGCGCTTGATCCGGATGGCGATGTACGCGAAGAGCGGAGCCGTGACGATGAGCGCACCGGTCGCAAGCAGAAGGTCGAGCACCCGCTTGACGAAGAGAGACGACTGGGAAGGCCGGGCCGGCGGCAGGCCGACGAGCGGCACACCCTCGACCGCGTGAATGCCCACCCGTGGGCCGACTGCCTCGAAGAGGCGCGGGACGATGTCGACCTGCACGTCGAGGGTCTTCAGCGTGCGCACGACCTTGAGCGTCTCCTCGTCCCGTTCGTTGGAGAAGGCGACGATGACCCGCTCGACGTCGAAGCGCTGGACGATCTCCGCGAGCGCGTCGGTGCCGCCGAGGATCCGCAGCTCACCGAGGTCGCGCCGGGCCTCCTTCGGCTGGATATCGACGAAGCCGACGAGGTTGATCCCGTACTCCGGATGGTGGCTGAGCTTGCGGGCGACCAGCTGCCCCACGTCTCCGGCACCGACGATGACCGTGTTCTGGAGATAGGTGATGCGCCTGCGGCAGAAGGCCCTGCCCAGGGCGCGGGCGGTGACGACGAAGGCGATCGCAAGGCCCCAGAACATGACCAGCTTCTTCAGGTCGGGGATGATCAGCCCGGTGAACCAGGAGCCGGCGAAGAAGAGCCAGGCCCCGATCGTCACGAGGTGGAAGACCCCGACGAACTCGTCGACGGTCGTGTGGTCCGCCCGCTCCTCGTCGTTGTCGTAGAGGCCGTAGAGCTTCGCGACGAACAGCCAGCCGGGAAGCGTGCAGACGAAGAGCAGGTACTCGCTGGCGGGGTCGAGCGTCGAATGCGGGCCGCCCTCTCCGAGCACGAGCTCGGCGACGAGGAATGCGAGTGCCAGCCCGATCAGGTCGGCGATGACGAGCGTGCGGCGCACGAGCCAGCCGCGCCGGTGGTGGCTCGATCCACGGCGGCGCTCGAGGATCTCGAGCGTCCGCCCGTCCGCGAGCAGCGTCAGGTCCTCGGGGAGCGTTGCCTGGGGCGTCGCCGCGTTCATCCGCTCACCCGCCTCAGCAGGCTTCCGATGACGAGGTTCCGGATCGAGTCGGGCGAGGAGCCGTCCGCGTCGGCGACCTCCCAGCCGTCGTCCTTGAAGACCCGCACCACGCCGTCGGACACGGACACGTGGACGAGGAAGCAGCCTTCGTCGGCCACGTGGGGAACCGCACGCTCCGCGGCTCCCGCGTCGTCGACGACGACGGCGTCGGGCCGAAGCCATCGAAGGACGCCGGCGGTGTCGCCGCCGTTGGCCGGGAACGTCCGCACCTCCGCCATGCCTTCGAACGCGCCCGTCAACGCCTCGGCGACGAGCGGCACCCGGCAGAAGACGGCGACCACGGGCAGCGTCGTACCGGTCGCGCCTTCCATCACACGGCCTCCTCGGCAGTCACGCCGAGATCGAAGGCCGAGCGGTAGAACGCGGCGGCCGCCTGGCGGGAGCCGAGATTCAGCTTCTGGAGGATGTTCTGCATGTGGCGCTTGACCGTGAACTCGGAGATGGAGAGCTCGGCCGCGATCTGACGGTTGCGGGCGCCGTTGGCGACGAGCGCGAGAACCTCGCGCTCACGCGCCGAGAGGACGACCACGCGCTCCCTGGCGACAGCCCGCGCCTCGAAGTCGTGCACCGCGTCGACGACGACCGTCACGAGCTCCCGCGACAGGGGCGTCTCGCCTCGCGCCAGACCGCGCAGCGCCCGCACGAGGCCGGTCGGGCTGATCTCCTTGTCCAGAAACCCGTCGGCGCCGGCCGAAAGCGCAGCGAGAACACGGTCGCGGTCGGCGACGTCGCTCCAGACCACCAGCTCGGCCGGGCACTGCCCCGCCAGGTGGGCGACCGCAGCGACTCCGCCCGACGGAGGCAGGTTGAGATCGATGAGCACGATGTCGGGCGTCTCCTGCTCGAGGCGGCTGAGCAGCTCGCCGAAGTCTGCGGCTTCGCTGAGGATGAAGTCGCTTTCGCGGGAGAGCAGATGACGGACGCCTGAGCGGAAAATCGGCGCGCCGTCTGCGATCAGGACGCGCCGCCGGATCATGTGACCGCTTCTTTCTTCCGCCGTCCGGTGAGACGGCTGCGCTTCGTCGTCCGCGTGTAATACGAGCCGTAGCCGTAGCCCTCTTCGGCCTGCGCTCCGGTCACCACGACGCCGAGCTTCGTGGCGGGAGCGACGGCGAGCACACGCCGGAGCTCCGCGAGCATCGGCCGCCTGACGACCTTGAGCCGCCCGACGACGATGAGGCCGTCGACCCGCGCGCTCAGCGCCATGGCGTCGCCGACATGCAGGATCGGAGGCGCGTCGACGAGCACGAAGTCCGCGCGAGCGCGAAGCTCCTCGAGGACGTTCTCGACCGCGTGGCTACCCGAGAACTCACCCGGGTCCGGCGGGATCGGCCCGGCCGGGAGCACCTCCAGGATTGACTCCACAGCTGCGCCGGAGCCGTTCCCGTTCCCGTTGCCGTTCGTCTGGTAGGCGCTGGACAGGCGCTCGGTCGTGATCGGAATCGCCTTCAGCGCGTCTTCGAGCTCAACGTGCCCGAGGGCGACCTGCGTCAGGCCGGGCCCGCCCTCGAGGCCGAAGAACTTCGCGAGGAAAGGCCGGCGAAGGTCGAGATCGACGAGCGCGACGCGCCGGCCGCTGCGCGCCAGCGTCACGGCGAGGTTCGCGGCGGTCGTCGACTTGCCCTCCGACTCGACCGCGCTCGTGACCATGATCACCTTGGCCGAGCGGTCGATGTTCACGAACTCGAGATTGGTCCGCAGCATCCGGAACGCCTCGGCGGCCACGCCGTCCGGCTCCTCGATGGTCGCGAGCCGATTCTTGTTCCGAAGGCCGCGGCCAGGCTGGGGCAGACGAGCGAGCAGAGTCAGCCCGAGCTGCGACGCGATGTCCTCGGCCGACCGCACGCGCGTGTCGAGCGCTTCCCAGATGAAGGCGAGGACGATGCCGAGGCCGAGGCCGAGCAGGATCCCGAAGACGCCGTTCCTGAAAGGACGCGGCTGGGTCTGGTAGGCCCGCGAGGCCTGCTTGACGACCGACAGGGTCGAGGTCTGCAGCGCCTGGATCGTCTGGAGCTGCTGCTCCTTCTCGACGAGAGTCCGGTAGACGACCGTGTTCGTGTCGCCGGTCGCCTCGAGCTCGGCGATCCGGTCGGTCACGCCCTGACGCGCGCGGTCGATCGCCGCTCCGTCGAGCTCGCTGCGGTACTGCGTGAACTGCGCCGCGTAGATGTTCGCCAGCCGGGCCGCTGTCTCGCGATCCGTGTCCACGACCGTGAAGTCGATGAGATCGGTGTCCGGCTCGGCGACGACGGAGGACGAGGCGAGGAAGGCCGCCGGCGTCCGATCGGTCAGGCCGGCAGCGGTGATGACCCGCTGACCGACCTCGGGCACGCGCGCAAGCTCGGCCTGCGTCTGGGCGAGCCGCTCGGGCTGGTAATACGTGTTGGGGTCGGTGACCCCGCTCAGGATCCCGGACAGGTTCTGCCGGTTGAGCAGCACCTGGGAGGTCGCCTGGTAGAGCGCCTCCTGGCGCATGCTGAGCACGACCGCCACCGTCGGAACGGTGACGAGCGCAAGGAGGATGATCCATTTTCTGCGCAGAACCACGCGCAGGTGGTCGCGCAAGCTCGCGCTTTCAGCCGCAGATGCGTCGGGGTACATCCCTCTCCTCTCCCGGTCTAGCTTTTCGTACGTCCCGTTCTGCCGGACTCCCGCAGTGAGCCCGTTACCGGAGAACCATCAGCGAGACCCTCAACCCGCTCGACGACTTTCCGTACCCCTTCTGGGGAATCGGACGTTAGGGGAATTTGAGGAAAAGATCAAGACCTGGACCATCGAAAATGGTTCCGGCTCGCGGGTGGTTCCCTTGCTGGAACGGGGTATCATCTGTTGTCCGTTGCTCCGGGGGATCACCATTCGTCGCACCATCGTGGCCGTCGCCGTGCTCGGCGCTCTCGCCTTGCCCGCGGCGGCGTTCGCCGGCAACGGCCTGATCGACCAGTACATCGAGGACGTGCCGACGGCCGGAGGCGCGCATCATCCGGGCGCTGGCACGGACTCCAGTGGGACCGGCGACTCGGGGACGCAGGCGCCGGCCGCCCCGCCGGCCACGCTCTCGAGCACCGTCCAGACCAAGCTCGACGCGAAGGGCGGGAAGGACTCCGACCTCCTCCGCGAGATCGCGACGTCGCCTAGCTACGGCGCGCCGCCCGCGACTGCGGGCCAGGTGCCGAAGCCGGCCACGTCGCCCGATCCCCTCTCGGCCGCCGTCGGAGCGGTCACGGACGGAAGCGACGGCCGCATGGTCGGCCTCTTCGTCGCGCTCCTCGCCGTCACCGCTGTGTCGCTCGGCGTCGCGGCGGCGCGACGTCGGGCTTAGCGCGGCTCGAGCTCTTTCGGCAACTTCTCGACGTCGTCGCGGACGAGCACGACATCGCTCCGGCCCGCGAGCATGATCGCGATCGACGGCGGCACTCCCTGCACCGCGGTGACCTCGACCTGTTCGGCGGGGATCGTCGTGCCGGCCCCTCCGGTGTCGTTGCAGGGCGGGATCGTGGCAGTGCCGATCGACTCTCCGGCCTCGGGGGTGACCTCAACGGCCGCGCCGAGATAGTTGTGCCCGTCGTATTCGACGAGCATTGCGCACGCTCCGCTTGCCGATGGGACGCCGCCGTGGTCGTCGAATACCGTGGTCGTGCCGCTGACTTCGGTGCTCGAGCCGCCGCCCACCTCGCTCTTCCCGCCGCAGGCCGCGAGCGCGAGCGGGAGTGCGACGAGAGCGACGGCGAGCAGACGGGTCGTTCGGTGAGTGGTCATGTCGCCTTCGACCGCAGGCGGGCGCGAATTGTTCCCGCCGTTTAGCGCAAGTCCTTGTTCGACTCCATGTCGAACCACATGGCGAAGAGCAGGAGCTGGAGCCCGGAGATGATGAGCAGCGCGACGAGGACGATCGAGGCGCTCGTGATCTCGTTGCCCGCGATGCGCAGCCCGACCTCGAGCCAGCCGAGGACGAAGCCCGCGCCGAAGAGGACCATCCCCAGGGTGTAGAAGAGGATGAGGGGGTGGAAGTCGCGGATGATGTACTTCTCCTTCATCCGCCAGAAGAAGCCCTTCGTCAGGAGCCAGGAGATCTTCGGGACGACGTGGCGCAGGCGGATGCCGCTCCGCTCGCCGACGCCGTAGATCGGACGGGAGGGGTAGTCCCGCACGCGGCGGTTCCAGACGTTCAGGTGGACGAGCAGGTCGTTCGGGAAGCCGTAGCGCTTGTAGATGCGGTCGAGGTCGAGGAGCCGGAGCGTCTCGAGGTCGACCGCCGTGTAGCCGGACTGGGAGTCGGCGACGTGCCAGTACCCCGAGGCGATCTTCGTGAGGAACGAGAGCACCGCGTTCCCCAGGTAGCGCGTGCGGGGGATCAGCTCCCAGGCCTGGCCGGTGAAGAGCCGGTTCGCCTTCGCGTAGTCGACCTCTCCCGCCGCGACGCCCTTGATCAGCGTCTCCAGGTCGTCCGGGTCCATCTGGCCGTCCGCGGCCATCACCGCCGTCACGTCGATCTCCTTGGCGATCGCGCGCTTGTAGCCGGTGACGATGGCCGCGCCGACCCCCTGATTGCGCTCGTGGACGACGAGATCGACGCGCGGATCGGCATTCCTCGCCTTCTCGACGGTGCCGTCCTTGGAGCCGTCGTCGACGACGATGATCCTGTCGACGAACGCCGGAATGGTGGAAACCGTGGACGCGATGAGCGCCTCCTCGTTGTACGCAGGCACGACAACGGCGACGCTCTTCCCCTCGTACATCGCGCCGACTCTAGCTTCCGGGTCGGTCAGGACCTCACGTCGTAGAGCGCGAAGCGGTCGTCCTCGTAGACGAGCGGGAAGCGGTCGAGGAACCGCTGCGGCTGGCTCCGTTCCCGGTTGACGAGCACCCAGTCCGCGCCCCACCGCTTCAGGATCGCCGAGCGCTCCTCGTCGGTCGTTCCTGCGGACGCGAAGAAGCGGCGCGCGTCGCGGGTCCGGGCGAAGACGCGGTTCGCATGCACCTCCGCGACGTGCCCGGGGGGCGACGCGTTCACGTAAACCGGCGCGTAGGCGAGTAACCGGTAATCGGTCATCTGATCGGAGAAGACGACGTCCCCCTCCGAGACGTCGGCGCGAACGGCCTCGACCACGCCGGGGGTGAAGAACGTGTCGGGCTTGGCCTTCTCGACGTACGGAAGCCCCGTGACCGCCACCGGCAGCACGAAGGCGAGCGCGGCCAGCAGGGCGAATCGCCCCGGATCGGGCCCCCGGAGAGGCCGCCACGCGCCGAAGAGCAACGCGGCGAGCCCACCCGCCAGTCCGAGCCAGACAGCCCAGCTCGGGCCTCCGTCGGAGTAGACCCAGCCGAACTCGCCCGGGTAGAGGAGGACGAGAGCTATCCCGGCCAGTCCGGCGGCCGCGATCCCCCAGAGCCGGAAGCGCGACAGCACGACACAGCCCCCCACCACGGCCATGCCGATGGGGAGGAACTCGGGGAGCCGGCGCGCCTGCGAGAGCGAGAAGACGTCGGCCAGGATCGTGAAGAACGGAGGGACGAGAACCGCGACGAGGATGGCAAGCACACCGCCGAGCACCAGTGCGGCCCAGAGCCTCCTCGAGGCGAACGCGGCGAGCGGGACCGCGAGCAGCCCCGCAACGACGACCGGGCCCGCGCGCGCGACCGCATCCGGCGACATCCCGAACCAGGGCCCGAGCTTGGTCACGAGGCTGCCGTAGCCGGCCAGCTCGTGATCCCGGAGCGCGATCGAGGGCGTCACCGAGGTCGAGCTCCTGATGACCGGATAGAAGAGGACGAGGAAGAGCACGAGCGGCGCGGTGATCGCGCCCAGTGCGATGGTCGTCCGCATGAGCAGCGGCTCCCAGGCGCGCACCAGGACGAGCCGGGCGAGTAGGAAGCCGATCAGGATCATCGCGACGAACGGCGTGTACGACGGATGGACGAGGGTCAGCGCTCCGCCCGCTGCGCCTACGCAGAGAAGCACGACGCCTCCTCCATCCCTGAGGAACGCGAAGACGAGGGCGATCAGGGTCGGGATGAGCAGCAGCTGGCTCGCCGCCTGCGGCTGCGTGGTCGTCTCGAAGAATCCAGTACCGCCGACGGTGTCGGCATGGCGCACGAGCCCGAGATTCGCGACCTGCACCGCCGCCAGAGCGACGCCTCCGTACGGGGAGCGGAAGACGGCGTTCCCGGCGGCGTAGGCAAGCACGAGCACCAGCGGAACGAGGATGGCCGGGAGGTAGACGAGCACCTCCGCGACGTCGACTCCGGCGAGGCGGGCGATGAGCGCGTCCACCGCATGCCAGAGCGGGAACGCGTAGCCGGGGTGCAGGCCGCCGTCCTTGAACTCGTCGACGCTCGCGAGCCCGTTCAGCAGGTCGAGGTCGGCAAGCTTGCGCGCGCGGCCCAGATGGAAGAAGCCGTCGGCGTTCACCGGCCCCGCGGCCCACCAGACGACGACCGCATAGAGAGCGCCGGAGGCGAAGACCGCGGTGAGGGCGCGCCGCTCGGTTCTCGCGACCGGCTGGACGCCGTTGCGGAGCGCTGCGGGAACGGCCACGACGACGCTCACCGAGACGATCACGATCGCCATGAGGAGAATCGACCCTCCGGCCGCGAAGACGAGCGCGAGCCCGAAAGCGTCGACGGCGAGGCTGAGCGCGAAAGACCCGGCGAGCGCGATGCCCGGCGAGGCCGGCCAGCCGATCGCCCGGAGGAGGAGCGCGCCCGGGACGACGAGCACGCACGCGGCCGCCCCGGCCAGGCGCAGGGCGAGGCCCGGGCCGCTCGCGGGCAGCAGATGGCCCAGAAGGAGGAGCGCCGGAGCGAGCGCGACGAGGCCGACGAACCGGCCCCGCATCCTGACTGCGAGCGGCGCAGTCAGGGAAGCTACGCGGCCGCCTCGTCCCTCCACCGACCCGATTCTAGGCCCCTATCCCTCGCGCGGCCGCATGAGGGCGGGACGCACGCTCTCCCAGATCATGATCGCGCCGCCCGGGATCGACGCCGCCACCGTGACCGCGTAGAAGAGAAACCCGGTGGCGAAGGCCGCATCGGCGTCCACGCCGAACCGCCCGAGAAAGGCGATGAAGAACGCCTCGCGCACGCCCAGCCCGTTGATCGTGAACGGGACGAGCATGACGAGGAAGAGGAGCGGCCCCATGACGATGTAGACGAGCGGGGACACGTCGATCCCCACCGCCTCGCCGCAGAGCCAGATCGAGAGGATCCGGACGAACTGAAAAACGACGGTGGCGCCGAGCACGATCAGGAGGGCTCGCGGCTTGGCGCGGTATCCGTGCAGCGCCTCCCAGAGGCTCCGGAATCCGCGGGCGAGCCGGCGCGTCCCTCCCCGCTCCTGCAGCCACACGTTCGTCCGCCGCGAGAACATGAGCGCGAGGGCGAGCGCGAGCCCGACCGAGAGCGCGATCTCGAGGATGAGGACCTCCTCGATGTTGTTGTAGCGCCCGACCGCCAGGACGAGGCCCATGGCGACGAGGACGAGCGTCCCGGCCGAGCCGACCACGCGCTCCATGAGGACGGCGCCCGCGACCTCGGCCTTCGCGTCGGGCCGCCGCCGAGCGTGCGCGGCGATCCGCACGGTGTCTCCGCCGATCGACGTCGGCAGCACCTGCCCGGCGGCGTAGCCGACGAAGTAGAGCTTCGTCAGCCAGGAGAGCGGCTCGTGGATCCCCTTCGAGGCGAGCAGGGCCTTCCAGCGCCAGGCCATCCCGATCGTGGTGACGAGGAAGATCACGTAGGAGGCGAGGAGGTACCAGCCGTTGCTCGAGCCGATCAGGTCGAGCGTCTGGCGCAGGTCGATCTGCCAGATGAGGTAGGCGAGGACGCCCGCGCTGACCAGCACCTGCAGTGCGATGCGAACCCGCCGGCTGATCACGGCATCACGAGGTGAAGCGCGCGTGGACACGGCGAAGCGCGTCCACCGCGTCCGCGATGTCCTCGTCCGAATGCGCCGGCGAGAGCGGCAGGGAGAGCACCTCGCGCCCGGCCCGCTCCGCGACGGGAAGCGGCGCCTGGTCGGGGAAGCGCTCGCGGTAGTACGTGAGCTTGTGCACCGGGAGGAAGTGGATGCTCGTCCCGATGTTCTGCTCGGCCAGCGCGCGCTGGTACGCGTCCCGGTCGGCGCCTGCGTCCTCGGCATCGATCCGGACGATGTAGAGGTGGAGCGCGTGCCGGTCGCGGGGGTCGCGCCCGAGCGGAGCGATCCCCGAAAGGTCGGCGAGCGCCGCGTCGTAGGTCTCGACGTGGCGGCGGCGGATCTCCGCGTGCGCCTCGATCTTGTCCAGCTGGCAGACGGCGATCGCGGCCAGCACGTCGGAGAGATTCGCCTTGAAGCCGGCCGTGCGGATGTCGTAGAGCGAGCCGTGGCTCCGGCGCATCAGGCGCAGCTCGCGGATCTCCTCGGCGAGCGCATCGTCGTTCGTCGTGATCGCGCCGCCCTCGCCGGCGGCGACGTTCTTCGTCGCGTAGAGGGAGAGGCACGTGGCGTGGGCGATCGAGCCGATGCGCCGGCCGCGATACCGCGCCTCCACGGCGTGAGCGGCGTCCTCGACCACCGGGGGACCGAGGGCGAGGAGCGGATCGAGGTCGGCCGGCTGGCCGGCGAGGTCGACGGGCATGATCGCCTTCGTGCGCTCGGTCACGGCCGCGGCGGCGAGGTCGGGGTCGATGTTCAGATCCGAGTCGCGCACGTCCACGAAGACGGGGGTCGCACCCGTGTGCACGACGACATTGGCGGTCGCGGGCCAGGTGATCGGCGTCGTGATCACCTCGTCTCCGGGGCCGACACCGAGGCCGACGAGCGAGAGGTGCATGGCAGCCGTTCCGGAAGCGAGAGCCAGCGCGTGGCGTGCGCCCGTGAGCTCGGCGAGCCGGCGCTCGAGCTCCTCCGCCCGGGGGCCGGTGGTCAGCCAGCCGCTCTCGAGGGTCTCTGTGACCGCGGCGATCTCCTCCGGCCCGATCGCCGGCGGCTGGAACGAGAGGAACGTCTTACGTTTGCTGGAGGACAGCTGCATCTTCGGTCTCGAAGCGTATTAAGTCGGCCGCGCGGTCTGCGTTCGCGAGCGCATCGTCCCGCGAGGCGCCCGTGGCGAGGACGAAGCCGGCCCGGTCGGAGCCGCGCAGGAAGGGGCCGAACACGTAACCAGTCCGGCGGTACACCCGGGCGTCGACGACGCCCTGGGCCGCGCGCGCCTCGTCCACGCCGTCGAGCCGGACGAGCTCGCCTTCCGGTGGAACGAGGAAGCGCACGCAGGCGCCGCCCGCCGGAGTGGGCTCGGGTACGTCGACCGGCTCGCCGAGCGCCGCGTCCAGCGCGAGCTCGTTCGGGTCGATGCCGAGCGCCTCGCGGCAGACCTCGGCGTCGTGGCCGCCTCCGAGGCGGGCGGCGAGCTCCATCACTCTCGCGCCGTCCTCGGCGAGCCGAACCTGGGTGTAGGTCGGGCCGTTCTCGATCCCAAGCGCCTCCGCGGCTGCGCGGGCGGCCTCGACCGCCTCGGTGACGTCGTGGGCGCTGGGCCAGGCGTGCGCGAGCGCGACTCCGAAGGCGGGCGGGTCGGCCGTGAGGCGGTCCGTGACCGTGAGGGGATGGAAGACACCGTCCACCGAGAACGCGTTGACGGTCACCTCGGGGCCCTCGACGAGCTCCTCGACGAGGGCGCACCCGGCGCGCGACTCGGCCACGGCGAGCTCGACGGCCGCCCCGAGCTCCGAGGCGTCGCGGACCAGCGTCAGCCCTTTCTGGCCCTGGCGGTCGGGCGGCTTCACGACACAGGGGACCGGAAGCCCCTTCGCCTCGGTCGCGATCTGCCACGCGGGCTGCGGGACGCCGGTCTCGGCAAGACGCTCGCGCTGGCGCTGCTTGGAGACCGCCAGCGAGGCGGTCTCGGGCTTCAGGGGATGCGGGAGCCCGAAGCGCGCGGCAACACGCGCCGCGATCGCCACCGGCCAGTCGATCCCCGGTGCGATGACGCCGTCGATGCCCTCGGCCTGGGCGAGCTTGCCGATAGCGGGCTCGTCCTCGGCGGAGACGATCGCCCGCCTGTCCGCATACTCGAAGCCGGGTGCCTGTGCATCGCGGTCACAGGCGACGACGAAGAGCCCGCGATCGCGGGCTGCGCGCAGAAGCCCGAGCTGTGCCGGGCCGGCCCCTAGGACGAGAAGACGGCGCTGTCTGTCCGAAGCGGAGATTCCCACCAGGCTCGATTCTCGTCATACCACCCGATGGTGCGCTCCAGGCCCTCCTCGAAGGAGGTGCGCGCTCGCCAGCCGAGCAGCTTCTCCGCCCTGTCGGTCGAGCCGATGTGGCGGTCCACCTGGCCGGGCCGCTCGGGCGTGTGCACCTTGAGCGACGCGGGCTTGCCGAGCCGCTCGAGCACGAGGTCGGCGATCTCCTCGACGGAGATGTCCCGGCCGGTGGCGATGTTGATCACCTCGCCTGCAATCCCATCGATGTCGGCCTCGATGGCCGCGTCGATGGCCTCGGCGACGTCCTCGACGAAGACCCAGTCGCGGCTCGCGTGCCCGTCACCGTGCACGGTGAGCGGCTCGTCCCTGAGCGCCTGCGTGATGAAGCGCGGCACGACCTTCTCCGGATGCTGGTGCGGCCCGTAGTTGTTGAACGGGCGCACGATCGTGATCGGGAGGCCGTAGGTGACGAAGTACGAGTACGCGAGGCGGTCCGCGCCGGCCTTCGTCGCGGCGTACGGGCTACGCGGGTTGAGCGGGTGCTCCTCGTCCATGGGCGCGCACTCCGCGGTGCCGTAGACCTCGCTCGAGGAGAAGAGGATGAAGCGCTCGACGGGGGTGCGCCTGATCGCGTCGAGGAGGATCTGCGTCCCCTCGACGTTCGTGGTCACGAACTCGGAGGCGCCTTCCTCGATCGACTTCTCGACGTGCGACTCGGCGGCCGCGTTCACGATCACGTCGACGTCGGCGACGATCTCGCCGACGAGCTCCGGGTCGCGGATGTCCCCGTGGACGAACGAGAGCCGCTCGTGCCCGATGACGTCGGAGAGGTTGTCCATGTTCCCCGCGTACGTGAGCGCGTCCAGCGAGACGACGTCGTGTGAGGTCGAGGCGAGGAGATGGCGGACGAGGTTCGAGGAGATGAACCCGGCGCCGCCGGTGACAAGCACCCGCTTGCTCAAGGTCAGACCAGTTCCTTTTCGATCGTGTAGAGCGGGCGTCCCTCGACGTCCCGCTGGATCCGTCCCAGATATTCCCCGACGAGCGCGAGTATGAATCCCTGCACCGCGAGAACGCCGAGGACGAGCCCGCCGAGGTAGAGCTGCCCGGGGAAGTCGCCGTTCAGCGCCCAGACCGCGGTGGCCCACACGGCGACGACCAGCGCGAAGGTCCCGCAGAGGACGCCGAGGAGCACCCCGGCCCACTGGATCGGCTGCGGCCAGAAGCCGGCGAGCACGTGGAGGGCGAGCCGTGTCAGGCGCAGCGGCGAGTAGCGCGAGCTGTCCTCGCGGGCGCGGTGGTCGAGGTCGACCTCGACGGCCTGCGCGCCGGCGGCCAGAACGAGCGCCTTCGTGAACTTCTGCTTGCCGATCACGCCGAGGACGGGGGTGAGCGCGTCACGGGAGTAGGCGTTGTAGGCGCAGCCGAAATCGTGGATGTCGGAAGACGTGAAGCGGCGCAGCATCCCGTTGATCAGCTTGGAGGGAAGCGTGCGGCCCCACGAGTCCTCGCGGCCCTTGCGCCGGCCGGACGCGACGTCGACGCCGTCCGCGACCGCGGCGATGAGCTTCGGCAGGTCGGAAGGCTGGTTCTGCAGGTCGCCGTCCATCGTCACGACGATCTCCCCGCGTGCCCTGACGAGACCCGCGTGCATGGCCGGGTGCTGGCCGAAATTGCGCTTGAAGCGGACGGCCTTGACCCGCGCCTCGCCCTCGTGCAAACGCTCGATCGCGGCCCAGGTCCCGTCGCTCGAGCCGTCGTCGACGACGATCACCTCGAACGTCCTCGAATCGCTCTCCAGGACGGCGATCGCCTGCTCCACGACCTGCCCGATTGTTCGTTCCTCGTTGAAGACGGGCACGACCAACGAGACGTCAGGACGATCATCCTCCGTAAGATCGGGCAGCGGGCGTGGATACAGCTCTGTGTCTGCCATCGCGCAGCAGGCTACCATCAGCACGATCTCGGACAACCCGAAGGGAGGCCATGGACTCCAGGCTGGCGGAACGGGTCGAATTGATCGAACAGGACGACCGGCACGGCGCGAGCTGGCTCGCTCGCGAGGCGGTCGAAGCCGTGTGCGAAGCGGTGCAGCTGGGCGAGGACCCGGTGGCACTCGCCCAAAGGATCGTGCGCGCCCGACCGGCCATGGGCGCGATCGCAGGCGCGTTGGGGCGCGTCCTCGCCTCGGGTCGGAGCGACGAGCAGATCATCGAGGAGGCCCGGGCGCTGATCGAAGGGCGCGAGCGTGCGGGCAAGGCGATCGCAGTGCTCCTCTCGCCGCACATCCATGGCACCGTCATGACCCACTCGTGCTCGGCGACGGTGATGGAGGCGATCGAGCACACACCGCCCGACCGGATCGTCTGCACGGTCTCCGCACCGGGTGAGGAAGGGCGCGAGCTCGCGGAGTCGCTGCGCGAGACCGAGCTCGCCGTGGACATCGTCGACGATCCCGACGCCGAGCACGCAGTCGGCACCGTCGACCTCCTGCTTCTCGGCGGGGACACCGTCTTTCGCGACGGCTCGCTCGTGAACAAGGTCGGCACGTCGGGGCTCGCGAAGGCGGCGAAGAAGGCGGGCGTGCCCGTGATCGTCGCGTGCGAGGTGATCAAGCTCGCTCCGGAGGACCCGCGGAGCCCCGGCGAGGACCGCTTCGACCTCACGTCACCGACGCACATCGACCTCTTCGTGACGGAGGAGGGCGAGTTCCCGCCGCAGGACATCGCGGCGCTCATCGACCGCACGCCGTTCCTCCACGACGGCTACGCGCTGCTTCTGGGCGAACAGGCCTAGCGCGGGAGACCGGAGACGGCGGTCGCAGCTTCGAAGACCGACCCCTCCATCTCCTGCGGAACCGGCTCGCCGAGCAGGCGCAGGAGCGTCGGAGCAACGTCCTGGATGTCCTGCTGCGGCCCCTGGCCCGAGGGGATGCCCTCGCCCGCGATGACGTAGAGCCCGTCGTGGGCGTGGTTCGCGTCGTCGGAGCCCGTGTCGTTCTCGAAGACGTGCACGTCGCCGCCGCCGACGAGGCCGATGCTGCGCCAGGAGAGGTCGCCGAAGTAGACGAGCAGGTCGGGGACGACGCCGTTGCGCTGCGCGTACAGGTCCTCGGGGCGGTGGGCGATCGTGCCGATCGGGTTGCCGTCGGGGTCACCGAGCGCCTCGAGCTTCTGCTTGAGCTCCATGCGCACGCGCTCGTAGTCCTCCGCCGGAACGAGGCCCTGCGGCTCGCGGCCGGCAACGTTCAAGAAGAGCCGGCAGTAGTAGCCGCCCTCGCCCCACGCGGTCGTGCGCTCCCAGTCGATCATCTCGGGCTTCAGGGGCCCGGGCTCGGCGGGCTCCTGCTTCAGCACGAGGTAGCCCTCGCGCCGTAGCCACTCGTTCACGCAGATGCCGCCGTCCATCTTCTTCGCGCCGTGGTCGGAGACGACGAGGACGGCGGTGTCGTCGTCGGCGAAGCGCAGGAGGCGGCCCATCTTCTCGTCGAGCGCCTTGTAGTAGTCGAGCACTCCCTGCTCGAAGGGGTTGCCGGGCTCATAGAGCCGGTGCTCGTGGTCGAAGAAGCGCCAGAACGCGTGGTGGATGCGGTCCGTTCCCATCTCGACCATGAAGAAGAGATCCCACGGCTTCGTCTCGAGCAGGTGCTCGGCAACGCGGAAGCGGCGCACCGTCATCTCCTCGATCTGCTCGAGCAGGCGCGCCTTCTCCTCCGTGCGGAAGTTGTCCACGTCGACCATGTAACGGCCGACGAGGTCCTCGATCTCGCCCTTGAGCTCGGCCGGATACGTGTACTGGCTCGACTGCGTGTCCGGCGTGAGAAAGCACGACACCATGACGCCGTTGACGGTGCTCACCGGGTAGGTCTGCGGAACGCCGAGCACGACGACCGGCCGGCCCGCTTCGGAGAGCAGGTCCCACACCCGCGGCACGCGCACGGCCCGCGAATCCGCGAAGGCCATCGCGTCGTAGGAGTGGTCGCGACGGTTGCGGAATCCGTAGAAGCCGAGCGAGCCCGGCGTTCGCGAGGACGTCATCACCGACCAGGCCGGCACCGTGATCGGCGGCTCGCAGCTCCGCAGGATCCCGAAGGTGCCGCGCTCGGTCAGCGAGCGGATCGTGGGGAGCTCGTCGAGCCAGCGGTCGAAGACCCACTGCGGGGCGGCGCAGTCGAGCCCGATGACGAGTGCCTTGGACGTCACGGCGCCGATCCTAGCCGCCCTCGGGCGCCAGCCCGTACAGGCTCTTGTATCCGGCGAGGTAGATGCGCTCCTTGTCCGCGACGACCGGGCTGTATTTGCCGTCGCGGAACTCCCAGAGCTTCTTCCCCGTCCCGGCGTCGAGGCCGAACGTCTTCTCGTCGAGCGTCGAGAAGTAGACCACGCCGTCCAGGATCGTCGGCGCGCCCGAGATCGGCCCGCCCGCGTCGAACGACCAGCGCACGTCGCCGGAGCCCGCGTCGAGCGCGTAGAAGCGCTTGCTGTAGGAGCCCACGTAAACCGTCTTCTGCCAGACCGCCGCCGAGGAGTAGACGTAGCCGCCCGTCGCCTTGGCCCAGAGCAGGTGTCCGCTGTCCTGGCCGAACGCGTAGACCCGCCCGTCCGTGTTCCCGATGAACACGCGCCCGTAGGCGATCGTCGGCGTGGCGTAGAAGTTCGCGGTGCCGCTGGCCGACCAGCGGAGCTTGCCGGTGCGGGCGTCGACGGCGTAGACCTTGTTGTCGTAGGACGCGAAGAAGAGAGTGCCGCGCGCGTAGGCCGGGCCGGCCTTCACCTGGTCGCCGGTCGGGAACGTCCACACCGCCTTGTGGGTCTTCACGTCGACCGCGTACATCTTCTTGTCCCAGGAGCCGAAGTAGAGGAGGTTCCCAACGACGAGGGGCGACGTCTCGACGACGCCGGCCTGAAAACGCCAGAGCTCGCGCCCCGTGTCCGGGTCGAGCGCGACGACGTAGCCGGCCGCGTCCTCCTTGTGCTCCCGGCACGGGAAGGGATCCATGAGCGGCTGGTAGATGACCTCGTCGCCCACGGTCGGCGACGCGGCGATGCAGCGGTCGAACCGCTTCTGCCAGACCGTCTTCCCGGTTTCCGCGTCGACGGCGAGGAAGCGGCCGTTGTTCGCCCCGACGTAGACCCGTCCGTAGGCGACCACCGGCGGGAACTCGAGCAGGCTGCCCGTGCCTTTCTCCCAGACCGACGTGAAGGGCGGGCGCAGGTCGAATCCGGGGGCATAGCGGCTGCGCTGCTCGTCGTAGCCGTACGTCGGCCACGGGACCTTGCGGACGACCTCCTCCGGCCTCGTCGTCGCGCCTGGCTCCTCCGTCGTCTCGAACTCGACGGTGCTCGAGCCGCGGATCGTGCCCGGGTGGCGCTGCTGCCAGACGACGTAGGCCGCCGCGGCGGCGCCGGCGAGGAGCAGAAGTGCCAGCGCGACGATCGCGACGATCCAGCGGCGTCTCATTTGTGCCGCTTGTGCTCGACCGCGTAGAGCTCGGTGGCGCCGTGGAGCAGGAGCCGCTCACCGCTGCCCGACACGGGCACGTACTTCCCGTGCGGGAACGTCCACGCGGTGTTGCCGGTCTTCCAGTTCCAGGCCGACGTGCGGCCCTCGAGGCTCGCGGCGTAGACGAAGCCGTCGACGACCTGCACGGCGGCCGAGACGCGGCCGCCGGCGGGACGCGTCCACAGGATCCTGCCGGAACGGGCCGAGACCGAGTAGACGAGGCCGTTATAGGCGCCGAAGTAGACCCTGCCCCTGTACGCCGCCGGAGACGAGTACACATACGAGCCGGCGGACACGCGCCAGAGCAGGTGCCCGCTTCGCGCCGACAGCGCGGACATGCCGGAGAAGACCGACGGCGCGAAGACGCGGCCGCCCGCGACCGCGACGGTGCCGTAGACGCGGCTGCCGGCGCTCCCGCGCCAGATGACGCGGCCGTTCCGCGCATCGAGCGCGAACACGCGCCCCGCGTAGTCGCCGAAGTAGAGCCGGTTGCCGACGAGCGCGGGGCTCGACGTGATCTTCACGCCGCCGTGATAGACCCAGCGCGGCTTGTGCTTGTCGAGGTCGAGCGCGTAGACGTTGCCGTTCGTGGCTCCGAAGTAGGCGATCCCGTTGCTGATCACCGGTGACGGCTCGGTGAGCCCCGTGTAGTAGCGCCAGCGGAGCTTCCCGGTCTCGAGCGAGCGTACGGTGACGTACCCGGGCTGCATGGACGTGGAGACGAGCACGCCGCGCTTCGGATCGATCGCAGGGGAGGAGGCCATGAGCGAGCCGACGTCGCGCGTCCAGAGAACGTGGCCGTTCTCCATCGAGATCGCGCGCAGCTTTCCGCCCATCGTGTTGACGTAGGCGACCCCGTGCCAGGTCGTGGCCGGGAACTCCATCAACCCTCCGATGTCCCTCCGCCAGACGATCCGAAACGGAGGACGCACCTTGATTCCCGACTGCGCCTGGGTTCTCGCGGGATTCGCGCCGTAGAGCGGCCACTGGAGTGACGTGCGCCAGAGCTCGACGCGCTGGGAGAGCCGCTTGCGGAAGTCCACCTTGAATCTCTGCGCCGCGTAGCCGGGTGCGGACACGCGCAGCTCATAGCGGTGGCGCGGGACACCGAGCGCCGCCAACCCGCCGGTCGTCGCCCGGACGGCCGTGCCGCGCGCGACGACGCGGGCGCGGCGAACCGGCTTTCCGGTGTCCCCGTCGACCACGCGAACCGCCGTGGCCGGAGGCGGCGGCGGAGTGGGCGCAATCGAGTCCGTAGCCGCGTAGGCGGCGGTCTCGGCGGCTGCGGGGTCGTCGCCGTCGCCGTAGCAGGCAGAGGCGGCAAGCACGAGCGCGGCCATGGCCGCGAGCGCCGCAGCGTGATGAAAACGGAAGGAACGAAGCATCCGGACCCGGGAGGAAAGGGTATCGCGGGCGTCCGCGGGCCTAGGGATTGAACCGCGTCAAGCCGTCTGTGCCGTTCACGAGGGCGATCTCGGAGAAGAAGCGAGTCATGACGACACCCTCCCGAAACTCGCCCACCCTGGGCTCCGGATGCTCACCGCGCGCAAGCGCGAGCGCGAGCGCCGGGTACTCGCTTCCCGCTGCGAGCGGAAGCGGGAACGCGCCGCCGAAGCGGAGATTGACGTCGGTCACCTTGCAGTCGCCCGGCGCGGCGCGAAAGCACTGCACGGTCGCCGGCCCCACGACGCCGAGGGCCTCGCTCACGTCGCGGCCGAGTGCGATCAGCTCGTCGTCCGCGATCGTCATCCCCTTGATCGACTCGCCGCCCTTCGACTCGATCATCGTCCGCGGGATCGCGTTCAGGCAGCGCCCCTCGAGGTCGCCGAAGACGTCGATCGAGAACTCCTCGCCGGCGCACACCTCTTGGACGAACGACTCGGCCGGGGTGCGCGCGAGGAAGAAGTCGAGCTCCTCGCGGTTCTCGGCGCGGAAGATGTTGCGCGAGCCAAAGCCGCGCCGCGCCTTCACGAGCACCGGATAGGGGAGCTCGGCCGGGAGCTCGTCGGACAGCCATCCGGCCGGCGAGCCGATCCCGCGTTCCAGCAGGAAGAGGTGCGTCTCGTACTTGTCGTTCGTCCGCTCGGCCACCTCCGCGCCGGGCAGGAGGACGAGCGCGCCGAGCTTCTCGCGATTCTCCGCGAGGATCGTCATGTCGAGGTCGGTGAGCGGGACGATCAGCTCCACGTCGTGGTCGGCGACCGCGGTGGCGAGGGCGGGGATGTAGCGTGGGTCGTCGATGCGCGGCGCGAGGAAGTAGCGGTCGGCTGCGTAGAGCGCGGGCGCGAGAGAGTTCACGTCGGCCGCGATCGTCTCGGCGCCCGCCCGTCCAAAAGCCGTGACGATGTCGACGCGCTGCCCTGCACACGTGAGCAGGACTGCGGTCACGACTGCTGCCGCCAGCCGCCCGTGTCCCCGCGGTAGGTCCCGCTGAACATGACGCGCGGCGTCCGCGCGATGATCTTGAGGTCGAGCCAGGCCGAGCGGTTCTCGACGTACCAGAGGTCGAGCTCGATGCGATCTGTCCAGAGGAGCCTGGCGCGCCCGTTCACCTGCGCCCAGCCCGTGAGGCCCGGCTTCACGTCGAGCCGCCGGCGCTGGCGCGGCGTGTACTGCTCGACCTGGTAGGCAAGCGTCGGCCGGGGCCCGACGAGGCTCATCTCCCCGTGCATCACGTTCCAGAGTTGCGGGAGCTCGTCGATGGACAGCCGGCGCAGCACCCTGCCGGCGCGCGTGATGCGGGGATCGGCGTAGTCGACCGCCCAGCCGGCTCCCTGCGCCTCGGCGCCGGGAACCATCGTCCGCAGCTTGACGAGGTCGAACTCCGCACCGTTCTGGCCGACGCGCCGCTGGCGGTAGAAGACCGGCCCGCCGTCGTCGAGCTTGATCGCGAGCGCCGCGATACCGATCAGCGGGGCGGCGAGCGCGAGACCCACGCCCGCGCCGACGACGTCGACCGCGCGCTTCACCGCGTGCCCTCGACCTTCTCCCACACGGGCGGCACGCCGAAGCGGACGTAGCGGAAGAGCGCCGCGACGGTCGCCCAGGTGACGAGCACGTAGTAGTAGGCGACGCCGGCCCCCGGGATCGGGACGCGCAGGCGGCCGGCGGCGGCGAGGACGAAGAGCGCGATCTGCGCAGCGAGAACGAGCTCGTAGACGAGCCCGCTGCGGACGAGCGCGATGCTCGTCCCGAGGAGAACCAGGTGGAGGATGCCGCTCGCGTAGCGGAGGACGCGGTGCGAGAAGAGCTGGAAGAGGTAGAGCGGGCCCACGCCGCGGAGCATCCCGCCCCGGAGCAGGATGAGCCAGCAGTGCTCGAACATCCGCACCTTGCGCCCGTATTCATCCTCGAGGTCGCGGGCCGGCCGGTCCCAGGCCCGCGCGCCTGAGTCGTAGACGGCGCGCTTGCCGCGCTGCACCGTCACGTACGGGAAAGTGAGGTCGTGGCCGAAGCGCGGATCGACCTCCACGTAGTCGGCACGGCGCACGGCGTAGATGGCGCCGTTCCCGCCCGTGATCGAGCCGAGCGCCGACTCTCGCCCGCGGAGCCAGAGCTCGTAGCGCCAGTAGAGGCCCTCGCGGTTCGTGCCCTCGGGCTCGCCGAAGGCGACCTTGCCGGCCACGTAGCCGACCTTCGGGTCGGCGAGGCCGCGGACGAGCATGCGCAGCGCGTCGGGCTCCCAGACCGCGCCCGCGTCGGCGAATGCGACGACGTCGGCCTCCACGGTCCGCACGGCTGCGTTCTGCGCGGCCACCTTGCCCCCGCGCGGGCAGCGGACGAGGCGGACGCGCGGGTCCAGTGCGGCGCGGGCCTCGAGGAGCGCGTCCATTCCGTCCGTGGAGCCGTCCGAGGCGACGACGACCTCGATCCGCTCGGCCGGGTAGTCCTGCGCGAGCAGGCTCTCGACGAGCCGGTCGATGACGCTCTCCTCGTTGTGCGCGGCGATGACGACGGCGACGCTCGGCGTCACGTCCTCCTTCGCCACACGCTTCCTGCGCACGGCCGAGAGCGCAGCCGCGAACAGGGGATAGCCGACATGCGTCCAGAGGATCGCGCCGAGCGAGGCCCAGAAGAGGATCTCGAGGATCACGCCGCCGATCCTAGTTCGGCCGCTCGCGCCGGAGGTGCGCGACGCGGTCGACACGCTCGACTTCGGTCCAGCCGGCCGCGGTGAGCTCGTTCACGAGCTGCTGCGGCCCGAGGCGCGGGTCGTCGGTGTCGTCGAGCACGAGATCGCAGTCGGGCAAGAGGTGCGGCGACCACGCGTCGAAGTCCCGCCGTACCCCTTCGTAGGAGTGGTCGCCGTCGATCCAGAGCAGGGCCACGGGCTCTCTCCAGCCGCTGGCGACGACCTCGCTGCTCGTGTTCAGGAGGCGCACGGTCCGGTAGGCGCCGGTGCGAACCATGTTGCGGAAGAACGCCGCGCGGTCCTCGGGCCCGAACTCGCCGCCGCGCGGCCCGACGAACGGCTCGTGCGGCTCGACGGCGAAGACGGGCGCCCCGTGACCTTTCTCGGAGCCGCGCGCGAGCACGGCGGTCGAGCGTCCCCGGTAGCTCCCCACTTCGACGATGCAGCCCTCGCGCACTTCGGAGGCGAGGCGGTAGAGGAGGAGGGCGGCGTCGCGCGAGAGCCACCCCTTGATGGACGCGATGTCGCTCAGCTCCTGCGGCCAGTCGGCATGTTTTCCCTGCAAACGTGGCAGTTTAGCCTGCACTCTCGCGCTCCCGGGCCGGGTCGATGAGCCCCCGCCCCCGCGCCTGCTCCCAGGCTCCGGCGGCGAGCCCGGTGAGGTAGCCGCGATCGCGGGTGTGCACGGCCTTGCCGGCGTTCAGGACGAACATGCCAGTGAGGGCCCACCAGAGCGCGGCGCGGTTTCGCACCGTCTGCGGCATGTTCTTGCGGTGGAGGTAGAACTGGTTGGCGAGGTTCATGCGCTGGTGGTCGAACGGCGTGAAGCGCTCGACGTCTGACTTGCGGTGGTCGATCCGGGCACGCGGAGTCTGGAGGAGGACGTAGCCGAGCTTCGCGACGCGGAAGGAGAAGTCGATGTCCTCCTTCCACGCGTAGCCGGAGAGGTTCTCGTCGAAGCGCACCCGGTCGAAGACCTCGCGCCGGTACGACATGAACCAGCCGTTCATGTACTCGAGCCGGCGGACCTCCTTGGACGCCGAGACGCCCTCGACGAAGAACCCGCCGCGCATACGCCCGCTCGCCTCGGGCCACCAGCCGCCCATCCCGAAGAGCTTGCGCCAGAGGATCGTCGTCTTCGCCGGGCTCGGCGGGTGGACCGGGGATCCGCGAACGCCGCCCAGCTCGGGCCCCCAGCGCGCGTACTCGGCGAGGATCTCCTCGTGCACGTTCGGGTCGAGCCAGACGTCGTCGTCGATCAGGAAGACCGGGTCGCCCTTCGTCCGGTCGATCCCGAGGTTTCGCTGCACCGTGAGACCGCGCGGAGCCGGATGGACATAGTCGAGCCGGATGCCGGCGGACGCGCAGAGCTCCTCGATCGCCTCGCGCGCGGGCGTCTCGTCGCTCGAGTCCACGATGCAGAGCTCCTCCGGGAGGATGGTCTGGGCGGTCAGGCTCTCGACCGCGTCGCGGAGGAAGTCGGGCCTCGACCTCGTCGCGATGACGAAGGACGAGCCCGCGCGCTTTCTCTCGGCCTCCGCTGCGCTCATGGGACGAGGCGCCATGATAGAACCGTCGTCCCATGCGCCCGGACCTGACGTGAAGGCGGTCGTGCTGGCGGCGGGGCCCGGCAGGCGCCTGGGACCGCTGACCCGTGAGCTTCCGAAGACCCTCCTCCCCCTCGGTGAGAGCGGCACGATCCTCGATCTCGTGCTCGCGAACCTTGCAGCCGTGGGAGTCGACGAGGTGGCCGTCGTGACGGGATTCGCGGCCGAACGGGTCGACGAGCGCCTGCCCGAGCTCGAGGCGCGCCACGGCTTGCGCGCGCGCCCGGTCTTCAACGACCGCGCCGAGGAGTGGAACAACGCGCACTCGCTCTGGCTCGCGCGCGAGGCCTTCGCGGACGGCGCGCTGCTCGT
Organism: Actinomycetota bacterium; assembly: GCA_046734455.1. Classification (GTDB taxonomy): domain Bacteria; phylum Actinomycetota; class Thermoleophilia; order Gaiellales; family Gaiellaceae; genus DATEOR01. The sequence continues at coordinate 21,076 of JBKPRJ010000012.1, read as the reverse complement.
GAACGGCGACACCGTGCACCCGCCGAGCGTGGAGGCGGCGCTCCTCGCGGCACAGGGCGACGGGCTCGTGCTCGCGATCGACAGCTCGAAGCCGCCCGGCGACGAGGCGATGAAGGTGAAGCTTGCCGAGGGCGGCACGGTCGAGCGGATCAACAAAGCCCTCGACGGAGCCCAGGGTGAGTACATCGGCGTCGCCCTCATCGGTCCGGCCGCGGCCGCCCCGCTCGCAGATGCGCTCGAGGCCACGTGGCGCCGCGACCCGTCTCTCTACTACGAGGACGGCTTCCAGGAGCTCGTCGCCCGGGGCGAGACGGTGCGCACGACGCCGATCGGAAGCGTCGACTGGGTCGAGGTGGACGACGACGCCGACCTCGCCAGGGCCAGGGAGATCGCATGGCGGTACTAGCCCGCATGGTCGCCTGCCCGCTGGCGATCGAGATCCGTAACGGCGCGGTCGGCGCGCTGCCCGGTCTCCTGGCCGACGGGCGCATCTCTGCCGGAGGCCACGTCGCCGTCGTCGTCGGCCCCGGCCTCGGCGAGGAGGTCGTGGCCGAGGTGAAGCCGTCCTTGACGAACTGCGTCATCCACTCCGTCAGCGGAGGCAGCGTGGCCGCGGCACTCGAGCTCCTCGACGAGCTCCGCGCGGGCTCGCACGACGCGGTCGTCGGCATCGGAGGCGGCCGCACCCTGGACGTCGCAAAGTACGCGGCGAGCCAGGCGGGGCTCCCGATGGTCTCCGTGGCGACCAACCTCGCGCACGACGGGATCGCCTCGCCCGTCGCGTCCCTGGAGGACGACGAAGGGCGCAAGGGCTCGTTCGGCGTCCACATCCCGATCGCGGTCGTCGTCGACCTCGACTATGTGGGCCGCTCACCCGAGGAGCAGCTGCGCTCCGGCGTCGGTGACGCCCTCAGCAACCTGAGCGCGCTCGCCGACTGGGAGCTGGCGGCCGAAGATCGCGGCGAGCCGATCGACGGGCTCGCTGCCGCCCTCGCGCGCGCGGGCGCGGAGCCGCTCCTCCACCGCGAGGACGATCTGGGCTCGGACGCCTTCCACCGGACACTCGCCGACGCGCTCGTCCTGAGCGGGATCGCCATGGCCGTCGCCGGGTCGAGCCGCCCGTGCAGCGGCGCCTGCCACGAGATCTCGCATGCGATCGACGCGCTCTACCCGCAGCAGGCGACCCACGGCGAGCAGGTGGCGGTGGGAGCCCTCTTCGCCTCGTTCCTCCGTGAGGACGGGCTCTTCGAGGTGCTCGGCGCCGCCTTGCAGGCGCACGGGGTCGCGCGCCTGCCCGCCGATCTCGGGCTCGACGACGAGCAGTTCTCGGCGGCGGTCGCGAAGGCCCCGTCCACCCGGCCCGACCGGTACACGATCCTCGAGCGCCTCGATCTGGGCGAGCACGAGATCCGCGAACGCGTCGAAGGCTATGTCGATGCCGTCGATCGCTGAGCTCCGGGCCGAGACGCAACCGGACTGGCTGCTCGCACGGCCGGGAGCCGAGCACTGGGCGGGGCGCCTCTACATGCGGCGGCTGTCGCCGTACCTGACGCGGCTGATCCTGCCCACCCCGCTGCCGGCGAACGGCGTCACCGCGCTCATGATCCCGGCCGGGCTCCTGGGCGCCTTCGCGCTCACCTTCGCGGGGATCTGGCCGGCGGTGCTCGCCGTCTTGCTCATCCAGCTCCAGCTCCTCCTCGACTGCTCGGACGGCGAGGTGGCCCGCTGGCGCAAGCAGTTCTCGCCGGTCGGGGTGTACGTCGACCAGCTCGCGCACTACTCGACCGAAGCCGCCATCCCCGCCGCGCTCGGCGTTCGCGCGGACGGCGGCTGGGACTCGATCGGCGGGTGGACAGCGCTCGGCCTCCTGGCCTCGGTGCTCATCCTCTTCCTCAAGGCGGAGACGCACCTCGTGCAGTACGCGCTCCAGCGCTCTGACCGGCCGGTCGCCGCACCGAGCCCGGATGGGGCGGCGACGCCTCGCCTCCTCCCTTCCGTGCGACCGTTCCAGGCAGTCGAGGGCTCGCTCCTGGCGCTCGCCGCGGCGGTCGTCGACGCCCTGGCGGACGGCCTCGACGGGACCCGGATCCTCGTCGTCGGGCTCGCGGCCGCCGCCGGCATCGCAGTCGTCGGGCACCTCGCAGCGATTCTCTGGTCCGGCCGCCTCAAGTGAAGGGTGACGGGCCGAGCGACTAATCTGGTCGCGATGAAACGCCTGGAACGCCCACTGTGAGCGCCGTCGCCGAGGCGGGCCGCGGAAGAGACGACTTCAGCGGCGAATACCACGTCTACGAGCCGCACCGGGTCGGCCTCCCCCCGCTCGGCCCGTACTTCCGCGCGCTATGGGCGCGGCGCCAGTTCCTCTTCGAGCTCGCGCGCACGAACCTCCGCGCGCAGCACTTCAACACGACGCTCGGGCAGCTCTGGCTGATCCTCAACCCCGTGATGCTGGGGATCGTCTACTTCACGCTCGTCTACATCATCAGGAGCGGCGGGCGCGGATCGATCTTCCTCGCGCACCTGATGCTCTCCCTTTTCGCGTTCCGGCTCGTGAGCACCTCGGTTGGAAGCGGGGCGCGCTCCGTCGTCGGCGGCGGGAAGCTCATCCTGAACACCGCGTTCCCGCGCCTCATCCTTCCGCTCGACTCCGTGCTCGAGTCGTTCATGCGCTTTCTGCCCACCGTCGGGGTCTACGCCGTCGTGCACGTCATCGTGGGTCTACCCATCGGGCCGTCGCTCCTGTGGGCCGTCCCGATCATCGCGCTCATGACGATCTTCGGAGCCGGCGCGGCGATGTTCACCGCGACGCTGCAGGTCTACTTCCGCGACCTGACCAACTTCCTGCCCTACTTCACCCGGATCTGGCTCTACACGTCGCCGATCCTCTTCTACGCCGAGGACGTACCGGACAAGCTCCGGCCAATCCTCTACTGCAACCCCATGTATCCGATGTTGGGCTCCCTCAACTACGCCGTCATCGAGGGCCGGACCCCGCCGTTGGGACTTCTGGCCGCGAGCTTCGCGTGGGCCGTGGCCGCCATCGTCGCCGGCACGCTCTTCTTCATCTCCAGGGAACGTGAGTTTGCGATCCGCATCTGAAAATCCCCCTGTGCTGGAGCGGCAGGCGCCCGAGACCGAGCCCTGGACGATCCGCGTCCAGGATCTCTCTGTCACCTACCGGACGGCGATCGAGAAGAAGCCGACCCTGAAGAAGACGCTTGTCCGCCTCGGCCGGCGGCAGCGGATCATCCGCGAGATCCAGGCGGTCCGGGACGTGTCCTTCCAGGTGCCGCACGGGCACGTGCTCGGAGTCGTCGGAGTCAACGGCGCGGGGAAGTCGACGCTCCTCCGCGCGATGGCGGGCATCCTGCCGCCCACCGAAGGCAAGGTCGAGGTCCTCGGCCGCGTCAGCACCCTTCTCGCCCTCGGCGTGGGGTTCAAGAACGACCTCACGGGGCGCGAGAACGTCGTGCTCGGCGGCCTCGCGGCGGGCCTGACCCGTGACGAGGTGGCGGCGAAGTACGAGGAGATCACGGAATTCGCAGAGCTCGGCGACTTCATGGACATGCCGATGCGCACGTACTCGTCCGGCATGTACGGACGCCTGGCGTTCTCGGTCGCGATCAGCATGGATCCCGACATCCTCCTGATCGACGAGGCGCTCTCGACCGGCGACGCGCGCTTCAAGGAGAAGTCCTTCGAGAAGATGCGCGAGCTCTGCGCCGAGGCTCGGACGATCGTGCTCGTGAGCCACGGCCTGCGCAGCATCCGCGAGCTCTGCGACGAGGCGATCTGGATGCACGAAGGCCGGATCGCGATGCGCGACCGCTCCGGCGCGGTCATCGACGCCTACCGCGAGTTCCTGCACCTGAGCGAGAGTGAGGCGGCGAACGAGGATGTCTGAGGTTTTGCAGACAGCCGAGTCCCCCGGGGCGGCGTCCAAGGTCACCGAGACCGCGAAGAGCGCCCTGCGCCCCGCCGCGAGGCGCATTCGGATCGCGACGCGGCGCGCCCGCATCCTGCCGGGGTTCATCATCATCGGCGCCCAGCGGGCCGGGACGACGAGCCTCTTCTACTACCTCCGCCGCCACCCCGACATCCGCCGGCCCTCGAGCGGCGACGGGACAGTGGACTGGCCGAAGGAGCTGCACTTCTTCGACGAGCACTACGGCCGCGGGCTCGACTGGTACCGCACGTTCTTCCCGCTCGCCGCCGAACGGAAGCTGGCCCGGATGCGCGGGCGCGACATCGTCGCGGGCGAGGCGACGCCGTACTACCTCTTCCACGAAGCGGTCCCTGCGCGGGTCGCCGCCTCGGTCCCGGACGTCCGCCTCATCGCGCTCCTCCGCGATCCGATCGAGCGCGCGTACTCCCACTACCAGCTCATGCACCGCACGGGGCGCGAGAAGCTCTCGTTCGCGGACGCAATCGCGGCCGAGGAGAAGCGGCTCTCCAAGCAGGATCTGACCGCGGAGGAGCAGGTCAAGAACACGAAGGGGGACCGCGTTCACCACCATCATCGCCACCGCGCCTACCTCAGCCGCGGCCTGTACGCCGACCAGCTGGAGCGCTGGTACGCGCACTTCCCGCGCGAGCAGCTGATGGTGATCCGCGCCGAGGACTTCCTGGGCCAGCCGACGGAGATCTACTCGGACGTCCTCCGGTTCCTCGGCGTGCGCGAGTGGCAGCCGACCGACTTCATCGCGCGAAACCGCGGATCGTACGCGCCGATCGATCCCGAGCTCAGAGCGCAGCTCGAGGAGCGCCTGGCGGAGCCGAACGCACGCCTCGCCGCCCTGCTCGGCTGGGACCGGACGTGGGACCGGCCCGCCGCTCATGACAGTTCACTTCATTCACGTCGGTAAGTGCGGCGGCACTGCCCTGCGCTTCGCGGTCAGAAAGGCGCAGGAAGAGACGGGGCCGATCGAATCTCCGTGGGGGCCGCTGTCCGCGCAGCCCGGGCACAAGGTCACGCTCGCCGACGTCCCTGAAGGGGACAAGGCCGTCCTCGCCTTCCGTGACCCGGTGAGCCGGTTCGTGTCGGGGTTCTACAGCCGGCTGCGGAAGGGCCGTCCGCGCCACTTCCGCGAATGGAGCGACGACGAGCGGAAGGCGTTCGGCTGGTTCGAGACTCCCGAAGCGCTCGCCGACGCCCTCGGCGACGGCTGGAGGCAGCGCAGGCGCGCCGAGTTCGCCATGCGGTCGATCCGCCAGCTGCGCCGGCCCATGACCCAGTGGGCGGGCCGGCCCACCTTCTTCCGCGAGAACCTCGACAAGGTTCTCTACGTCGCGCGGCAGGAGACCCTCGACGAAGACTGGGAGCGCCTGAAGACGCTGCTCGGCATCCCGCGGACTGTGCTGTTGCCCCGGGACGACCGCGGCGCGCACCGGACGAGCTACCCCCGTGACACGGCGATCGGCGAGCGCGGCCGCGAGGCGATCGCCCGCTGGTACGCGGAGGACTACGAGCTCATCGAGATCGCCGACGGCCTCCACGAGGGACGCTTCGGCCCGAGCGCCGAGTCGGCGGCGGACTAGGCCGAGCGCAGGCGCTTGCGAATGAACGCGCGCTCCTCCGCGGGCAGGACGACCGGCAAGAGCGCGAGGTAGGCGGCCAGCCCGGCGAGCGCCGTCGTACCGAGAGCCAGCCACCAGGCCTGATCGGCCATGAGAGCGTGCACGGCGAAGGAGGCCAAGAGCGCGGCTCCGGCCGGCAGGGCAAGACCGAGATAGGACCGCTCGTAGGGCTGGATGCCGATCCGGCGCCGGACCTGGAAGAGGCGCACCACGTTGAGTCCCGAGATGCTCAGGGCCGACGCGGCGGCGGTGCCTTCGATCCCGAAGGCCGCGGTGAGCCCCGCGGCGAGAGCGACGAGGAGTCCGACGGCGACCGCGTTGTCGACGAGGTCGACCCCGGTGAAGCCCGTCATGATCAGGATGAAGCCGACGCTCCCCGTCGCGACGTTCAGCGCCTGGCCGGCGAGGAGGATCCGGAGTGCTTCCTCGCCGACCGCGAAGCGGGGGGAGAAGGCGCGCAGGACGTCGTCCGCCGCCACGAAGAGCACGATCAGAAGCGGTAGCGTGGCCGCGAGCGCCCAGCGGGTGCTGCGCTTGAAGAGCTGGTCGAGCCGCTGCCGCTCTCCCCGTGCGTGGAGGTCGGCGGCGAAGGGAGAGAAGACGAGGCTCACGGAGGTGAGGAAGAGCAGCAGCACCTGCGAGATCCGCGCAGCGGCCGAGTAGGCGTCCAGCTCGGTCCCGCTCTCGAAGGCGGCGAGCACCCAGAGGTCGGCCCAGAACATCGCCTGGGCGAGGAGCGCCGCGGGAGCGCGCGGGAGCCCGTAGCGCAGCGCCGACCTGACTTCTCCCCGGCTCGCCGGCCGCTCCGCATAGCCTGCGGCCGCGCGGCGCCAGAGCATGCGTGCGGCGAGGGCCGCCGCGAGCCAGGACGCGTCCCAGGCGCCCACCGCTGCGTCGGTCGCGCCACCCGCGGCGATTGCAGCCCCGGTGACGCCGATCCACACGAGCGGCTGGCCGATCCAGAACACGTAGAGCGTCTGGCTCATCTGGCCCAGACCGCGGGTCGCGCCGAGGTAGACGTTGGTCAGAGCGATGACCGGGACGCTGAGCGCGGCGAGCGCGATGACGCGCGAGTACTCGCCGTAGAGGGGTGCCGTGGCCGCGAGGCCGGCGGCCACCAGCACGCTCGCCGCGAGCGCGATCCCGGCGCAGCGCTCAACGAGGCTGCGAAGATTGCCGACGTCCCGAGCCCCGCGCCCGATGGCGACGAGGCGCACGGCGGCCATGTCCATCCCGAAGCGGCTGCCGGCGGACGCGACGAAGGCGACCTGCACCGCCACCGTGACGAGGCCGAACCCGCCGGGCGGCAGCGTGTGCCCGAGGAGGATCTGGACGCCGAGCGCGGCGAGGACGCCGGCCACGAGGCCGACGACGTTCAGCGCGGTCCCTGTGAGGAGCGTCCGCTCTTCGCTCACGCCCTCGCCCGGTTCACGGGCCGAGCGCCTATTCCAGGTAGCCAAGACCGCGCAGGCGCTCTTCCACCTGGCGCTCCTCTTCCGCGCTGTAGACCCCGACCGACTCGGTGGGGGCAGCGCTGCTCCACTCCGCATCCGGCTCGAGCCCGACCGCACGCGCGATCTGCTCGGCGAAGTCCGCGAGCGAGATCTCCGGGCCCTCCTCGTGCGCGATGCCCTGTCCGGCGAGAACGTAGATGCCCTCGGGCCTGTGGTCGCCGGAGAGCCAGTCGGCGGGCGCGACCATGTGCCGTGCGCGGGCGAGGCTGTAGAGAGGGGCCGGCTGCAGAAGGAGGTCGGGCGCCCGGTCGAGATACGGGCCGGAGAGCACCTCTTCCTTGCGCGCCACGTGTCCGATCGGGCGCAGCCCGGTCTCCGGGTCCTCGAACTCCAAGAGCTTCTCCGCGACCTCGTCCCGCACACGCTCGTAGTCGGCGGGGTCGACGGTTCCGTGCGGCTCGCGGCCGACGAGGTTGACCGAGACGCCCTCTCCCGTCGAGACGACGCTGGTGTAGGCCTTCGTGCGCGACCAGTCGAGCGGCGGTGTCGGCACGGCTACGCGCCCGTGGAGGCGGAGCTTGTCGTAGAGAACGCGCGCGACTGCGCGGACGCGGCCCCAGGACAGCAGGTTCACGAGCCTCGACCCTGCGCCGAAGCGAAGGAAGCCCTCGTGCTCGAGGATCTTGTTCATCGACAGCGAGCGCGTGACGGGCTGGTGCCCATGGTCGGACATGAGGATGACGAGGTCGTCGTCGTCCACCCGTTCGAGCAGCGAGGCGAGCTCCTTGTCGAGCAGCCGGTAGAGGTCGCGCACGCGCTCGGCGACCGGAGTGGCGGAGGCCTCCGCGTACGCGGGATGGCCGGGATGGACGTATTCGAGCAGGCAGTGCTGTGCCCGGTCCGGCGAGACGAAGACGAGGCACGCCGCATCCCAGGGCTGCTCGTCCAGGAGCGCCCGCATGGCCTCGGCCCGGCGGCGAGTGATGTCCTCGAGCTCCTCGACCAGCTCGACCGGCTTGTTGCGGAACGTCGTCCAGGAACCCCCGTTGATCGGCCACTCCAGGCGAGGGCCGGCATCCGCGGGATGGCTGTAGGTCGTGCCGGGCGGAATCGGGCCCCCGGCGATGACCACGCCCTGAATCTCGGGCGCGGGGAACGTGAGGGGGACGTTGACGACCAGGGAGGTCTTCCCGGCGCTCGTGAAGCGGTCGGGCCAGGTCGGGGCGAGGATCGAGCGCGACGAGACCGGCAGCCTGCGCGATGCGCCGGGCCGGTACTCGAGGATGTCGAAGACGCCGTGCCCTCCGGGATCGCGCCCGGTGAGGAACGTCGGCCACGCCGCCCAGGAGTGGGACGGCATGCAGGAGCGCGAGACACCGCGCCGCCCGCGCTCGACGAGCCCCTGCAGAGCGGGCATGTCTCCGGCGGCGATGAGCGGGTCGAGGATGTCCCAGTCCGCACCGTCCCAGCCGATCACGAGAGCTCTGTTCGCCATGCCGCGCGGAAGGATACCGAGGGCCTGCTCGGGGCTCCGCGGTTCTCCCTAGCCGACGGAGGACGGAGCCTGCTCGCGCTCCGCGAACCACTCGACGGTCTTCGCGAGGCCCTCCGCGAGCGTGTGGGCGGGCGCGAAGCCGAGGAGCTCGGCGGCGCGATCCGGCCGGGCAAACGTCCTCTCGACCTCGCCGCGCCGGCGCTCCTCGTAGGTGACCGGTACACCGGCCGCGCCCGTGAGCTCGAGGATGAGCTCCGCGAGCGAGCCGATCGAGGTCTCCTGACCCGAGGCGAGGTGCACGACCTCGTCCTTCAGCGGCGCCTCGAGGCCGGCGCAGATCCCGTCGCAGAGATCCTCGACGTAGAGGAAGTCGCGGGTCGCCGCGCCGTCGCCGTAGACGACGAGCGGCTCCCGGCGCAGCGCGAGGCGGATGAAGTTCGTGATCACGCCCTTCTTGTGCGCCGAGATCGGCCCATAGACGTTGGCGAAGCGCAGCGCGACGACCTGGAGGTCGAAGGAGCCCGCGAAGGCGTGGCAGTACGCCTCGCCGCAGAGCTTGCTCGCCCCGTAGGGCGAGATCGGCCACGGCAGCGTGCCCTCGTCCACGGGGGGCTCCGCATTGCCCATGATCGCGCCGCCGGTCGAGGCGAAGACGACCTTCCCCACGCCGGCCGCCGCCGCCGCGCGCAGCACGACGAGGGTGCCGCGCACGTTCACGTCGAAGTTCGGGATCGGATCCTGAACGGACTCCACCACCGAGCCGAAGGCGGCCAGGTGAACGACCGCATCCACGCCTTCGACCGCGCGGGCCATGGCCTCCTCGTCCCGGATGTCCGCCTCCTGGATCTCGACGTCGACGCCGTCCAGATAGGAGGCGCTACCGCGCGAGAAATCGTCGAGCGCGCGGACCTCGACGCCGCGGGCGAGCAGCTTGGGGACGAGGTTCGCCCCGATGAAGCCGCACGCGCCGGTGACGAGAGCTCGAGCCGGAATCTCTACGAGGACGGTCTGTCTGCGCCGACCAGAGACTCACGGGCCGGTTGCGCCTGCTCGAGGTCCTTGCGCCAGTAGGAGCGGCACGGGATCTTCTCCGGGTCGCACCGGTGAGAGTACTTTTCGGCGATCTCGGTGACCTCGGCCATGAGCCCGTCCTCGAGCGTGATCGGCACGAGGCCGAGATCGAGGAGCTGGCGATTCTCGACGAAGAGGTCGTTCTCGGCCGCCTCGTTCCGCGGGTTGTCGACGAAGTCGATCTCGGCGCCGGTCAGGCGCGAGACGAGCTCGGCCAGGTCGATCAGCCGGTGCGTCTCGGTCATCTGGTTGAAGATGCGCACCCGCTCGCCCTGCGCGGGAGGGTTCTCGACGGCCAGCTGAATGCAGCGCACGCTGTCCTGGATGTGGATGAACGCGCGCGTCTGGCGGCCGGTTCCGTGGACGGTGAGCGGGTAGCCGATCGCCGCCTGCATGAGGAACCGGTTCAGCACCGTGCCGTAGTCGCCGTCGTAGTCGAAGCGGTTGATGAGCCGCTCGTCATGGCGGGTGTCCTCGGTCTGCGTCCCCCAGACGATCCCCTGGTGGAGGTCGGTGACCGACACCTCGTCGTTCTTGTTGTAGTAGGCGAAGAGGAGCTGGTCGAGCGTCTTCGTCATGTGGTAGACGCTGCCGGGGTTGGCCGGGAAGAGGATCTCCTGCTCGATGTCCTCGCCGTCGGCGCCCTCGATCTTCACACCGAGGTAGCCCTCGGGGATCTTCAATCCCGGCGCGGGGCCGTAGCCGTACACGCCCATCGTCCCGAGATGGACGACATGCGTGTCCATGCCGGCCTCGACGATCGCGGCCAGGAGGTTGTGCGTCGCGTTGACGTTGTTGTCGACCGTGTAGCGCTTGTGCCACGAGCTCTTCATCGAGTACGGGGCCGCGCGCTGCTCCGCGAAGTGGACGACGGTGTCGGGACGCCAGTCGCCGATGAGATCGAGGAGCTGGTGGTAGTCCTGGGCGACGTTCAGGCGCTCGAAGCCGATCTCGCGGCCGGTCTGCTCGCGCCATGTGGAGAGCCTCACGCCGAGAGGGGCGATCGGCGTCAGCGAGGACGCCTCGAGCTCCGTGTCCGCGTTCCGCCGCGCGAAGTTGTCGACGATCAGGACCTCATGGCCCCGCTGTGACAAATGCAGCGACGTCGGCCATCCGCAGAAGCCGTCCCCACCCAGGATCAATACCCGCACACGAACCTCTCTCTCCGGTCGCAAAGAAAAATACGCCTCAGCGCACGGCGTCCGATGGTAGCAGAGAAGCGGCTTCAGGCCTCACCCGAGCGGCGTCGTGCGGCACGGAAAACGGCGAGGCAGCTGTCTCGGCGAGGAGGACTGCTCGAGCGGCTTGAATACGGCAAAATCCGGCGTTTCGTAGACGCTTTGGAACTCCGGTGAGGCACGAAAGGCCGCCACGTTCCCGGGCCCGACGAGACCTCCCAGCCCGAGCCCGTCGCCCCGCAGGACGATGACGTAGTCGACGTCCCGCTCGGAGACAAACGCGCCCTGCGCGGCCGGATCGGCGTAGAAGCGCTTGGTCTCCATGAGCAGGCGCACGACCCGGCGCAGCATGAGCGGCCGCAGGAACGGCCCCATCCCCTCGGTGACGCTCGTCCGCCCGGTCGTCGCCTGGAAGACGCCGACCGTTCGCGCGTTCATGAGCAGCCGTGCGTCGCAGGGCGTGTTCGTCCGCACCCACGAGAGGAGCGGGATCGCGCGCGCGTCCTGCGGCCGCGGCTCGCGGGCGTACCCGGCCAGAGCGGCCGCTGCGACGACGAGCGTGACCGCGAGCCCGGCCGCCAGGGGGAGCCAGAGCCGGAAGCGGCGCAGGAGGGCGAGCCCGATCTCGAACAGGGCGGCGCCGGCGAGGACGAAGAGAAACGTCCCGTAGTCGAAGAGACGGCGCATGCCGAAGGTCCCGAGCGTGTACACCTCGTAGCGGCGCGCAAAGAAGAGCGCGATCAGGATCGAGGCGACCGCCGCAGTCCAGCACGCGAGCGGCGCGAAGCGCGTCGGCGCCTTCGAGCGGAGGAGTACGAAGACCGCGATCGCGAGGGCCGCGAGCCCGATCACCGTGAGCGTCAAGGCGCCTGAATCCCGGAAGGCGCCGGTGTCCAGCGACTGGCCGAAGTACGCCGACACGACCTGCCAGGGCGGGCGGTACCAGGCGCCGGAAGCCGGATGCGCCGAGACGTTCGCGAGGTAGGCCGTCGGGTCGAGGCCGTGCGGGTAGCCGCCGTACTGGTTCGAGGCGGATGGCCCGCCGAGCCCCGTCGCGTCGGGAGCCGCAAGGACGAGCCCGTACCCGACCGCGGCTCCGCCGAAGACGATCGCGCCGGCACGAAGAAGCCCGCCGAACACGACTCGCGATCGCTCCGAGAGGAGCGCTGCGAGGCCGAAGCCCGCGAGCAGCAGGCAGACGAACAGCGCCGGAACGAGATGCGTTCCCGCCGCGGCCGCCAGGAGGACTCCGGCGACGGAGGCGTCCTTCATCGTGCGCGTGCGAACCGCACGCACGCCGAACGCGAGGGCGGCGAAGGCGACGAGGCGCCCGAACGCCTCGGCGCGGTACTCGAAGAGATCAATGGTCAGCTCGTCGCCGAGGAAGATCGGGTTCGCGACGACGAGAACGGCGAGCAGCGGAGCGGTCATGACGAGCCCGGCTTCGCGGGCGACCGCCCAGAGCGCGAGAGCCGTGCCGACCGTCGCCACCCAGAGGAGCGGCCCGACCGCGACCTGGGCCTGTGGGATGGCGCTCGAGACGACCGCCGTGAACGCGTCGAGCAGCACCTTGCTGCTCACCGTGGGATAGAGATCTCCGTACTGGATCGAGGCCGGCGGAATCTCGTGGAGCCGGGCGATCTGCATTCCGTCGACCCAGTAGCGAAACGGGATCCGAGCGTGGAACGCCGAGATCACCGGAACGGCCAGCGCCGCGATGGCCGCAATGACGGTGAGCCCGGCGATCGTGCTCGGATCCTTCTTCAGGCTCCCCGGCCGAAGCGAACGGAAATGCGAAAGGAGGGGCGCGCGCCTTCCCGCGACGAGCCAGCAGGCGACCGTCGCGGCGCCCATCAGCGCATAGGCCACCGGGGCGTAGAACACTCCGGCGAGGATGAGCACGTAGGAGAAGAGCGCCGTGATCGCGTAGCCGCCCGCGAAGCCGAGCGCCAGCCGCGACGGCAGCTTCAGCTCCGAGGGCGGGTACACGGCGAACGAGGCGCCGAAGCCGAGCGGCAGGATGAGAAGGACGACGATCGCGAGCGCACCGAGCGCCGTCATCCTCTCCTCACGGCCTCGAGTAGCACTTGAAGCCCGCCACCTCGAAGCTCGGCCGGAACACCCCGACGGCCTCGAGGCGCGCTCTCTGCTGGACGTGCCCGCGCGGGAGGCACACGAGGCCGACGTCGAGGTCGGCCACGGCGCGGCGCATCGCCTCGTTGCTCGGGAAGGGGCGCTGGTTGGTGACGAACTGGGTCAACAGGAGACGCTCCTGGGTCCGCGCGGCGGGCTCGGACGTGCGCTGGACGTAGAGGGTGCGCGCGTTCACCGCCTTCGGCTCGACGCCGATGATCGGGAGCAGCGCCATGATCGGCTTGTCCGTCAGGATCGAGCCGGTTCCCTGGTAGCGACTGAGGATGGCGTGGGCCGAGACGAGCGCCTTCTGATCCACCTTCCAGCGCGGGCGGCTGTGCCAGTACGAGGCGTCGTCGCTCGCCCGCCAGAGTGGATGGCCGAACAGGATGAGCAGCGCGGCGATCGACCCCGCCAAGAGCCCGGCCGCCCGCCAGCCCCGGCTCCATCCCTCGAGGCGGGTGAGGCGCTTCCCCGCGAGAGCGGCGAGCTCGCCCCAGGGCGCGGCCGCGAGCAGGCCGACGCCCACGGGGAGCGGCGCGACCCACAGCGTCCGCCGCAGTGCTCCGGGCGCGTACAGGCCGAAGATGTTGTCGACCGCGGCGAACAGGCTCGGAGCGAGAAGGAGGATCGTGACGCCGGCAACGCCGAGCGTCATCGCCGCCGCGGGCCCGCGCCGCGCAAGCCAGGGTCCGAGGAGAACGGCAACGGTCCCGACGAAGGCGATCGCGCCCGTGCCGAAAACCGCTGTGTAGTACCAGTCCGTCGGGGGCTGATTTGTCTCGAACGCGGGCAGCGGAAACTCCTTCGCCGCCGAAAAGCCGATGGCGAACGGAATGGCCGCCACCACGGCGAGAAGCGCGAGCGGGACCCACGCGCGCAGGAGGGCGAACGCGACGGCGCCCGCGAGGAAGACGAGTGGGAGCACGAACGCGCCTGAAGAGGAGAGGCCGATCCCTGCGATGGCGGCGGCGAAGATCAGGACCCCGTTGCGCCGGTCACGGCCGGCGAGCCAGCTCGTCAGGTAGGCGTACAACGTCGGCACGAGCCAGCACACCAGGACGACCTTCCCCTGCCAGATACGGGTGATGAAGTAGTTGCCGCGGGTGAGGCTGCCGACGTAGGGAAACCCGCCCTGATCGATGTTCTGCGCGCTCCAGAACCAGAAGACGAGACCGAGCGCGAAGCAGAGTGCGACGTGGCGCGGGGTCCAGAGCCGGAGCAGCCGCCACAGCGCCCACACCGCGAGGAACGACATGAGCGGCGGCACGAGGTAGTACGCGACCGATGCAGGATGGACATGGAAGAGCTGTCCGACCGCGCCCTGGAGAGCCGAGAACGAATCGGTGGGAAGGCCCGTGCCTCCGGAGCGGTCGACCTGCTCCTGCGTGAAGATGACGTCGCGGACGGGGATGTGGTTCAGGTCGGCGGTCGCCGTCGCCCGGCCCACGTAGAAGACGTCGTCCGTGCTCGGCCGCTCCAGGAAGAGGGACATCCCCGCCACGACGAGCGCGGAGACCGCGGCGAAGACGTGCCCGCTCGACGGCTGCTCGGCCGCGGGTACGGGCGAGAGCCTGCGCCGCACGCCGAAAACTGCTGCGGCGAACGAGCAGAGGGCGAACGCCCAGACGACGGGCCAGGGAACTCCGGCAACAGCCATGGTCGCAGCCGCGAGCGCAGTCGCCACGCTGACCGCCGGAGCCCACCAGCTTCGGTGGTGGGAGGCGGCCGGGGTCTCCGCTCGCGCGGGCACCGCCGTGTCTCTGTCCCTGCGGAGCCAGATGAGCCCGAGCGCGAGGAGCGGCAGCGTCACGAGCCAGATCGGCGTGAGCACGTCGACCCGCGCCTCCGTCGCCATTCCTCCGTACGCGATCAGAGTCCAGACGGCGAGAGCCGCGACGGCCCAGTCGGAGAGAAAGTCGAGGAGCGCGCCGAGCCCGCCGCCCGGGCGCGCGGTCACGCGGGCGAGGGGACCGGCCGCTCCGACGGGCGGCGGATTGCAGCGAGCTGCGTAAGCGCAATCGCGGCTGCGATCGGAAGGGTGCAGTACAGAATCGCCGTGTAGCGATAGTTGAAGTTCGAGGTGGCGATCGCGGAGGTCATCAGCGCGATCCCGACCACGCCGAAGAGTGCGGCGTCGAGACGGAGCCGCCAGCCTCCGGCGCGCGGCCGCCAGAGGAGGGCGAAGAGGGTCGCGAGCACGCAGGCGAGGAACGCCGGCCCGATCGGATAGTCGAGGCGCGCATACCAGTTCAGCCCATGCGCGAGCGTACGATCGACGGAGACGGGGTGCGTGCGCCACCCCGCACTGGCGGCCCCTTCGGCGGGGCAGTTGGGCGGCATCGCGTCCGAGAAGCCCCAGTTTCCGACGCACGGCTCCCGCTTGCGCTGGCGCTGGCCGGGATAGAAGGCGTGCGCCGTTCCGCCGGCCACCGCCTTGACGTAGTCGAGCGGCTGGTGCGCGATCACCTTGCGGGCGTAGCCGAGCACGACGGAATCCGGCAGCGTGCGGACCGGCGCGTTGCGGTCACCCCACAGGTAGTTCTCGGGGCCGGGCCGGGCGTCGAGAGGACGCGGGTCGCAGAGGCTCTGCTGCGCTGCGGTGAGCGTGCCGAGGCGGTCGCACTGCGCGAACGGAGCGACCCGCGCGTACAGGTGCTTCCCCCGCCAGGTCGTGAAGGCATAGACGCCGTGCGTCTGGTGCATCCAGACGAGGTAGCCGCCGAGCGGGATCGCGAACGCGACGAGCAGCGCCCCGAGCCGGACGACGCCGACGCGCCGGCAGATGAGGTACACGACCATCGGGACGATCATTACGAGGCCGAAGAGCTGCATGAACCCTGCGAAGGCGGCGACGAGGCCCGCGGCCGCGCACGCGACGAGGGAGGGGCGGTCCGGAGACCACACGAGCACGAGCAGCGCTGCGGCGACGAGAACGATGAAGAGCGTCTCCGGCAGCAGGTGGTGCTCGATGTTGACGAGGAGCGGCGAGAGGCTGAGCGGCAGGATCGCGAGCGCTGCGAGCCACCTGAGGACGCCTCGGCGCACGAGGAACGCGTAGAGAACTCCCGCGAGCCCGAGCACGAGGACGTGCTGGATGATGACGACCTCCCGCGTGCCGAGCCCGTCGGTGAGCCAGAGGAACCCCGAGTATCCCCAGGGATGGGCCTCGCCGGGCTGGGCGGCATCCGCCGCGGCCAGATACCCGTTCGAGGTGGGGACCCAGAGGAACGGCGTGTAGGCGAAGACCATGATCGCCCGCAGCGCGACGCCGCCCGTGAGGACAGCGGCGGCTAGCCAGTTCTGCGAGAGCACGTGGACGACCGGGTTCGGCGCGGGGCGATTGCGGGCCGCGGCCACGGCCGCCGGTGCGACGGGACCGACGTTCCGATCGCGCCACCACGTCCGGATGAGCGCGCGGCCGTAGCGGAGGCCATAGAGGAAGTTGTGGCCCTTCTTGCTCTCGCCGGCGGTGCGCTTGCGCATGACCACCGGACGCTCCGCGATGCGGTAGCCCTGGCAGATCGCCCCGACGAGGAGCTCCGAAGCCTGGTACTGGGGCTCCTCCTGCCGCACCGTGTCGGTGACCTCGACGAGGAAGGCGCGGACGCCGCTCGATGTGTCGGTGACCTGTGCGCCTGTCAGCAGCCGCACCACGAACGCGAAGACGCGGACGCCGGCCTTCCGCACCGAGTCGTCGGTCTCCGTGCGCCCGAGCACCCTCGACCCGAGGACGAAATCGGCCTCGTCCGCGAGGATCGGCTCGAGCATCCGGGAGACGTCCGCCGGATCCCATTGCCCGTCGGCGTCGAGGGTGACGATGTACTTCGCGCCGAGCTCGCGCGCGAGCCGGTAGCCGATGCGCAGCGCGGTTCCCTGCCCGGAGTTCTGATCGAGCGCAGCGACGTACACTCCCGCGTCGCGCGCAACGTCGGCCGTCGCGTCCGAGCTTCCGTCGTCGATGACGATCGTGTCGACGGCGAGGCCGCACGCCTCTCGCGGCACGTCGTCGAGCACCGGCCGGATCGCATCCTCCTCGTTGAAGGCGGGGATGACGACCACGACCGGCGCCAACCGGAGGCCGCGATGACGGGCGTGAAACCCCTGGACGGCGCGCTCGCGCGGGTCGTCCGAGACCTCGGTCTCGGGGGTCGCCGGCGCAAGGCTTTCGACGTCCAAGGCCTCCTGCGTCTCGGGCTCCAGGGTCTTGTCTCGCGAAGTCGTCACGTTCTGCTCATGTCGATGATCTCAGGTTTCTTACCCTCGTAACGCCCGTTCAACGGCTTCGGGTGCCGCCGCCGCGTCGCGCGGCGCGATACGCCGCCTTTCGCCAGCTCATAGGAAGCTTTTCGCGTAACCCCCTCGGTACCTTCCTGCCCACACGGACGAGGGTGGTACCGCCGCGACCGGACGTCGTGGGGGAGGCGGCGATCGAGGACTGCGCGATCGCCTCGGCATCCTCGTAGAGCTCGATGTACGCGGCGCGGGCGGCATCGAGTCGATCACGGAGCCCGGCCGAGTCGGGCTGATCGGCGAGCTCCATCAGGAGCTCCCAGGCGTGGTCGACCTGCTCGCGCAGCCCCTCCGGGATGTCGAAGCCGTCCCAGGTCGCGCGCGACCGGCTCAGGTTCCGGTCGACGAAGTCGTGCACGCGCACGATGGACGCCGCCGGCGCGTCCTGGATGACTTTCAGCGCGAGGAGGTCGCCGACACGCGCAACGGACTTCGTCCAGTCGTCGAGGAGATCCTCGTAACGCACGAAGGCGCGCTGCGTCTCACGCGTCGCCCGCTCGGTGAAGAGCGACTGGTTCAACCACCCTGCCGTGCGGCTGATGTCCCCCTGCCAGTGGCCGTAATAGCGCTGCTTGCTGTCGATCACGGCCGCCGGGTGGCGCAGAACGGTGACGAAGCGCGGCGTGACGTCCAGCCCTGACGCGCAGCGGCGCCAGAGGGGCAGAAACCAGGAGAGGCGCGGGTCCTTGATGATCAGGTGGTCGGACTGCTTGAACTGCGCGTAGAGCCACTTCTGCAACTCGTCCGCCACCTCGTCCTCGAGCGTGAGGTCCGCCATGAGCGACCAGGCGGCCGGGCGGGCATCCGAGACCTGGACGCCGGCCTTGCGGAGGAGGCGCGTGTGAAACTCGACCACCCACTGCGACTCCGCAAAGCCGCGCGGGTTCGTCTCGTCGGCGGGGACCTCCGGCTCGGGTACGTAGAAGCCGAGGCGCTGGAGGATTCCGGTGAAGAGGCTCGTGCCGCTTCGGCCGGAGCCGGCCACGAGCACGAGCGAACGCCCGGCCGGCGTGGCGGCGCTATCGGCAGCGGCCTGCACTGTCTGCTGTTCTTCGACCGAGAGTCCCATCCGCGAACCCGTCCGAGGGCAGTGGTCGCTCCGCGGAAGCAGAGCGGATCGCGGTGCAGCTTACCTAGCGGGCTGGAGCCACGTCCGGCCTGTTCGCGAAGGGATTGATGCCGCATCCCCACCGGGGGTTGGCCCGCTCGGTCGTCCGCTCCCACCACGGCGAGGGCATCGCGGCCTCCCCCGCGCCGGGAGCCCGGTGTGCGAGGAGGACGAGCGCCCCGTCGCCGCTGACGAAGACCGCCGTCCACTCGCTCATGAGCGCATCGATCTTGGCCGCGCTGTCCGGAATCAGGCTCAGCCGGCGCCGGTTCAGGAGGATCATGGACGTGTCGAGAGCTTCGGTCGGCTCGATGCGCTCGCCGGACTGCGGCCAGGGCTTCACGGCCCCGCTCCAGACCCGGTCGCCGGCGAGGGCGCTCAGAAAGACGGGATCCATCTCCCGGGCGGTGATCCGGTCGGTCACGATCTTGTCGAAGGACGCAGCCTCGTCGGTCGCGAGCCAGGAGCGAAGCTCGTGCCAGCGGACCATCGGGTCGTTACGCCAGACCTTCTCGGGGGTGCAGCTCTTGAACTCCGCGACGCCCGGAACCAGGATGAGCGCCGCGAGTGCGACCACGGCGAGCTGGGCGACGATGAGCGCCCTGGGCGGAGGGGTGAACCTGCGCACGAGCAACCAGAGCCCCGCGAACCCGCTCATCGCGAGCACGGGGAACAGGGGGTACCAGTAGCGGACGTTCGTCGTGTTCACGATCCACCGGCCGGAGGGAAGCTCGCCCAGCGCGAGGCACACCATCGCCACCCAGAACCCGAGGCACCATGTCGCGAGCAGCCAGAGGCGGCGGTCGCGGATGAGGATGAGCGCGACCACGAAGATGGGCGCCAGGAGGAGCAGGAACCAGCCGCTGCTCCAGGAGAGAATGATGCGCGGCAGCACGAGCAGCGCACCGCCCGGGTTCTGGGTCTCGCGCTGGACGTTCTCGATGGTGATCGCGCGCGACGGGGTGAAGGCCTGGTCTCGGTGCTCGAGGAGCTTCTGCAAGTGGATGAAGGGCTTTCCGTACTGCAGCGCGCCGTAGACGAACTCCAGCATCCCCGTCGTCACCGCAGCCGCCGCCATGAGACCGAGACGCCGCCACGGGTAGTGCAGGACGAGCGCCGCAGCGATGACGGTGGGAGTCAGGATCGGGCTGAAGTCGCGGATCAGGTACGTCCAGCCGAAGAAGAACCCCGCGGCGAGGACGGCGCCGCGCGGAACCCACGGGTTCGAGGCGCGCGCGGTGAGCCCGCCGAGGACGAGGAAGAGAAAGCCGGTGGCGAAGGTCGCCGTCGCGGCGGTGTCGGGGAAGATGAAGCTCGAGTTCAGGAGGAAGTCGGTGTTCAGCGCGGCGACGAGCGCGGCGGCGACCGCGAGGATCCGGTCCCGGAAGAGCGCCAGCATCGTCCCGTAGACGGCGGTGACGAGCAGGACGCCTGCCGCGACCGGAACCGCATAGAGCGCCGCTTCGTTCGCTCCCATCAGCTTGACCGCGACGACGACCGAACCGACCAGCCCGATGCGGAGCGTCCAGAGATCGGCCCCCAC
This sequence comes from Actinomycetota bacterium, assembly GCA_046734455.1. Lineage (GTDB taxonomy): Bacteria > Actinomycetota > Thermoleophilia > Gaiellales > Gaiellaceae > DATEOR01. Next base: position 1,224 of record JBKPRJ010000012.1, on the reverse strand, counting down.
GTTGGGGAAGTGGACCGCCGTCGAGAAGTACTTGGCGGGGTCGAACGGGTGGGGCCCCAGCAGCAGGAAGAACTGGATCGCGAGGAAGAGCGCGATCGCGATTCCGGCCGCGGCCATGTCGAGCCACTGTGCGCGCGTCAGCCCGCCTCGGCGAACGTCGCTTGGTGGAGTCGAGGGGGTCGAAGACACTCGGGATCCGGCCGTGGAGCGCGGGGCCGAAGCCACCGGCGAGCGCCGCGCGAGGAGGAATGACGCGGCAGCTTACCTAGGCGGCAGAGCCCCCAGCGCCGCATCGGAAGTCGCGTTTGGGCCCACCGCGCTTGAATAGACTGAGCGGATGCAGAAGAGGGCGGTCGAGACCGTCGCCGGCCATTCGAACGGCGCGCGCGCAGAGACGGAACTGCCCTTCGCGAAGCACGTCGCCCAGCGGACGGTCGTGCTCCCCGAGCTGAAGATCCTCTTCGTGCCGATTCCGAAGGGTGGCTGCACCTCGATCCTCTGGCTCCTCTCCGGGCTGGCGGGCATGCAGCCCGAGACCTTCCTGCACTCGACGCTCCCCGAGGTGTCGCCCTCCCTCACCGTCCATGACATGAGCCTGTGGCCGGAAGGACTCCGCCTCGTCGACTACGAAGGCGACGAGCGCAAGCGAGTCCTGGAGGAGGACGGCTGGCTTCGCTTCGCGGTCGTGCGGCACCCCGGCACTAGGCTCTGGTCGGCGTGGCAGTCCAAGATCCTCCTGCGGGAGCCGCGTTTCGTCGCGCGGTTCGGCGAGGAGGAGTGGTTCCCCCGGCTGCCCGAAGAGCCTCTGGAGGTGGTCGAGGACTTCCGCAGCTTCGTGGGCGCGCTTCCGGGAGGCGACGTCGAGGACGTCCACTGGGCGGTGCAGCGCGACCTCGAGAAGCAGCTGCCGCTGAACCACGTCGGGCGGATCGAGGAGCTCGACGAGACGCTCGCACTCCTCTCCGAGCACCTCGGCCGCGAAGTCCGCACGGCCACGCGCCGCGAGAACCGCGTCGCGCTGCCGCTCCCGCCCTTCGCCTACGACAACGCGGCCCGCACGATCCTTCTCACCCGGTACGCGGAGGACTTCGAGCACTACGGCTACGAGGCCGACGCGACGACGCCCGATGCGAGCGCCGAGGAGTGGAGCGCCGAGGTCGCGCCGCTCCTCCCCGTCCTCGTGGACACGATTCAGAAGCATGCGCGCATCGGCCAGCTCCACCG
>JBKPRJ010000011.1:0-9181 GCA_046734455.1 Actinomycetota bacterium | reverse complement strand
GGCGATTTTCGGACTTTCGTCGGTCGACCCGTCGTCGACGAGCAGAAGCTCCCAGTTCCCATAGGTCTGGGCTGTGACGCTCTCGATCGCCTCGCCGAGAAACCGCTCCGCATTCCGAAATGGCACGACGACCGAGACGAGTCCGACGCTCACCGGTCGACGCCGCCCAGCCGACCGACGAGCCCATGCGCACGGCGGCCGCCGGCCGCGATGCGGGCAAGCACCCGCCCGCCCGCTGACCGGCGCCGAAGCTCCTTGGCCACGAGCTCCCAGGCGTCTCCCCCCACGAGGCCCTCACGTTCGAGATATCCCTGCAGCCAGCGCAAAAACGGTGCCCGTGAGGCATCGAGCCGACCATCGCGTTCGGCGGTCAGACAGCAGGAATTCGGGTGCTGCCGGTACCGGTACCAGCACCGGCTCGAGATGTAGACCGGCGTCGTCCGGCAGATCTTGGCCGCAAAGACCTGGTCTTCGTAGAGGTCGCGGAACGATTCCTCGAAGCCCCCGACCTCCAGCACGAGCTCTCGACGCAGGAGCATCCCGGAGGGGGCAAAAGCGATGTTCTGGATGAAGAGCGCGATCAGATCCGGGGGCTCGTAGATCCGGTCCGTGTCGACCCCGACCGGGTGCACGAAGTCACGCTCCTCGTCCTCGGCCCGTCCTGTCCAGCCGTACCAGTACTCGAGCGGGCCATACACCATGCCGACCCGCTGGTGAGCCTCGAGGATCGCCACTTCCTCTTCGAGCGCGGTGGGCACGAGCTCGTCGTCCGCGTCGAGGAAGGCGATGAAGTCCCCGCGTGCGTGGGTGATGCCGAGGTTCCTGCTCGCGCTCATGCCACGATTCGCATGACCCACGTGCTCGAGGTAGCGAACTCGGTCCGGAGCCTCGGCGGCGATCGCGCGCGCAAGCTCGCTGCTTCCGTCGATCGAACCGTCGTCCACGAGCAACAGCTCCCAGCTCGTAAGGGTTTGCCCCTGGACGCTTTCGATCGCCTCAAAGAGGAATGCTCCGGGATCCCTGAAGATGATCACGACCGAAACGGTCGGTGGGGTTTGGGTTGCCCCTGGTTCAGCGGCTGCGCCCGGCATCAGCCCGTCTTTGAAACGACGGCTGTTTGGGTCGCCCGGTCGGACGACGCGAGGCCGCAGTCGTAGTAAGGATCGTTCACGATGGCGCGCAGGTCCCGTCGCTCCCCTGTGCCGGTCGGATTCTAGGCAAGACCCAAGAATGCCTCAACCGGCGATCGGGGTGTGCCTGGGGGCCCTCTCAGTAGCGTCTCAGGCCCGCGAACATCGGGCTCAGCCGACCGCGCCGCTCGGGAAAGACGAAGAGCTCGGCGAGATGTCGCGCGAGCGGCCGTGGCGCGAACGCTTCGGCGATGAGCCAACCGACGAAGACGAGCCGCATGAGTGGCGCAACGTCGAACCGTCCCAGCGCGGCGCGAATGCCTCTCCAGAGAAGCTTCAGCCGGCTGTCATCGGGGAACCGGTCGTCCGCCGGTCCGAGACGGAGATAGATCAGACGGTTGCCGATCTCCGACACCGCGCGAGTGGTCACGTTCCCGTCGGCGATTCCGAGCTCGAGCGCGAGGTCGCGAAGATACGGGGTGACGCCCGCGGCCGCATCAATCGACTGGCGAAGCTGCGCCAGATCGAGGACCGGCTCGTGGAGCTCGTGCAGATTGCGGCCATGCACGCGCCGGTATGCGCCGACCAGGTCGAGGGAAGCGACCGTTCCGAGCAACGATGTGAGGTGAACGAGGTACCAATCGGCGAGAATGCGGAAGTCGTTTTCAGGAATGGGCGCCACTCGACGGATCGCCTGAGAGCGAAACGCGTTACCGCTGGTTGCGATCCACGGCACGTCGAAGGGAAAGGCGACCGCGTGGCGGCGAAGGTCGCCGGAAGGTAGCTTCACATAGCTTGGTGGCTTCAGGATTCCGGTCGGGCTCCCGCCTTCATCGATGACCTCCATGCGGTACTGAACCCTCGCCGCGGACGGGTCACGGGCGAAGGCCTCTGCTACTTCCGCACAGATGTCTGGTCTCAGGACGTCATCGGCGTCGAGAAAGATGACGAACTCCGCGTCGCTTTCGTCAATCCCGGCGTTGAACGCTGATGCCTGTCCCCCGTTGGCCTTGAAGACTGAAACGACTTCGGACCCGTACGACTCGATGATCGTCCGCGAGTCGTCGGTGGATCCATCGTCGACGACCACGACTCGTACCTTGGCGTACGACTGCGCGAGGGCGCTGTCGATGGCAGCCTGCAGGAACGGGCCGTAGTCGTAGTTGTTCACGATGACGTCAATGCTTGCGTCGGTCACCGCAGCGCCCTTCCCGGTCGACGTCCACTCGCATCGCCGCCCCCTCGTTTTGCCCGCTCGGGCGCGACCCCATCCGCCTGGGCCGAAGCGTACATCGTCTCGATCTGCGGCATGACCGCCTCGGGTGCGAAACGCTTGGATCGAACGAGGGCGGCCTGGCCCATACGTTCGCGCAGATCGGCGCTGCGAATCAGGCGGTCCATCGCCTTGGTGAGCGAGTCGACGTCACCCGCACGGACAAGGATGCCGGTCTCCCCGTCGGCGACGAGATCCGTGTGACCGCCGGGACGGGTCCCGATCACGGCCTTGCCCCGGCTCATCGCTTCGGTGACGACGGTGCCGAAAGGCTCGGGCCAGAGCGACGGCAGAACTCCGAAGAGACACCGGTCCCACGCCGCCATGACCGCGTCGTGGGGAACGTCGAGCAAGACGTGAACATTCGGTGGAAAGCGAGGCGAGTCCGGCTCCAGGGTTCCGATGAGAACGAGCGGGGGCGGACTCTCGAGGCGCTGGTACGCGGAGAGCAGTTCGTCGACGCCCTTTACGCGGCGAAGCGCCCCGACGAAGAGGATGAATGGCTCATCCGGGAGCTCTGCGAGTCGTCCGGAGGCTTCCGCCAACAGGGTGTCCGTCGAGCTCTCCTTCTCGATCATGTCGGGGACGACGCGAGTCACCGTCCGCCCTGCATGCTTCAGCCCGCCGAGGAAATCGCGGCGCATCACCTCTTCGACGTAAGAGCTGATACTTCTGAGCCCGGAGACCTTGCGGCGCAGGAATGGGGTGCTGGCAAGCACGCCCAGTGCGGCGACGGTTCCCCTCGGGCGCCCGTAGTGCCTTCCGGCGCACCCGACGCACTTGAAGAGTGCGGGGCCGCCGCAAGGTTGGTCCTCATAGAGAAGGGTCCGGATCGTGCAGGTGGGGGCGTAATCGCGGGCCGTGACGACGAGCGGAACGTCGAGGCCGACGAGCGCCGCGGCCAGCGAGAAGCTGATCCAGCCGTAGGAGTCGACCACTTCAGGCTGGACCGACTTGATCAGCCGGCGGAGTGCAACGGCGGTAATCGGGTCGGGATACGGCGGATGGTGTTGCACCCCCGAGGGCCTGAGGAAAGAGAGGGAGCGTAGCTCGCGCAGGCGATGGATCCTGACGCCGTCGAGTGTCTCGTCGCTGGGTGCGCCCGGCTGCCAGACAGTCGCGACGACAACTTCGTGACCGCGGTCGTGCAGCTCCCTCGCGAGCATGTGCGACTGGATCTGTGCACCTCCGATGAGCGGCGGGTAATGGTCCGTCGCAACGAGAACTCGAGTCACGATCCTCTTATGCCGTTCCGCTCATGAGCCGCCAAGATCCCGGGTGCAGCAAGCCACCGCGCACCGCTGGGATACTGCACCAGAGCGGCGGTCTGCAACGCCATTCATTGCGGGACTGGGAGAGGGACATGCACTACACCATGGCACATCGCCCGTGCTCATTCACGGCCCGACATGCGCGTCCGGGCGCCGATCGATGAACGACGGCTCTCGGCTGCCCACGTTTCTCGTCATCGGTGCGGCGAGGTCGGGGTCGACAACGCTTCACGACTCCCTCCGCCAACACCCGCAAGTCTTCGTCAGTCCGATCAAGGAACCGCATTTCTTCTCGTCCGAGAACAAAAAGCTCCCGCGCGAGACTCCGGGAGCACCTCGATCCCCGCGGATCACCGATATCGACCGCTACCTAGAGCTGTTCGACGGGGCGAAGCCCGGCATGGCGGTCGGTGAAGCGTCGGTCTCGTACCTCTACTCAGAAGACGCCCCAGACCGAATCAGGCACTACGTCCCCGACGTACGGATGGTGGCAATTCTCCGCAACCCGGTCGAACGCGCGTACAGCGCCTTTCAGTACCTGCGAGAGCGTGGAACCGAGCCGTACCTCGACTTCGGCGATGCCCTCGAAGCCGAAGATGAGCGGGTACAGCAGAACTGGTCACACATGTGGCACTACAGACGCATGGGCTTCTACGGCGAGCAGCTCGCTCGGTACTACGAGCGCTTCGATCCCGAGCAGATCCACGTCCTGACCCTCGACGACTTCGTCGCGGACCCCCGAGGCGCCACAGCCGCCGTCTACGAGCACATCGGTGTAGATCCCGCGTTCGCCCCGAACACCGCCGTTCAGCACAACGTCACGGGAACGCCGCGCTGGCGAGTTCTCAACCCGCTTCTCACACCGAACCGCGTGACGACGAGGGTGAGGCCTTTCGTGGTGGCGACCCTCAACCCCGTCGTGCGCCGCGTGAAGCAGCGTGTTCTCGTGAAGCCAGAGGTACCGGCCGAACCCGCATCCATGCTCGCTCGCCTCTATCGCGAAGACATCGAGCTCCTGGGCGGCCTCTTGAACCGCGATCTGAGCCCATGGCTCGCGGCGTACGATTCTCCGCCTGCCGCCGACCGACGCTAACGTGAGAAGCATGGAATCCTGGCGGGACAGACTGCGCGAGCACACCCGTGTACCGCTGTACCGAAGCGCCTACGCGCTCACGACGAGTGTCGTCGGCTCTGCTGCCTTGGGAGCGCTCTTCTGGGCGTTCGCCAGCAGGATCTATCCGCCTGAGGTCGTCGGCCTCAGCACCGCGGCAGTTTCCGCCCTGCTCTTCCTCACGGGAGCGGGCAGCCTGAACCTGGACGGTGCCTGCGTACGCTTCCTCCCACGCGCGGGCAACGCAACGTCTCGGTTCGTCTATTGGGTGCTCGGCCTGACGACGGTGGCGGCGATAGCGGCAGCCGGGATCTTTCTCCTCGGCGTGCATAGGTGGGCGCCGGCGCTCGACTTCACCGTGTCGACCCCGTGGACTGCCCTCGCATGCATCGGGGCGACGGTCGCGTCCTGCCTCCTCTCGGTCCAGGACGGGGCGCTCGTCGGCTTGCGTCACTCTGGCTGGGTACCGATCAAGAACCTCGCGCTCAACGGTGCGAAGATTGTCGTGCTCCTCATCCTGGGCGGGTCGCTTGCGACGTATGGCGTCCTCGTCGCCTGGGTCGTGCCGAGCGCGGTTGCGGCGGTCGCGGTCGTCGTGCTGCTCACCCGCCTGGCGCAAAGGCATCAGACCCTCACTCGAGCTCACCAGGAGCATCTGGACCGGGGCCACGTCCTCCGCTACGCGGCCGGGAACTACCTCGGTCTGCTTTGCAACCTCGCCTACCGGACCGTCCCGCCGCTGCTCGTGATTCACGAGGCGGGGCCGCGTGCTGCGGCGTTCTTCTATCCACCGTGGCTGATTGCGACATCGCTGTCGCTCCTCGTGACGAACGTGAGCGTGTCGCTCGTCGTCGAAGGCTCGTTCAATCGCGAGCGTCTCGTCCTGCACACGCGGCAGGCGGTTCGGCACACGGCGCGCCTGCTCCTGCCAATCGCACTCGTGCTCGTCGTCGCAGCTCCGTGGATCCTGCGCATCTTCGGCGCGGAGTACGCGGCCGCGGGGGACACCCTTCTCCGCCTGCTTGCGATCGGCCTCGTTCCGAGCTCCATCTGCATCCTCTCGTTCGGCGTCGCGCGCGTTCAGGACCATGTCCGTGCGCTCATCGCGAACCAGGTTCTCCTCGCCGCGCTCGTGCTTGGTCTGAGCTGGGCCCTGCTGCCTTCGATGGGTATCGAAGGAGTGGGGGTCGCGTGGGTCGTATCCCAGTCGGCTGTGGCGCTCTTGCTCCTCTGGACACAGCTCCTGCCGGCGCTGCGCGGGACGTCAATCTCCGGTCTTCGATCGGCCGGAATCGCCATCGCCCAGTCCGAGAAGTAGCGTTGAGCGGCACAGTCGACAGGGGCGAGAAGCCGCTCGGAGCGCTGTACGTGATCGGCGGACGGCAGCGGGCGCCACGCTCGCTCAGGGACGGTCAAGAGGTCTGGCAGGGGTACGACAAGGGTCTCGTGCTGCGCGTCGACGCCAATGAAGGGACGGTCTCCACCTCCTTGGAGTACGAGTCGCCGGCCGACGCCGTCTCAGAGGACGAGCCGGCCATCTCACTCCAAGCCTCGACCCTCCACGGTGATGTGCTCTACACGTGCACCGAGACCGAGGTGATGGTCTACACCGTCCCGCAGTTCGAGCTCCTCCACTACGTCTCACTTCCCTGCTTCAACGACGTGCATCACGTCCGGCCCAGCCCGTCCGGGAACATCATCGTCGCGAACGCCGGCCTCGAGATGGTTCTCGAGATGACACCGGGAGGCGAGATCGTCCGGGCCTGGAACGCCCTCGGCGAAGACCCCTGGGCCCACGTCGATCCCGAGGTGGACTACCGCAAGGTCAGCACGAAGCCGCACCGCGCCCATCCGAACTACGTCTTCTACGTCGGCTCCGAGCTCTGGGCGACACGCTTTCACCAGGGTGACGCAGTTTCCCTGGAGGAGCCGGGTCGCTCGATCCAGCTAAGCGACAACCGCATCCACGACGGACTGCTTCACGAGGGGCGGCTCTACTTCACGACTGTCGACGGCAAGATCGTCGTCGCCGATGCGGAGCGGCTCGAGGTGATCGAGACGATCGACCTGGCGACCTTCTCCGACGAGCGAGTGCTGCTCGGGTGGTGCCGCGGGGTGTTCATGGACGACCATCGGCTCTGGGTCGGCTTCTCACGCATTCGCCCGACTCAGTTTCGCGAGAACGTGAGCTGGGTGGCGCGCGGCTTCCGCCGCGGGAAGCCCACCCATATCGCCTGCTACGACCTCGAGCGGCGAACCTGCCTCACCGAGATCGACCTCGAACCGGCCGGCCTGTCGGCTCTCTACAGCATCTTGCCGGCCCCCTCGGCGTAGCGGTCAGCCCGTCAGGAACGCGGCGAACCGCGTTCCGTGCAGCCTCTGCGAGACCGCCGCGTAGTTCTCCACGAGCTCCGATTGTCTGCGGTCGTTCACCTTGACGAGAGGTGACTCGAGCGCTGCATCGGCTGGAAGGTCGAGGAACCGCAGGACACCGGCGAGGATCTGAGTGTCCGAGGCGAGCGCATCGTAGGCCACCTCGAGATGTCGCAGGCGGAGCGCGCGAAGCGCCTTCCGGAACGAGACGGTCTCGAGCTCGAGGAGGCGAAGCCGTCGTCGGATGCTCTCCGGGTCCAGGGTGACCTGAAGCGGAATCACCTCGTCGGCGGCCGTGGCGTGTGCCTCTCCGCGGGCAACCATGAGCTCGCGTGAGATGACCATGTCGAGGATGTTGGGGCGGACGAGATGGATGACTCGGACCCGGTTGCGCATGCAGTAGACCAGGGTCTCCGGGTACTTGACCGCTTGGTCGTACATGAGCTTGAACCCGATGGCTTGCGCGTCGGGGTTCGAGGCGAACAGGTGGTCGAGGTACGAGAACGTCGCCCGCGGACGACGCGTTGACCTGCCGCTCCTCGCGAGCTTGTCCCGAGCCGACCAGAACCGTTCGACCCGGCGGGCGCCCCAGGGCGGACGCTCTCCTTCGCCGGGAAGGAAGAGCTCCCCGTAGGCATCGGAGCTCGGATGGCTGTCGAGCAATGTCGTCAGCCAGCTCGAGCCGGTCCTCTGCGTGGTGAGGAGAACGAACCGAGCGAACGCCGGGTCAGTCACCTTCTCGCTCACGGAGGCTCAGACGGAGATGTCGGCGGAGACGCCGCTCGCCCAGGGCGGAGACTTGCCGAGCAGATCCTTGAGCCGCGTCCAGTCCTCGGAGTAGACCTCGTAGAGGCGCTGCCGCGTTTGGTCGTCGACATTCATCTTTCCGCGTTGCATGAGGCTGCGCTCGACGCGAGGCCGTCCCTTCGGCGGGACCACGAGCCGGCCAAGCTTTCGAAGTTGTTTCGAATAGAGCAGGAAGGCGGCGAGACGATTTTTCGGCGCCCCTCCCTGGTTCTGGGCGGCGATGGCAATCGAACGGGCGGGCTCTGGGTCCACTCCGAGAAACTCGAACACACGGCGCATCTCTTCTCGCGTCGACTTGATGAAGTCTTCGAAGAAGAGAACGTGCACGCGGTCGGTGCCGAAGATCTCGAAGTAACGCTCGACACGGGCTGCGTAGTACCCACGATCGACGTAGTTGTACTGCGGGTTTGTGCCGCGCTCCGAGGGATCGAGAGCCATCTCCTCCTGAACGGCCTCGGCAAACGTCGGACGCCAGTCTTCGAGACTCCGGCGGAGGAGCAGGTACTCCGAGTACGCCCGCTTGATCGGGTCGCGGAGCGAGATGATGATACGCGCATCGGGGCTCGCCTCCTTGATGGCCGTTGGGCTGTCCTCGTCCCAGAAATAAGCGGGCGAAGCCTCGCCGAGATACTTCTCGGTTGTCGCCCCCGCGAAAAGGCTCATGTAGGAGAAGAGCGTCTGCGACACCGGCACCCAGTCCGGGTGGTAGCTGGAGAAGAAGTACGGCTCCTTCACCGGGGACATGAAGATCTCAGGGTGCTGATCGAGATAGTGCGAGAGGGAAGTCGTCCCGGCTCGGGCGACACCAACGACGAAGAGATTCGGTGCGCGACTCATGTCTTGGACCTGCCGCTCGCTCAGCTCGAGGCTGGCGCTCGTTGAGCTGAAGCTCCCAGCGAAGTCTGCTCGACGACTCTCATCCCGGACATCTACGGGCGGCAAGTGACGTCGGAGCGTATCAGTCGAATAAGCCTCTACCGCGCGCCAAAGAAGACCTCGACGCTAGCCCGCGGTGGCGAGGAAGTGGTCGACCAGCACCTGGGGAAATGGGGAGGAGACGCCGGTGGCGACGAACGCCCCGAGCGCCGCCCGTCCGCTCGTCCAGAAGCTGTCCGTCGCGGTCGCCGTCCAGGCCGCCGGCTCTGCCGTGCCGTCACGCCAGAACTTCGCCTGGATGGTCGTGCCGCTCGTGCGCAGGCGGATCCACCAGCGCGAC
>JBKPRJ010000010.1:0-40749 GCA_046734455.1 Actinomycetota bacterium | reverse complement strand
TCGTAGCGCCGGCCTTCGACCGAGGAGGCGACGAACTCCTGGTTCCACTCGTGCACCCGCAGGAGGTCGGCGAAGCCGCCCTTCGTGAAGGCGCGGACGAGGTTGAGCGTGGACGTGGCGTGGTAGTAGGCCTCGACCATGCGCTCGGGATCGGGAATGCGCGCCTCGGCGGTCGGGGCGTCGTCGTGAATCATGTGGCCGCGAAACGACGGGATCTCGCCGTCCGCGGAGGGCTCGGTCGGCGAGGTGCGGGCCTTCGCGTACTGGCCCGCGATCCGGCCGACCTTGACCACTGGGAGCGTCGCGCCGTACGTCAGGACGGCGGCCATTTGCAGGAGGATCTTCAGCTTCTCGCGGATATGGATCGCCGAGACGTCGTGGAACGACTCGGCGCAGTCGCCCGCCTGGAGCAGGAACGCGCGTCCGTCGGCGACTTCGGCGAGCGCCGACCGAAGCTGGCGCGCCTCGCCGGCGAAGACGAGCGGCGGCACGGTCGCCAGCTTTCCGCGAGTGGCTTCGGCCCGCTCCTCGCTCGGCCACTCGGGCTGGTGGAGCGCGGGATGCGAGCGCCAGGAGGACGGCGACCAGACTGAACCTGTGACTGCCATTTGCTCGTCAGTGTAGTTCGCGATAATCAAGCTCCAAATGCGCGTCCTCTCCGGCATCCAGCCCACAGGCGAGAAGCACCTCGGCAACTACGTCGGCGCCATCCGGCGCTGGGTCGCCGAGCAGCACGAGATGGACGCCTTCCACCCCATCGTCGACCTGCACGCGATCACGGTCCCCCAGGAGCCCGAAGCCCTGCGGGAATCGACGCTCGACCTCGCTGCGCTCCTCATCGCCTGCGGCCTCGACCCGGACATCTGCACGCTCTTCGTGCAGAGCCACGTGCCGGAGCATCCGCGACTCGCCTGGGTGCTCGAGTGCATGACGCCGTACGGCGAGGCGCGCCGCATGCCGCAGTTCCGCGAGAAGTCGGCGAAGAGCGAGAACTTCAGCGTCGGCCTCATGACCTACCCGGTGCTCCAGGCGGCGGACATCCTGCTCTACCAGGCCGACGTGGTCCCGGTCGGCGAGGATCAGCGTCAGCACCTCGAGCTGGCGCGCGACCTCGCGCAGCGCTTCAACCAGCGCTTCGGCGAGACCTTCGTCGTCCCCGAGGGGACATATGGCGAGGTCGGCGCGAAGATCATGGACCTGCAGGAGCCGACGAGCCGCATGTCGACGACGTTCAGCGGCGACCTCGGCCTCGTGCGCGTCCTCGATCCTCCCGACGTCATCCGCCGCAAGCTCCGGTCCGCGGTCACCGATTCAGGGCGGGACGTCGTGCGCAGCGAGGACAAGCCGGGCGTCACGAACCTGATCGAGATCATGGCCGTCGCCACCGGTGAGGAGCCCGAGGCGATCGAGGCCCGCTACGACGGAGCCGGCTACGGCACGTTCAAGGAGGACGTCGGCGAGGCCGTCGTCGCGCTCTTCGACCCCATTCGCCTCAGATACGCCGATCTCCGCGGGAATCCCGGGGAGCTGCAAGCGATCCTCGCGCGCGGCGCGGAGAAGGCGCACGCGATCGCCGCTGAGACACTCGCCCACGCCTATGAACGTGTTGGCTTCGTTCCACCGTAAGCGTCCGCTCCCGGAATACCGGCCGCCGGACGAGAGCTACCGGGCGACCGCGGCTCCGCTCTCCCGCCGTGCGCTCGGCGGGCTGCTCGACTGGACGATCGTGACGGTCTGCTTCCTGATCGCCCAGATCCCCCTCGGCGTGTTCCAGGCGACCGCGGACGAGATCGGAGGCATCGTCTTCTGGACGGTCTTCGTCCTCACGCAGGGGCTGGCCCTCGCCATCGTCGCCGCCTACTTCGCCTTCTTCTTCTCGACCGGACACACGCTCGGGATGCGTGCCACGGACATCCACATCGTCGGCGCGGAGAGCGGGAGCAGCCCCACGCTCCCGCGCTCGGCTGCGCGGGGAGTGCTGGCGGTCGTGTTCTTCCTCGCGACCTTCACTGCGTACACGTTCGTGCTCGGCAGCTACGACACGCCGCTCTCGACCTTCCATCAGGTTTCGCGCGCGACCTGCATCTTCGTCGCCTCGCTCGCCTTCTTCGGCCACCTCTGGCAGCGCCTGGATCGGGGCGGCCGCTCGCTCTGGGACCGGCTCTTCGGCCTCGCCGTGATCGAGGACATGGTTCCAGCCTCGATGCCTGACCGCCTATGGACCCCCTGGGGCACGTAGGGCCTTCACCTCGGCCGCGCTGAGCTCGCGCCACTCGCCGGGCTCGAGCCCGTCGGCCGTGAGCCCGGCGTACGAGCTGCGGTGGAGGCGGGTGACGGGGTGCCCGACGGAGGCGAGCATGCGCTTCACCTGGTGCTTGCGGCCCTCGTGGATGGTCAGCTCCAGGCGGGAGGGCGCGAGCCGCCTGACCGCGGAGGGCGCCGTCGTTCCATCGTCGAGCTCGACGCCTTCGGACAGACGCTCGAGCGCATCGTCAGAGGGCTCGCCCTCGACGTCGACCTCGTAGACCTTGTCCACCTCGTAGCGGGGATGCATGAGCCGGTGGGCGAGCGGGCCGTCGTTGGTGAGCAGCAGGACGCCGGTCGTGTCCGCGTCGAGCCGTCCGACAGGCACGACACGCCGCTCGTGCGCGACGAGGCCGACAACCGTCGGCCGCCCGTGGGGGTCGCTCGCGGTCGTGACGACGCCCGCAGGCTTGTGCAGAAGGACGTACGTGAGCGGCTCGGGCCCGACCTCCTCCCCGTCCACCTCGACCCGGTCGGCGCCCTCGACGAAGGTCGCGAGCCCCGCCATGTCGCCGTTCACCCGCACGCGCCCGGCGCGGATGAGCTCCTCCGCGCCGCGGCGCGAGGCGATGCCGGCCCGGGCGAGGTAGGCGTTCAGGCGCACGAGCGGTCATTATCCCGCCATGCCCGTCTACATCTCGCTCATGCACTGGACGTCGCAGGGCATCGGCGGGCTGCCCGCCTGGCGGGACCGAGTCGAGGAGTCGGACGCCGTGATCAAGGAACGCGGCGGCCACCTCATCGACGTCTACGTGACACTCGGTCGCTACGACGTCGTCGAGATCTTCGAGGCGCCGAACGACGAGACGGCGTACGGCATCGTGCTCGAGCTCGCTCGCCACGGCAACGTGCGCACGGAGACCCTCCGCGCCTTCACGCGCGCAGAGGCCGAAGCAATCGTCCGGGAGAGCTAAGCCCCTCTGCGACCGGCGACTTCTTCGAGCCGCTGGCGGAGGCCTTCGCCGTCCTCGGCGAGGTCGTCGAGGCGCGGGAGCTCCGAGAGGCCTGCGAGGCCGAAGACCCGCTCGAAGAGCGGCGTCGTCTCGTAGCGGATCGCGCCGCCCTCCTTGTCGCGGCCGGCTTCTGCGATGAGCCCGCGCTCCACGAGGCCCGCGACGGCGGAATCCGCGGCTACTCCGCGGATCCGGGCGATCTCCGGGCGCGACACCGGCCCGAGGTACGCGACGATCGCGAGAGTCTCCAGCGCGGCCTGCGAGAGCCCGCGCTGGACCGGCCGCTCGACGAGCCGCGCGCACGCCTCAGCGGCTTCCCGCGCGGCGCGGAACGCGTAGCCGCCGGCGACCTGCTCGAGGACGATGCCGCTCCTCCCCTCGCGGTAGCGGGAGGCGAGCAGCCCGAGTGCGGTCTCGACCCGCTCCGGCTCGTCCTCGGTCGCGGCGGCGAGCTCCTCGACACAGAGTGCCGCCGGCGCGATGACGAGCAGCGCCTCGATCGTGCGCGCGAGGCGGTCGACCGGGTTTTCCAGGACTCTCAGGCTGCGTTGTTCCATACAGTGATCTCCTCGAAGGGGGCAGCTTGACCGATGGCGATCTCCCCCGCCTTGCGGAGCTCGAGCAGCGCGAGGAAGGCGACCGCCTGCTCGACCCTCGTGAGCACATCGACTTCCTTGTCGAAGACGAAGCGGCCGCGCCGGCGAAGCACTGCGCGGAAGCGGTCGAGGAAGAGTGAGACGGGCGGAAAGGTCAACGTGATGTGGCGGAGCGACGGCGCAGGGGGCTCGGCGGCCAGCGCGCGGAGAGCAGCCGCGAGCGACGCGGGCTCCTGACGCGCGAGCGGGCGCTCGGGCACGGGGGCGAGCGGCGCCGGGCCGAGCCGGAAGTAGCGGTCGGACTCGGCGTCGAGCTTGTCGTCGAGCCAGCCCGCGGCCGCGCGGAAGCGCCGGTATTGCGCCAGCCGCTCCGCGAGCTCGCCGGCAGCGTCGTCCGGATCGAGGTCCACGAACGGCACCTCCTCTTCCTCCGGGAAGAGCCCGCGCGCCTTCAGCTCGAGGAGCGAAGCGACGAGGACGAGAAACTCGCCGTCGACCTCGAGATCGCCACGACGCTCGTCCAGGAAGGTCAGCACGATCTCGACGATCTCGACGTCCGCGAGCTCGAGCTCCTCCTTGAGCACGAGCGTAAGCAGGAGGTCGAAGGGGCCCTCGAAGGCGTCGAGGTCGAGCGGGAGCTCTGCGACGGCGCTCACGGGGCCAATCGTATTTTCAGCGGCGGACGCGGCCTTTCGGCACGGTCATCTTCGGGCCCTGGGGCGGGGCGCTCGGCCGCGGGCGCGCCGACGTCTCCGGCCGGCGCTGCGACCAGATGAACGCCGCGATCGCGAACGCGAACACGGTCACCGAGACGTAGAAGTTCAGCCGCAGCCCGAGGTATTCGTGCGACGGGTCGATGCGCAGCGTCTCCTCATAGGTGCGGAAGGCCGTGTACCACGCGACGTAGAGCGCGAAGAGGCCGGGCGCGCGGATCTTGAAACGGCGGTCGACGAGGAGCAGGAACCCGACTCCGAGCAGGTTCCAGATCGACTCGTAGAGGAAGAGTGGATGGAAGGTCGGCTCGGAGATGTAGGGCTCCGGCCGGTTCTGGACGTCGATCTCGAGCGCCCACGGGAGGTCGGTCGGCTTGCCGAAGAGCTCCTGATTGAAGTAGTTGCCCCAGCGGCCGATCGCCTGCGCGAGCAGAAGGCCCGGCGCGACGGCGTCCATGAAGCGGTAGACCGAGTTCCCGGAGCGTCGGACGACGATGGCACCCGCGATCACGCCGCCGAGAATCCCGCCCCAGACGCCGAGCCCGCCCTTCCAGATCTCGAAGACGCCCTGCCACTTGGGGTCGGGCACCTCGCTCCAGCTCGTGATGACGTGGTAGAGCCGCGCGCCGACGATGCCGCCGGCCACGCCCCACATGGCCACGCGGAAGACGAGATCCCAGTCGCCCCCGCGGCGCGTCCAGCGCACGCCGGTGAGCCACGTCGCCGCGAGGATGCCGAGCAGAAGCATGACCCCGTAGGCGTGGAGCTGCAGGGGCCCGACGTCGATGCTGCCGCTAGAGGGGCTGGGAATGGACGCGAGCGGAAGGCTCACGCCGGAGAGTTTGGCGAATCCGCCGGAGAGGTGGCGCGACTAACGCGCTAGAGGAGAATGTTGACGGCCGTCGCCTCGGGGCAGCCGCGGCGCAGAAGCTCGGTCGCGAAATGCAGGTCGACGCCCGGTGCCTCGGCCAGCTGGCGGGCCGTGTCCCGGTCGTAGCCTGCGCGCTCGAGCTCCTCTTCACGCCACAGGAGCACGCGTTCGGCTTCGGTGTCGAATTCGAGGTCTTGGAGTTCTGCCGCAGTCATCGTGCTCATGAGTTCGGCCTGGACCCGGTATCGGTTGTCCCCCTGGAGGGTGATTTGACGTCCTCACCCTGAGCTAGGTCGCTCAGTCCACCGAAGCGGCGATTCGGAGCGCTTCTTGCTTGGAAATATCCGCTTCGAGACGCAGCGTGCGCGTTCCCCGCTCCCACAGAAGGACGTTTCTGGCCAGCCGCACCTGCTCCGACTGCATGTCGCCCTCGCGGTCGAGATAGGAGAAGAAATGCGCTCCTTCAAGCCAGTAGCCGGGCTGGCCGTCGACCGTGACCGCCTCGATCTTCGTCTCCGGCGCGACCTTCTTGAGGATGACGTCGTCCACACGCGCGGCGAACTGGGTGAAGAGAGCGCGCGGGTCGTCGCTCGTCCCGTAGATGAACGAGACCATGCCGCCCGAGGGTGGGCCCTCCTGGAAGTAGACCTCGTCCGGGGCGCCGAGCGCCTGCGGGACGACGACGTCGAAGCTCGCGCGCTGGCGCGCCTCGGCGAGAGTGACGCGGTCGCCGAGGAACGTGCCGAGCCCGGTCTGCACCGAGACCGTCGGGAGCTGCTGCACGCGCTCGATCGTCACACCGCGGAGGTGGAAGAGCTCGAGGATCGCGGCGCGCGTCTGCGGCACCGCGAAGACGGCGCCGACGGCAACCGCAAGGACAGCGAGGGCGATGACGAGGGCGCGGCGCGAGAAGAGCGGCCTGCGAGCGGGCGCTTGGCGCAGCCTGCGCCGAACGGGCTCGTCCAGATCGGGCGCGGCGGGCCAGTCGAGGCTGCCACCGAGTTCGCGCAGCGCGAGCTCGAGCTCAGGCATACGTCTCCTCCCCCATCCGTTCGCGTAGGCGCCCGAGCGCGCGTGAGAGCCTGGACTTGACGGTTCCGCGCCGCCAGCCGAGCGCGGCAGCGGTCTCCTGCTCCGAGAGCTCGAGGAAGTAGCGGCAGGCGATCACGAGCCTGTCCTCCTCGCGCAGCCCGTTCACGGCCGCGAGGAGCTCCTCGCGCTGCTCGGCCCCCAGGGCGCTCGCCTCGGGGGAGGGGGCCGCCTCCCCCGAGGGCGTCGCCGCAACCGTCCGCAGCGTGAGGTGGGCGCGTCGGCCCGCGGCCCGGCGGCGGTTGCGGGCTTCGTTGGCGACGATCTGGAGGATCCACGGGCGAAACGGCGCGCCCGGACGAAAGCGGTGGAGCGCGGACCAGGCCTTCACGAATCCCTCCTGGGCGGCGTCCTCGGCGTCGGCGGCGCTCCCCGCGATGAGGTACGCCGTGCGAAACGCGATCCCCTGATATGCCTGCACGAGGTCTCCATAGGCGGCTTCATCGCCCTGCTTGGCCCGTTCGACGAGCTCCGTTTCCTCCAGTGGACGGCCCTCCACTGCCTCCTTCTACACCTCATGCGCGCAGCGGGTTCCGCGTTCGCTATGAGTAGGCGCGTGCGCGCGGCACTCGTCCTTCTTGTGTTCCTGGCCGCGTGCGGCGGATCGGCGACGGCGGAGAGCCCGCTCGCCCACCGCGTCGAGCACCTCGAGGAGCACGGCTTCGACGTGCGGGAGCTGGCGCCGAAGGGAGATCCGCTTCCCGAGGCGACGGCCGTCGTGCAGCTCGACGGCGCGACGGCGACGATCTACGCCTACGCGACCGAGGACGAGGCGCAGCGCGCAGCGAGCGGGTTCGCCGCTGAGGAGCAGGCTGCGCCCGAGCGCGTGCGCGTGCAGCGCGAGGCCACGAACGTCTACGTCGGCAGGGCCCCGGCCGGAGGCCGGCTTCCGGCGGTCGACTTCGAGGACGTCGTCTTCACGTCGGAGGAAGAGCACTAGACGAGCCCTTGGCTCTTCGAGCCGTGGCGGTTAGGCTCGCGTCTTCGAGCCGCTCTCGTCGGAGGTACCGCCATGCGCACCCGGAATCAGGTCCCGTTCTATCTCTCGGCTGCGATGGGAGGCGCGGCGCTTGCCTACTTCCTCGATCCGCAGAATGGGCGCCGCCGCCGGCATCAGACTCGCGATCAGCTGCTCTCCCTCGCGCGCCACGGGACAAGACGGGGGCGCAAGCTCGTCAGCCACGCGGCCGCCGACGCGGCGGGCACGGCGAAGCGAGCGGCTCACGCCGTCCGCCGCCCGGCGGACGTCGAGCTCGACGACACGACCCTCGTGGACAAGGTCGAGTCGATCGTCTTCCGCAAGCACGACCTGCCCAAGGGGCAGATCAACATCAACGCCGAGAACGGCGTGGTGTTCCTGCGCGGCCAGGTCGAGGATCCCGAGCTCGTCGAGACGCTCGAGGCGCGCGTGCGCAAGGTGCGCGGGGTGAAGGGCGTGGAGAACCTGCTGCACACCGCCGAGCCGCCGGCGTAAGGAAGATCGGCACGACCCTCCGCGTCCGGAGGGCATGAAGGCTGCTCAGGAGATCGCGGATTCTCCGAGCAGCGACTTGACCTCGGCGAAGAAGTCGGGCTCGGGCCGCACTCGGTAGTCCGGACCGAATGCGAGGGTCACCGGGCCCGCCGAGGTCTCGATCGCGGCGAGCACCTTGGCATCGCCGGGGTATTCGCGCAGAAGCTCGGCGAGGTTGCGGACGAGGCCGGCGGGCGCCTTGCGCGCGTCTACGTTGAGGCACACCTCGTTGCGATCCGGCGTCGCTTCGAAGGGGACGACCTCGATCGCGATCAGCTTCGTCTCTCCCTCCTTGTGGTCGACCCGGCCCTTGAGGACGAGCACCCGGTCGGCCTCGAGGAAGTCGCGCGCGGCTGCGTAGACCGAGTTGAAGACCACGGTCTCGACCGACCCCGAGAGGTCGTCGAGGCGCATGAAGACCATGGGCTCGCCCTTCTTCGTCGTCAGGCTCTTCAGCGCGCCGACGATGCCGCCGACGGTGACGATCTCGCCGTCGCGCCGCCGCTCGAGCTCGGCGATCGGGCAGTCGGTCTTCTTGCGGAGGGACGCCTTTACACCGTCGAGGGGGTGCTCGGAGACGTACAGGCCGAGCGACTCCTTCTCGTAGGCGAGGCGCTCGTTCTTCTCCCATTCTTCGGTGGCGAGCGGCGCGTGGTGGCGCGGCCGCGCCTCGGCGGGCTCGTCGCCGAGGTCGAAGATGGATCCCTGGCCCGCGAGCCGGTCGGCCTGCTGCTGACCACCCCAGGACAACGCCGGCTCGAGCGCCTCCCACATGCCCCGCCGCGTCGCCCCGGTCGAGTCGAGCGCGCCGCACTTGACGAGCGACTCCAACGCACGCTTGTTCACGAGCTGCGGGTCGACGCGCTCGCAGAAATCCCAGATGGACGAGAAGGCTCCGCCCTCCTCGCGCGCGGCGATGATCGAGCGCACCGCACCCTCGCCCACGTTCTTCACCGCATTCAGGCCGAAGCGGATCTTGCCCTCGACGACTGCGAAGTCGTGTGCGGAAGAGTTCACGTCGGGCGGCAGCACCTCGATCCCGAGCTCGTCGCAGGCGGCGACGTAGAACGGCACCTTGTCCTTCGTGTTCATGACCGATGAGATGAGGGCGGCCATGTACTCCGCCGGCCAGTTCGCCCGCAGGTACGCCGTGCGGTAGGCGATCAGGCCGTAGCAGGCGGCGTGGGACTTGTTGAACGAGTAGTCCTGTGCCTGCTCCATGTCCTTCCAGAGCTGGTTCGCCACCGCCGGGGTGACGTCCGCCTTGGCGCAGCCCTCGAGGAACTTGTCCTTCAGGGACGCCATGAGCGAGTGGATCTTCTTCCCGATCGCCTTACGGAGATCGTCCGCCTCGGCCGGCGTGAACCCCGCCAGCTGCTTGGCGATCTCCATGTACTGCTCCTGGTAGATGCAGATGCCGTAGGTCGGGCCGGTGATCGGCTCGAGCCGCGGGTCGAGGAAGGTGACCGTCTCGCCGCCGGCCTTCCTGCGGCCGTAGACGGGGATATACCCCATCGGCCCCGGCCGGTAGAGCGCGACGAGCGCGATGAGGTCCTCGAACTCCGTCGGCTTCACCTGACGGAGCGCCTCGCGCATGCCCGACGACTCGAACTGGAAGACGCCGGTCGACTCGCCGCGCTGCAGCATCTCGTAGGTCTTCGCATCGTCGAGCGGGATCTTCGTGATGTCGATGCCGCCGATGAGCTCGACGGCCTTGTCGATCACGTCGAGGTTCCGCAGGCCGAGGAAGTCCATCTTCAGGAGCCCGAGCGCCTCGACGTCCTCCATCGCGAACTGCGTGACGACCTCCTGGTCGGCGCCCTTCTGCTGCAGGGGCACGTAGTCGGTCAGCGGCCGGTCGCCGATCACGACGCCGGCGGCGTGGATGGAGTCCTGGCGGACGAGGCCCTCGAGCGGCCGGGCGAGGTCGACCACCTGGCGCGTGATCTCGTCCTCGTCGTAGGACTTCCGGAGCTCGGCGCCCGGCTTCATGCTGTCCTCGAGATAGACCTTCGGGCCCTCGGGGATGAGCTTCGCGATCTTGTCGACGGTGCCGTAGGGGATGTCGAGCACGCGGCCGGCGTCGCGGACGGCGGCGCGCGCCATCATCGTCCCGAAGGTGATGATCTGCGCGACTCGGTCGCGCCCGTACTTCTCGGCGACGTAGTTGATGACCTGATCGCGCCCGTGAACCGAGAAGTCGATGTCGATGTCGGGCATCGACTTTCGTCCAGGGTTGAGGAACCGCTCGAAGAGGAGGTCGTACTTGATCGGGTCGATGTCGGTGATCTCGAGGCAGTAGGCGACAAGGGAGCCGGCGGCCGAGCCGCGGCCCGGGCCGACGCCGATCCCGTTTCGCTTCGCGAACGAGATGAAGTCCCAGACGATCAGGAAGTAGTCGGCGAAGCCCATCTCGCGGATGGTCTTCAGCTCGAACTTGAGCCGGTCCGAGAGCTCGGGCGTGACCGATCCGTAGCGCTTTTGCAGGCCTTTTTCGCAGAGCTCGACGACGTAGTCGAACGCGTCGCGGTCGTCGGGCACGGGATACTTCGGCAGCAGGATCCGGCCGAGCTCCATCGTCACGGTGCAGCGCTCGGCGATCTCGAGCGTACGCGCGACGGCGTCGGGATAGTCGGCGAAGTCCTGCGCCATCTCGGCCGGGGTCTTGAAGTAGAACTGGTCGGTGTCGAAGCGCCAGCGGTTAGGGTTGGCGAGCGAGTCGCCCGACTGGATGCAGAGAAGGGCCTCGTGTGCGCGCGCGTCCTCGTGGCGGAGGTAGTGCACGTCGCCGGTCGCGACCAGCGGAAGGCCGGTCGTCTCCGCGAGCTTGGCCAGGTCGCTGTTGATCCGCTTCTGGATCTCGAGGCCGGCGTCCTGGATCTCGAGGTAGGTCGAATCCGGCCCGAAGATGTCACGAAGATTTGCGATCTCCTTCTCGGCCTCGGCCGGGTTGCCGTTCTCGAGCGCCTTGCAGACGCGGCCGGAGAGGCAGCCGGAGAGCGCGACGAGACCTTTGGAATGGCTCTGCAGGAGCTCCCAGTCGACGCGCGGCTTGTAGTAGTAGCCCTCGAGGTAGCCGGCCGACGCGAGCTTGATCAGGTTCGCGTAGCCCTCGTTCGACTCGGCCAAGAGGGTCAGGTGCGCGTAGCCCTTCTGCTGCGCCTTGCGGTCGTCGGCGACGTAGACCTCGCAGCCGAGAATCGGCTTGATTCCGGCCTTGTCGGCCTCCTTGTAGAGCTCGACCGCGCCCGCGAGGGAGCCGTGATCGGTGAGTGCCACCGCCGGCATCTCGAGCTCCGCGGCCCGCGCTGCGAGGTCCGGGATGCGGCACGCGCCGTCGAGGATCGAGTACTCGGAGTGGACGTGGAGATGGACGAACGGCGCCTCAGGCACGGAAGAGGCCATCTTAGACCCGTCGGATGATGGCCCCTCTCAGCCCTGCCGGTCGACCTTCTCGACCCTCACGCCGCGCGCCTCCAGAGCGTCCACCGCCGCCGCGACGGCGTCCTCCGTCGGCTCGTCGTCGAGCGTGAAAACGAGCCGCGAGGCGGTCCCGCCCGGCGCCGCAGCCATCCTCCTGGCGACCGGCTGGAGGAGCACGAGGAGCAGGTCTGCGACCGCGAGCGCGCCGAGGAGGCGATAGTACGTCTCGTCGCCGACGTCGCCCCACGCCGCTGCCGCGCCCATGGCGGCGAAGGCGGCACCGGCCACGATCGCGCCGACGTAGAGCCGGTTCACCGTCCTCGAATCGCTCTCGCGCCGTCGCGAGGTCGTCGCCGCGGTCTGCGCGAGCGCTCCTGCGACAAGTCCGACCGTCAGGGCCGCCTTCGCGGGTGGATCGCTGGAGACGTCGCCCCAGACGAGTGCAAGCGACAGGGCGAGCCCCACACCCGCCGTCCCGATCGTCGCGTAACTGAGAAGCCGCGCCTGCCCCCGGTCGAGAAGCGCCCCCGCGGGCACCGAGAGGAGGCTGAAGAGCCCCAGCAGCGCGGTGGTCGCGAGGATTCGCCACGACGTGTCGTCGAACTCGGCGAAGAGGAGGATCGCGATCGCAAGGAGCCCCGTCGCCACGAGCGACACGACGAGGGCGAGAAGGAGCGCCCGTCTTCCGGACCAGACGTTCACGTGCAGAATCGTGCGCCCCGGCTCGGACGCATCAGATCCTGCGGCGTGCGCGGCTAGACCAGCCGCTCGATGCCCATGACGTGCACGAAGTCGACCTCGAGCGTCCGGATCGCCTCCGCCACCGCGCCCGCAAAGTCCTCCGCCTCGAGCTCGCACTCGACCTCACCCGCGCCCGGGAGCATCCGGAATGCGGGGTCTTCGAGGATGTGTGGCGGAATGCGGTCGAGATAGCAGATGAACCGAAACGTCTCGACAGCCCGGCTCGAGCCCGTCTGGGGCTTGCGCCGCAGGAGGCTCTCAGTCAGCGCTCCCACACCTGAATGGTGGAATTCGAACCGCCCGGAGGCGTCCCCCGAACGCGGTATCCTTTCCCGCTGGTGGCTACCAAAGAAGAAAAGATCGAGATGGAGGGCGAGGTCGTCGAGGCTTTTCCCAACGGCATGTTCAAGATCCAGCTCGATGCCGGGCACGAGGTGCTCGGCTACACCGCGGGCAAGATGCGGCGCTTCCGCATCAAGATCTTCCCGGGCGACCGCGTGAAGGTCGAGGTCTCTCCCTACGACCTCACCCGCGGCCGCATCGTTTATCGGTACCGCTAGAGCGCGCTCGCCGCGGCTACCACAACCGCTTCCTGCACCCAAGTGAGGAAGGCGTACACCGCGAGCTCATAGGCGTTCGGCGCGGCGGGATCGAACCCATCCGCGAAGAGATCATCGGTGACGTCGAGCCGAGTGCCGAGCACGAGCCGCAAGTCGTTCAGAGCCGCGAGCCAGCGGTCGAGCTCCTCGGCATCGAGGCGTTCCTGGCCCACCGTCGCCCCGAGTCCGCGCAGGTTCGCGAGGCGGCCTTCTTCCAGGTCTGAACCCATGAGCGCACGGAACTCGCGCTCGACCTCCTCGTCCTCGTAGGCCTGCGGTCGAAGCCGCCGGAGCGACGGATCGTCGGGCTCCTCCGCAAGCAGCTCTTCGAGCTCGGCGGCCAGCCGCCGCAGGAGGTCGCGCTCATCGGCGCTCAGACGCACGACGAAGTCGCCGGCGCCGGTCCGCTCGATCGGTGCGGGCGGCTCGCTCAATCCTGGCGCAAGGTCGCCCAGAGGCCGTGCGCGTGCAGCCGGGCGACGTCGTACTCGGCCTTCTCGCGCGTGCCCGACGAGACGACTGCCTTGCCCTCGTGGTGCACCTGGAGCATGAGCTCGGTGGCCTTCGCGAGGCTGTAGCCGAAGAGCTTCTGGAACACCAGCGTCACGTAGGACATGAGATTGATCGGGTCGTTCCAGACGACGACGATCCACGGGCGGTCGTGCTCCTCGTGCTCCCCCTCTGCGGGCCGCTCCAGTTCGACAACGCCTGGCGCCTGAGTCGCGGAGCTCACACCCGCATTGTGGCGCAGGCGGAGCTCAGCCCTTCGCGGGGGCGGCCGGCTTCGCCTCGGTGAGGCGGAGAAGCCGTTCGAGCGCCGCCGCGTCGAGCTCGCCGCGGTTCAGCGAGAGCGCGGCGACGAGTGCGGAGAGGCGGCGGTCGGGCTCGTCCTTCGTCGTCATGACGCAGGATTCGCTCCCACCGCCGCCTCTCCTACCGCTAGTTCGAGACCCCCGGCGTGGGATCTCCGATCGTGAAGTCCGCCGAGTTCACGTTCGTGTCCTGGCCGTTGGGATGGCGCGCGTCGCTTTTCCCCGGCGCCGGGGCAATCGTCGGCGCGGCGGCGGCGGTTCCTTCGACGAACGCGTTCGTCGCATCGCCCCAGCCGACGGAGTCGATGACGTCGCCGTCGGCGTCCTTGATCGCGACGCCCCCGGCGGCCGACGCGAGCCCAGCGGAGAAGGACTTGTCCGCCGGATGCGCGCCTGCGTACGTCAAGCCTCCGAAGAGGAAGAAGGCGCCCGCGGCGAGGCTCGTGCCGTCGGCGAGGGTCCCGAGCGAGACGTCGCTCGTTCCCGCTCCCGACCGGTAGACGAGCCTCCAGCCCGAGAGGTCAACGGCCGCGGTGCCGGCGTTCACGATCTCGACGAACTCGTCGCCGAGCGCGCCCTCGACGCCGACCGAGAACTCGTTGATGCGAATGACGGCCTCCCCGCCCGCTCCCGCGGCGCATGTGATCTCGGCGACGCCGGCGGCGTCGTAGGAAATCGAGATCGTGCCCGGCTGCCCGGCCCTCGTGCAGCCGAGACCAGCGAGCGAGTCGAACGAGGAAAGCGCAGGGCCGGCAGGGCCCTGGGGCCCCTGGGGTCCCGTCGCTCCCGTTGCACCCACGGGACCCTGGGCGCCGGCTGGGCCTGCAGGTCCGGCTGGGCCTCGGGGCCCGGTCTGATTCCACGCCAGGGGCCGCTCGCTCGAGCGGCAGGCCGAGGCCTTGGCGACGACGCGGAGCGCGCCGCCGTCCACCTTTCGACAGCTGTGGATCACCCCGTCGTCGTCCGGGATAGCGGCGACAGCCGCTCCCGCGAGCGCCACCGCGGCGATCGCGAGCGCGACGAGAATCTTCGAGCGCATGCTTCTCCTTCCATCGAATGGCATGCGCCGGTGATAGCTCCGTGATCCGCGCGTGATTGTGACTGCGCGCAAACCGGCACGAATCTATGCAAAAGGGGATTCAAATCTCCGCCGCGAATGCCGATAAAGCCACGCTGGCTCCACCGCCCATGGCCGATCTCGCCCCCAGCCCCGACGAGGGTACGAACCCGCTCACAGACGCGCTCGCGACGACCGACGTGCTTCGTCGCGTCGCCGGCACCGTCGCCATCCATCTGTACGAGTCGGAGTACCTCGAGGACGGAACGTACGTCTGCAACACCTTCATCGGCGAGGGCCTCGAGAGCCTGCTCGGCCCCTTGCCGGAAAACAAGACGCCGGAGGAGGCCTGGGAGGAGGCCGTCCACCCCGACGACCAAGAGACCTACGACGTCCTCGACAAGCTCGAGTCCGGCGAGTCGGTCGAGATCGAGTACCGCCTCGTCGGCTACGACGGCAGCACGCGCTGGGTCTGGGACCGCATGCGCCCGCGCCGCGGACCGAACGGCGAGCTCCTCGTCGACGGCATCGTCGCGGACATCACCGAGCGCCGGAAGGCATCCGACGCGCTCGAGGAGGCGCGCGCACAGCTCCAGCACATCGCTTTCCACGACCCGCTGACGGGCCTCCCCAACCGCGTCTCTTTCCAGGAGCGCCTCGACGAGGCTCTCGGCCGCTGTCCGGAAGAGAACTGCGCCGTGGCCGTCCTCTTCATCGACCTCGACAACTTCAAGCTCATCAACGACAGCTTCGGCCATGCGGCCGGCGACGAGCTCCTGCGCGCGGTCGCGGGACGGCTGCAGCGCGCGACGCGGACAGCCGACGTCGTGGCGCGGCAGGGCGGTGACGAGTTCCTCGTGCTCCTCGGCGGCATCGAGCCGAGCGGCGACGAGGACGACTCCGAGTACGCACGCAAGGCGGCAGGCGTCGTGGCGCGCAAGATCCGCCGGACGCTGCGCGCCCCCTTCGTCGTCTCGGGCGTCGAGATCTTCGTCAGCGCCTCGATCGGCGTGAGCCTGTACCCCGACGACGCACCGAACTCCGAGACCCTCCTCAAGCATGCGGACACCGCGATGTACCGCGCGAAGGACGCGGGCCGCGACTGCCACGCCCTCTATGCCGTCGACCGCGACGACGCTCTCGCCCAGCTCTCCATGGCCGGGCGCCTGCGAACCGCGATCGAGCGCGGCGACGGGCTCGTCCTCCACTACCAGCCGCTCGTGCGCCTGGACAACGGGGAGATCATCGGCGCCGAGGCACTCATCCGCTGGCAGGACGGAGGACGGCTGATCCCGCCTGCGGACTTCCTACCGCTGGCCGAGCGCACCGGCCTCATGGCCCCGCTCTCGGACTGGGTGATCGCCGAGGCCTGCCGGCAGGCAAAGCATTGGCGCGACCGCAAGCTCGATCTCTACGTCTCCATCAACCTCCCGCCCTCGTTCTGGCAGCCGACGGCGATGCGCCACGTCCTCGCGACGATCGAGTCGTTCGGCCTCAACCCGGACCGGCTGATGATCGAGATCACAGAGTCGGCAATGATGGTCGACTCCCGGACGAGCATGGATCCGGTCATCGACGAGCTGCACGCACGCGGCCTCCGCCTCGCGATCGACGACTTCGGGAGCGGCCACTCCTCCCTGTCGCGCCTGAACCAGATGCGCGTCTCGACCTTGAAGATCGACCGCTCTTTCGTGAGCGACCTGCCCGAGGACAAGAACTCCGCGGTGCTCGTCTCCTCGATCATCCAGCTCGCGCGAAACCTCGGCCTCGAGCCGCTCGCCGAGGGGATCGAGACCGAGGAGCAGCGCGCCTTCTTCCTCGAGCACGGCTGCGAGCTCGGCCAGGGCTTCCACTTCTCGAGGCCGGTCAAGGCGACCGAGCTCGAGACCCTCTACCGCGCCTCCCGCGCGGTGGAAGACGTCGCCTAGGCGGTACGCTGGGGGTATCCCAGCCGCCGGCCGCAACGACCCCTACACCGCCTTCCGGTTCATCGTCGAGATCGACGGCATCGCAGCGGCCGCCTTTTCGGCGGTGAGCGGTCTCGAGTCCGAGACGGCCGTGATCGAGTACAGGACCGGGTCCGATCCGACGACAGTGCGCAAGCTGCCGGGCCTTACCAAGTACCCGAACATCGTCCTCAAACGCGGCCTCACGCGCGACCTGTCGCTCTGGAACTGGCGCCAATCGGTCGTGAACGGCAAGACGCAACGGCACTCGGGGTCGATCGTGCTCCTCGACGAGTCGGGAAACCAGGTGCTTCGCTGGCATTTCGCGGAGGGCTGGCCCGCCAAGTGGGAGGGGCCGGCGCTCGACGCAGCGGCGAACGAGGTCGCGATCGAGACGCTCCAGATCGCCCACGAGGGTCTCGAGCTCGAAGCCGGCTGACGGCCGTGTCCGTCGAGGAGCACGGGTCGGACGTCATCGTCGACTTCGTCTTCGAGGAGGGCGTCCTCTACATCACCGTCGCGAACATCGGCGAGCGGCCCGCGCTCCGCGTGTCGTGCCGGTTCGAGCCCGGCTTCCACGGGCTCGGCGGTGACGTGGAGATCTCCCGGCTCCCGCTCTTCCGCAACATCGAGTACCTGGCGCCGCACAAGGAGATCCGCACGCTCGTTGACTCGAGCGCCGCCTACTTCGCACGGAAAGAGCCGACGAAGCTCAAGGTGGCGGTCACGTATCGCGACGAGAGGGGGACCCGTCACCAGACGGAGCTCGCGCACGACCTCGGCATCTACAAGGACCTGGCCTACGTCGTCGCCGGGTCCGGCGACCGGGACTTCACGGACTGAGCGAGGAGCGCTAGTGTGGGCGGCCTGCGGCGCTTTTTCGTGTGCGCATCGACCGGAAGAGGAGGGGCCGTGGAACACGGATCGGAGACCTACTACGTCCTCGGCGAGGGCCTGCTCGGCGAGAGCCTGGGCGGACGTGAGCCGACGCTCGCCCGCGCAGCCGAGGCGGCGACACCGCCGTTTCGCTTCTCGCGCATGGGGCCGAAGGGCACGGGCAAACAGCTCCCCGAAGGAACGCGGAAGGCTCTGGCCGAGGTGATGGCGGTCCCGGGCGGCGGCTCGGCCGGAATCCCCGCGGGCTTCACGTACCTCGGCCAGTTCACCGACCACGACCTGACCTTCGACAAGACGAATGTGATGCTCGGGGACCACGTCGCCCCGACCGCGCTCCTCCAGGCCCGCTCGCCGAGCCTCGACCTCGATTCGCTCTACGGGGCAGGGCCCACCGACCCCGGCTCCGAGCAGTTCTACGAGGACGACGGCATCCACCTGAAGATGGGCAAGACCGCCTCCGGGGACGGCCTCGCCTCGAAGGAGGGCTTCGATCTCCCGAGAGGCGCCGGCTCCACCGTCGCCGCGAAGCGGAAGGCGATCATCCCGGATCCGCGGAACGACGAGAACCTCGCGGTCGCGCAGACTCACCTCGCCATGATCCGCTTCCACAACCGCGTCGTCGACACGCTCGGCGCGGGGCCGGCCGGCACGCGTTTCGAGCGGGCCCGGCGAAAGGCCACTAAGCACTACCAGTGGATGCTGCGGACGGACTTCCTCCCGCGGATCTGCGAGGCCTCGGTGATCGACGACGTCTTCACCAACGGGCGGAAGGCGTTCGAGGTGGGCGTGGCGCCGACCGACGTGCCGACGATGCCGATCGAGTTCTCCGTCGCCGCCTACCGGCTCGGGCACTCGATGGTGCGCGCCGCCTACAACTGGAACAAGATCTTCGACGACGGCTTCGGCACGCTCGACCTGCTCTTCAACTTCACCGCGACGAGCGGAAAACTCGGCGGCTTCCCCCGGCTCATCAGCTCGTGGATCGCCGACTTCCGGCGGCTTTACGACTTCCCGGCGGGAGGACATTCGACCCTCGGCGTGCCGCCGGCGAAGTTCAACCAGGCGATGCGGGTCGACACGCGGATCGTCAATCCGCTCGAGTTCCTGCCTGGCTTCTCGGGCGTCGAGGCGAACCTCGCGTTCCGCAACCTGACGCGGGCGAACATGGTCAGGCTCGCAACCGGCCAGCAGATGGTCACGTTCCTGCGGGGCAAGGGCGTCTCGATCACGAAGCTGACGAGGGCCCAGCTCCACCACGGAGACGGCGGAGCGAACCTCGACAACGTCACGAAGACGCAGCGCGACCGCGTCCTCACCGACACGCCGCTCTGGTTCTACATCCTCCGGGAGGCCGAGCTGAACGGCGGCAAGCTGACCGGCGTCGGGGCGCGCATCGTCGCCGAGACCTTCCACCGCGCAATGGAAGGAAGCGAGTACTCAATTGTCCGCGACGCGTCCTTCAAGCCGACGCTCGGCCCGGACCAGTCGACCTTCCGCATGACCGACCTGCTCTTCTTCGCCTTCCAGGGGAAGAAGAGCCTGCTCGCGCCGCTGGGCTAATACGGATTCACACAGTCCAAGGCCCAGAGAAATTCCTCGGCCTCGGTGCGCACGCGCGCAGCCTCGTCCGCGCGCCCATCCGCCTCAAGCGCGCGGGCCTGGTCGAGTGCGATGCAGGCGCCGTCGAAGGAGAAGCCCAGCGCCCGTTCCTCCGCCGCCGCCGCGCCGAGCCTCTCCGCCGCCTCGTCGGCCCGCCCCTCCCGCAGGGCGACGAAGCTCTCGGCCACGACGACGTTGTTCGCGAGGCGCCCGACGATCGGAGCGGACGCACAGGCAAGAGACTCCGCGAGCGCCGCGAGCCGCTCGGTTTCGCCCGCGGCGTCGAGCGCCCGGGCGATGGGATCGGTGGTCAGGACGACTGGCCACAGGTCTCCGACCGACGCGACGGTCTCGTCCGTCGCCTCGCGAAGCTCCTCCTTCCGGCCCGCAAGGTGGAGCCACGGGACGACGGCGCAGGCCATGGGCACGATCCTTTGCACCTCGCCGCTCTCCAGGGCGAGGGCCTTGACGTCGGCGAGCAAGTGCGCGGCCGTCCCGAGGTCTCCTCGCCGCAGGGCGAGCGCCCCGAGGACGGGCTCCTGGACGAGCTTCGCGGCGGCCGTGAGCTGACCCGGATCGATCGCCTCGAGCCTCGCCTCGGCTTCCATCCAGCGGCCGGAGGGGATCAGGATCTTCGCGATCAGCGAGAGCTCGGCGTACGCGGCGATGCTCGGCGGCGGTGGCCGCCCGTCCAGCCCGGCGATTGCAGTCGCCTCGATCTGCTGGGCCGGCAGGAAGCCGACCGCGGACCAGATGAAGTTGATGACCGCGCGCGCCGACTCCTCGAGCGCTCCCGCAGCCGAAGCCTGCTCGACGATGTCGAGAACGTCGCCGGGGTCCGGCGGCTCGGCGAAATTCGAGGCGAGCACGGTGAAGAGGTTGATGCGCCCGTTCACCTCGGCGAACGTGTCGCCCACTCTTCTCGCCACCTCGATCGCCTCGCGCGAGTGCTCGGCCGCCTCGGGGCGGTTGCGGAGCATCTCGAGCTGCGAGCGCCGCGCCAGCGCGCGCGCGAGCTGCACCGATTCGGGGATGCCTTCGAGCGCGTCCACGGCGTCGTTCGACGCCCGGAGCGCCTCCTGCCAGCGGCCGGTGAGCCACGAGACGCGTGAGCGCCAGCCGAGCGCGGCCGAGCGGAGCCGGTCGTCGAGACCCTCGAGAGCATCCGCCTTGTCGAGCCACCGCAGCGTCTCGTCGAGCCGGCCCATGTGCAGCGACGTCTCCGCGAGCGCGACGAGCGCCGCTCCCTTCTCATCTGCGGTCGTGGCGAGGTCGAACGCAGCTTCGAGGTGCTCCCGGGCGGCACCGAGCGCAGCCCGGCGCGTTGCGCGCTCGCCGGCCGTCATCAGAACGGCGTAGGCCTGCCGGAGAATGCCCGGGTCGTCCTCCCCGTAGCCGATCGCCTCACGGTAGTGGTACGAGGCGAGCTCCGCGGTCTCGACGTCACGGCCGGGAGCGACGTTCTGGATCCAGTCCGCGACCTGAAGGTGGAGCTCCCGCCGCTCCGGTCTCGCGAGCGATCCATACGCCACGTCGCGCGTGAGCGCGTGCTTGAAGCTGAACTCCTGGAGCCCGGCCATCACGGAGACGGGCTGGAGCGACACGAGCCCGGTGCCGGTGAGGCCGGCGACGAGCTCCTCGTCGACACCCACGGCGGACGGCCAGAACACCCGCCCGACGACCGCACAGCGGCGCAGCGCCTCCCGCGCTTCGCCGTCGAGGAGGTCGAGGCGCGCGGCGATCACGCCGTGCACCGAGTCGGGAATGCGAAGCTCGGCCAGCCGCCGCGTGGCCGCCCACCCGCCGTTCTCTTTTTCGAGCGCGCCCTGGTCGATAAGCATCTGCAGCATCTCCTCGAGGAAGAACGGGTTGCCCTCGGCGCTCGAGAGGAGCGGCCTGCGCACGTCGTCAGGGACGCGGGCCTCACCGAGGAGGTTGGAGACGAGCCGCTCCGATTCCTCCGCGTTCAGCGGCGTCAGCGAGAGCGCCGTCGCGTTCTGCTTCCCGGCTCCCCACGACGGATGCCCGGCCAGGAACTCGGGACGCGCGGTGCAGACGAGCAGGACGCACGAGTCCGAGATCCGGTCGACGAGGTGCTCGACGAGGTCGAGGAGCGCGGCCGAGGCCCAGTGGATGTCCTCGATCACGACCACGGTCAGACCGCTGCGCCCGAGCGCGCCGACGTAGCGCTGCCAGCCGTCGGCCAGTGCGGCCCCGACCGTCTGCGTGTCCAGCGAGGAGAGCGGTGAGTCGTCCCCCGCGAGGCCGATCGTCCAGGCAACGGCGTCGAAGACCTCCGCCGCCCCTTGCTCGACCGCGGCCTCGACGGCGCCGCGCAGCTTGCCGAGCGCGACGTCGACGGGGTCGGTGTCGAGGATGTCGGCGTCTCCTTTCGCGGCCTCCGCGAGCGGCCAATACGTGATTCCCTCGCCATAGGGAAGGCAGCGGCCCTTGAGGAGACGCGTCGCCGACACGCGCCCCAAGAGCTCGCTGACGAGCCTGGACTTGCCGACGCCGGCCGGGCCGAACAGCGTCACGAGTTGCGGCACGCGCTCTCGTCGGCCGCGGGCGGCGACCATCTCGAGGAGCGTCAGTTCCTCCTCGCGCCCGATCAGCGGCGCGGAGAGCTCGGATCCCCGAACGGCCGGCTCGGCCGCGACCGAGCGCGCCTCCCAGGCGGCAAGCGGCGCGCTCTTCCCCTTCGCGTCGAGCTCGCGTTTCGGGCCGTAGACGACCGCGCGGCTCGTCGCCGCCTGTGTCCTCGCGCCGACGAGGATCTCGCCGAGCTGGGCGTTCTGCTGCAGACGCGCGGCGACGTTGACCGCGTCCCCGCTCACCATCAGCTCCCCGCGGGCCGCCGTCTCGCGGCTCGCGACGACGTTCCCGGTGTTGATCCCGGTGCGAAGACCCACCGCAGTGCCGAACCGGCTCTCGACGCGCTCGGCAAACGCGGCGAACCGCTCGTGCGCGGCGAGCGCGGCGCGGACCGCGCGCTCGGGATCGTCCTCGTGGGCGAAGGGGATGCCGAAGACGGCGAGCACGGCGTCGCCGACGAACTTCTCGGTCGTGCCGCCGAAGCGCACGACCTCGGCGTTCAGGAGCTCGAAGAGCTCGGCCTGGACGCGACGGACGTCCTCCGGATCGAGCCGCTCGCCGAGAGCCGTCGAGCCCGCGAGGTCGGAGAAGAGGACGGTGACGATGCGCCGCTCCTGCTGCTCCTCGCCGAGCGTCTGCAGAGCGGTGCCGCAGTTCGAGCAGAAGCGCGCCCCGGAGGCCTGTTCGGCGCCGCAGGAGGGGCAGCTCTGCATCGGCCGAGTCTATGCCGCAGACCCGGCCCTGACGTACGATCAGCCTGCCGTGCGGACGCGCCCAGGCTCGTACGTCCTCCAGGTCGCCCTCGTCGCTGCCGTCTATTTCGGAGGAGCGAAGCTCGGCCTCAATCTGGCCGTCGGCCACGGCGTCATCACGCCGGTCTGGCCCCCGACAGGGATCGCCATCGCGGCGCTCCTCCTGCTCGGCCCGCGGCTCTGGCCGGCGATCGCGATCGGCGCGCTCGCCGGAAACGCGACGAGCGGCGTCTCACTCTGGGTCGCCGCGGGAATCGCCATCGGGAACACCCTCGAGGCGGTCGTAGCCGTCTACGTGCTGCGGCGCCTCTCGTTCCGGAACGCCTTCGAGCGGGTGCAGGACGTCGTGAGGTTCGCCTGCGCCGCCGCCCTGGCGTGCGCGATCGCCGCGACCAACGGCCTCACGGTGCTCGCGATCGCGGACGCGCCGGCGGCCTCGCCCTACGGCTCGCGCTGGCTCCTCTGGTGGCTCGGCGATGCCACGGGCGCGCTGCTCGTCGCGCCGCTCATCCTCGTCTGGGCGACCCGCGCGCCGATCCGCATCCCCACGAGGCGCCTGCTCGAGGGGGCGCTCATGCTCGCCGCGCTGGCCGTCCTGTGCACCGCGATCTTCCTGGGCGGCTTGTGGCGCTATCCCTATCTCCTCTTCCCGCTCCTCCTCTGGGCCGCGGTGCGCTTCACGCAGCTCGGCGCCGTCTCGGCGAGCTTTACCGTCGCGGCCTTCGGCGTCGCGGGCGTCATCACGGAGAACGTGCCCCTCGGCAGTCACGACGAGACGGTCACGGTGGAGATCCTGCAGGGCCTCCTCGCGATCACCGCCATCAGCCTGCTCGCCCTCGGCGCGTCCGTCGCAGAGCGGGACGCCGCCGCGGCCTCGCTCCGCCACGCGGCTGTGGGCCTCGCCGAGGCGCAGGCGCTCGCCCATGTCGGAAGCTGGGAGTGGGACATCACCGGCGACCACATCACGTGGTCGGACGAGCTCTACCGCATCTACGACATCCAGCCGGGGCGCGGCGAGCTCAAGTACGAGACCTATCTCTCGCGCATTCACCCGGGCGACCGTGACGCGGTGCGCGCAACCGTGGAGGAGGCGCTTGCCGAGAGGCGCGCCTTCGACATGACCCACCGCGTCGTCCTCGAGGACGGAACCGAGCGGGTCGTCCAGGGCCGCGGGCGCGTCATCGTCGACCGCGCGGGCCATCCGGTGCGCATGGTCGGAACGGCACAGGACATCACCGAGCGCGAGCGGGTCGAGCAGGTCCGGGAGAACATCCTCTCCGCCGTCTCGCACGAGCTGCGCACCCCGCTCACGGCGATCCTCGGGTTCGCCATCACCCTGCGGGAGCGCTGGCCGACGCTCACCGACGAGGGCCGCGAGGAGATGATCGCCCTCGTCGCCCACCAGGCGGCACGCCTCGAGCGGCTCCTCAACGACCTCCTCGACGTCGACCGGCTTCGGCACGGCCGGATGCGGGTGGAGTTCGAGCACGCCGACCTCGCCGAGCTCGTTAGAGGAGTCGTCGCGGGCCGGCCCGACGGGCGCGAGATCGACGTCGAGGTCGAGAGCGTCTTCGCGAGCGTCGACCCGGCGAAGTTCGAGCGCATCGTCGAGAACCTGATCGCAAACGCCGAGCGGCACACGCCCGAGGGCACGCCGATCGCCGTCTCCGTCGCGCCCAACGGGGCGGGCGCGCTCGTCCGTGTCGACGATCGCGGGCCGGGCGTCGCCGACGAGGAGAAGGAAGCGATCTTCCAGGCCTTCACCCGCGGGAGCGAAGTCGAAGCGACCGGCGTCGGCGTCGGGCTCGCGCTCGTGGCGCAGTTCGCGGCGTTGCACGGCGGCCGCGCCTGGGTCGAGGACAACCCCGGCGGCGGAGCGTCGTTCCGCGTCCTCTTCCCCGGCGCCACCGGTTGAACGAGCTCCGCTGCCGTGGCTGGGAGGCCGAAGGCGCGCTGCGCTGCCTCCTGAACGACCTCGACCCTGCGGTCGCCGAGGATCCCGAAGCCCTCGTCGTCTACGGCGGGCGGGGGAAAGCGGCGCGGTCGCAGGAGGCGCTCGAAGGGATCGTCGCCGCGCTCGAGCGGCTTGGCTCCGACGAGACCCTGATCGTCCAGTCGGGGAAGGCGGTCGCCGTCCTGCCGACCCACGCGGACGCGCCGCGCGTCCTCATCTCGACCGCGATGGTCGTCCCGGCGTGGTCCGACCAGGACACGTTCCGAGGGCTCGAGGACGCCGGCCTCACCATGTACGGGCAGATGACCGCGGCCGGCTGGTTCTACATCGGCACGCAGGGCATCCTCGGCTTCACCTACGAGACGTTTCGCGCCGTCGCGGCGAGGCACTTCGGCGGCTCGCTGGCCGGACGCCGCGTGCTGACGGCCGGGCTCGGCGGGATGGGCGGCGCCCAGGGCTTCGGCGTCGAGCTGAACGGCGGCCGCGCGCTCGTCGTGGAGGTCGATCCCGCGCGCGCGAAGCGGCGCCTGGCCGACGGCTGGGTCGCGCTCGTCGCCGACTACGACCACGCGCTCACCGCGCATCTCGATCCCGAGGGCCCCGTCACGGTGGCGCTCATCGGCAACGCGGCCGATGTCGTCCCGCGCCTCCTCGCCGACGGCGTCCACTTCGATGTCGTCACCGACCAGACCGCAGCGCACGACCCGCTACGCGGCTACGTGCCTCGGGGCTTCTCCGCGGACGAGGCCGCGCGCGCCGACGCCTCGGACCCGGACTTCCAGACTGCGGTGTACGACTCCCTCGCCGCTCACGTCGAGGCGCTGCTCGCGTACCGGGAGCGCGGTGCGGTCGTCTTCGAGTACGGCAACGGCATCCGCGCCCAGGCGGCTGCGCACGGCGTGCCGCAGGCGCTGGAGATCCCGGGTTTCGTCGCGGAGTACGTGCGTCCGATCCTCGCGCGCGGCGTCGGGCCTTTCCGCTGGATCTGCCTCTCGGGCGACCCTGATGACCTGCGCCGGAGCGAGGACGTGCTCATGGACGTGATCGACACGGACTCCCTGCGCGGCTGGATCGAGCTCGCGCGCGAGCGCGTTCCGCTGCAGGGCCTTCCTGCGCGCATCTGCTGGCTCGGCCTCGGCGAGCGCGACCGCGTGGCGCTCGCGATGAACGAGCTCGTCCGCTCGGGCGAATGTGGCCCGCTCGCGATCGGGCGCGACCACATGGATCCTGCCTCGGTCGCCTCGCCCACCCGCGAGACCGAGGGCATGCTGGACGGGAGCGATGCGATCGCCGACTGGCCGATTCTCTCCGCGCTCCTCAATGCGGCGCAGGGCGCGAGCTGGGTCGCGGTCGGCAATGGTGGCGGCGTCGGCGTCGGCCGCTCCATCCACTCGGGCATGGTCGTCGTCGCCGACGGCAGCGAGCTGGCCGAGCGCAAGCTCAGGCGCGTCTTCTGGACGGATCCCGCGCTCGGCGTCGCGCGCTACGCGGACGCGGGCTATCCGGAGGCGGGAGAGCTCCTACCGAAGATTTCTGAGCGCTCGTAGAACGCGGTCGCGGCGCTCCTTCAGCTCGCCGGCGTCGAAGTCGGCGCGGATGCTCCCGCGCATCCGCGCTGCGTCGATCGAGCGCGACGGCCTCGTCGTCGTCGCGAGCTCGGGCCAGAGGTTCTCCGCCACCGCCGCGTGCACGTCGAGCCCGGCGAGATCCATCGTCTGAAAGGGTCCGATCGCGGCCCAGCGCGCGCCGAGCCCGGCGGTGACCGCGCGGTCGACGTCCTCGAAGGAGCAGACGCCCGCGTCCACGAGCGCATAGGCCTCGCGGAGAAGCGCGTACTGGAGCCGGTTGACCACGAACCCGGGGATGTCGAGTCGCACGACCACCGGCGCCTTGCCGAGCTCATCCATCCACGCGCGGAGAGCCTCGAGGGTCTCGGGCGAGGTGCGGCCGCCGCCCACGACCTCGACGACCTCGACGAGCTCGGGCGGGTTGAGGAAATGGAGGCCGGCGAACCGCTCCGGCCTCTGCAACTCGCCACCCACTTCGTCGACGGAGAGCGAGGACGTGTTCGTCGTCAGGATCGCGTCCGGTGCCGCAAGCTCCTCTGCGTGCGCGAGCACCGCGCGCTTCGGCTCGACCTCCTCCACGATCGTCTCGACGACGAGCTCGGCGTCGGCGAGCGCCTCGTCGAGGTCGGTGGTCATCGCGACCGCATCTCCGGCCCGCTCGCGGGCAGCATCGAGGCTCTCTTGGCGGCGCGCCGTGAGCCGGACCTCCGCCCCTCCGTCCGCGAAGATCCGCGCGATCCCGGTACCCATCGTGCCGGCCCCGACGACGGCAACCTTGCGAGGCAGTATCACGCGCGCAGGCTAACGCGAGTCTGGCGCCCGAATCGCGACAAGCCGCAGTCACCCTTTCGGGGGATCCGAAAAGCCGCGAACAGAGGGAAACTTGCAGCGCCGACCGGAGGTGTGCCGGTGCGCGGAACTCGGGTGCGCCCGATCAAAGCAGGGACGGATGGGGAGCTTTCATCGACTGAGTCCTCGCAGCCGCATGCGGCGGGAGTGCGCGCCGAGCGGCTCTACGAGGACTACGCCGGCCGCGTCTACCGCTACTGCCTGAGCCGGCTGGATTCTCCGGAAGAGGCCGAGGACGCGCTCCAGGCCACTTATCTGAACGCCTGGCGCAGCCTTTCGAATGGCGTCGAGCCGGTTTCCACCTCACCTTGGCTCTTCCAGATCGCCTCCAACGTCTGCTCATCGATGCTGCGCACACGCTTGACGGGCGCCACCGAGGAACTGCGGAGCCCCGAGACGTTCGATCGAATTCCGACGGAAACAAGCTCCTCCGACGAGCTCCTCGGGCTTGCCGCTGCACTGGAGGAACTTCCCGCGCGGCAGCGCCAGGCGCTCCTCCTCCGGGACTGGCGTGGCTTGAGCTACGACGAGATCGCCACGGAGATGAATTCCTCGTACCAGGCAGTGGAGACGCTGCTCTTTCGGGCACGCAGGTCGGTTGCAGCCGGGTTGCGAAAGCCGGAGCCCGCACCTGTTCCGGCCCGGGCTCGGGCGCTCGCTCCCCTGGCCTTCCTGATCCCCATGAAGCACGGGTTCTCGACCTTCAAGTCGGCATTCTCGGCAAGCGTCGCGCCGGTCAAGGTCTCGCTCGGCATCGCGCTCGGCGCGGCGGCGCCTTTGGTCGCGTTCGGGGTGCTGGAGCGCGGCATCGAGAGGTCGACCGACGCCCACACGGCAGCCGTGCCAACAGTCCAACTCGAAGCGCCGTTGACCTACGAGGTCCCCAGCCCTGCGAGCAACCCCGTCACGCAGAGGCACGCGGTCGTCTCCCCGAAGAAGCAGGCATCACCGCCCAAGTCTCGTCCGCCTTCGGCTGCGCCCGGGAATGAGCCAGCCGCAGGGTCAGCTGCCGGACACGCGGCCGGCCCAGGCGACGTGGAGGACCCCGGCTCCTCGCCGGG
This sequence comes from Actinomycetota bacterium, assembly GCA_046734455.1. Lineage (GTDB taxonomy): Bacteria > Actinomycetota > Thermoleophilia > Gaiellales > Gaiellaceae > DATEOR01. Next base: position 12,857 of record JBKPRJ010000010.1, on the reverse strand, counting down.
CCCGACGACGGATCCTCCGGTCGAGGAGGAACCACCGGCGAGCAACGTGACCCTTTGCCACCACACCGAATCGCCGAAGAACCCGACGGTCACGATCACGGTCGACGCTGCCGCTGTCGATGCCCAGATCGCACAGGGCGACGAGCTCGGCGCCTGCGCAGCCTAGCGCACGACACGACCAGAACTGGCGGGTCTTTGGGGCGGGTCCTACCAGTGCAGCATGTGGTGATTTCCTTCCCGGCGGTGGATACCTACCTAGTAGGACGCAAATTCCCCCGAAAACTTGCGCGCGCTTCTTGACGGCTCCGGCAAGAGCCTAGGCTGCGCCCGTGGAGATTCTCGGCATCGATGTGGGCGGCACGTTCACGGACGCCGTCCTCGCAGCCGGCGGCGAGCTTCGGACCGTCAAGCTCCCGACCGCGCCTCGCCAGGAGGAGTCGGTCGTGGCCGCGGCGCGCGCAGTCGGCGCCGCCGCGGTGGAGCGCTTCACCCACGGGACGACGATCGCGACGAACGCACTCCTGGAGCGCAAGGGTGCGCGCACGGCGCTCGTGACGACAGCTGGGTTCGAGCACGTGCTCCACCTGCGGCGCCAGAACCGCGCGCACCTCTATCGCCTCTGCGCCGACCACCCTGCTCCCCTCGTCCCGCTCGAACGGTGCTTCGGCGTGAGCGAGCGGATCGGGCCGGACGGCGTGATCGAGGAGCTCGACCTCTCCTCGCTTCCGGAGATCGAGGCCGAAGCCGTCGCGGTCTGTCTCCTCTTCTCTTTCCGGGACACATCGCACGAGGCTGCTGTCGCCGAGGAGGTTCGACGGAGACTGCCCGAAGCGCACGTCGTCGCCTCCCACGAGGTCTCGCCAGAGTTCCGCGAGTACGAGCGCGCTTCGACGTCGGCCGTCGATGCGTACCTGGGGCCGGTGTTGTCCCGCTATCTGAGGTCTCTGGCGGCGCGATGCGCGGAGGCGGGCTTTCCAAAGCCGCTCGTCATGCGCTCCTCGGGCGGAGTCGCAACGGCTGCGGAGGCGGCCGCGCATCCCGCCTGGGCGCTGGTCTCGGGGCCCGCCGCGGGTGCAGTCGGCGCCGCTCGGGTGGCGCGAGCGGCCAGAATCGAGGACGCGATCTCGCTGGACATGGGCGGCACGTCGACGGATGTGTGCCTCGTCCGGGACGGCGCGGCGGCGCGAGCCGCGGAGCGCGAGGTCGACGGCCTGCCGGTTCGCCTGCCGACGATCGACCTGCACACGGTGGGTGCGGGCGGCGGTTCTCTCGTGTGGCGGGATTCGGGCGGAGCTCTTCGTGTTGGGCCCGAGAGCGCGGGCGCCGAGCCGGGGCCGGCTTGCTACGGACACGGCGGGGAGCTGCCGACGGTCACCGACGCCAACCTCCTCCTGGGTCGGCTGCCGGAGCGGCTCGCGGGCGGGCTCGAGCTGGATCGTGGCGCGGCCGAGCGAGCGCTCGCCGGTTTCGATCCCGCCGAGATCGTCGAGGTCGTGAACGCCGAGATGCTGCGTGCGTTGCGCGTCATCTCCGTCGAGCGGGGGCACGATCCCCGGGACTTCGCGTTGATCGCGTTCGGCGGAGCTGGGCCGCTGCACGCCTGCGCGCTGGCGGAGGAGCTCGAGATCGGGACAGTCTTGGTGCCGGCCGCCGCGGGCGTGCTGTCGGCGCTGGGCCTCGTCGCGAGCGACGAACGGCGCGATTCGGTGCGGTCGTACGTGCAGCCCCTGGCGGAAGCGGGGGAGCTGCCGGCCGAGGGCGAAGCCGATCTTCGCTACGTGGGGCAGTCGTTCGAGCTGACGGTTCCGCTCGGCGGCGAAGTTGCCGACGCGTTCCACCGCGCGCACGAGGCCCGGTACGGGTATGCCGATCGCGACCGCGATGTCGAGCTCGTCGCGGTGCGGACGGCTGAGGTCCGGCCCGGCCCCGAGCTCGTCCTCCCTCCGGCCGAGCCGCTCGAGGTCGAGGGCCCACGCGTGCTGGAGCTCGAGGGCGCGACGTGCTGGATCCCCCCGGGGTGGGTGGGGGTTCGGGATGGGACCGATAGCACTCTCCGACTCACGAGATTGTGAATATCGAGCTCCAAGTCATCGGCAGCGCTCTGCGCGCGGTCGCCGAGGAGATGGGCGCGGCGCTCGTCCGCTCTGCTTTCTCCGCCAACATCAAGGAGCGCCGCGACTGCTCGACCGCCCTCTTCGCAGCCGACGGCCGCATGATCGCCCAGGCCGAGCACATCCCGGTCCACCTCGGCGCCATGCCCGACGCCGTCGCCGCCGTTATGGCCCACGACCCCGGCCCGGACGAGGTCTGGATCCTCAACGACCCCTTCAGGGGCGGCACCCACCTCCCGGACATCACGCTCGTCTCACGCACCGAGCTCGGTTTCGCCGCAACCCGCGCGCACCACGCCGACGTGGGCGGCTCCGAGCCCGGCAGCCTCCCCGCCGATTCCACCACCCTCGAGGATGAGGGCATCGTCATCCCGCCCACGCGCCTGGACGATGCGACGCTCGCCGATCTCGTCGCCCAGATGCGCAATCCGGAGGAGCGCAGGGGCGACCTCCGCGCCCAGCTCGCCGCCCACCACCTCGCCGCACGCCGCATCGCCGAGCTCTGCGCCCGCCGCGGGCGCGAGCGTGTCGCCGCCGCGATGGACCAGCTCTACGCGTACTCGGAGCGGCGCGTCCGGGCTGCGATCGCCGCTCTCCCCGACGGGAGCCACGAGGCGACCGACGTCCTCGAGGCGCAGGATGGACATCTCGAGCTGCGGGCGGCCGTCACCATCGACGGAGACGAGATCGAGATCGACTTCGCCGGCACCGCTCCCCAGCACGCAGGCAACCTGAACTGCCCGCTTGCCGTCACCCGCTCGGCCGCCTACTTCGTCGTCCGCTGCATCACCGACCCGGACGTCCCCGCCTCGGGAGGCGCCTTCGCGCCCGTCACCGTCACCGCCCCTGTCGGGACCCTCGTCAACGCGCGCCCGCCCGCGGCCGTCGCCGCCGGCAACGTCGAGACGTCCTGCCGGATCGCAGACCTGCTTTTCGCCTGCTTCGACCAAGCCGTGCCCGCGCCCGCCCAGGGCCAGGGCACGATGAACAACCTCACCCTCGGCAACGACCGCTTCACGTACTACGAGACGATCGGCGGCGGACAAGGTGCGTGCCCCGACGCCGACGGCCCCTCGGGCGTCCACGTGACGATGTCGAACACCCTCTCGACGCCGACCGAAGCGCTCGAGCTCGCCTATCCCCTGCGCATCCGCCGCCACGCCCTCCGCCTCGGCTCCGGCGGGAAAGGACGGCACCGCGGCGGCGACGGCGTCGTCAAGGAGATCGAGGCGCTCGAAGCCTGCCGCTTCTCCATCGTGAGCGAGCGCCGCACGCACTCGCCCAAGGGCACGGAAGGCGGCGAGCCCGCCCAGCCCGGCCGGAACCTGGTGAACGGAGAAGACCTCCCCGCAAAGGTCACAGGCACCCTCGAACCGGGCGACATCCTCACGATCGAGACCCCCGGCGGCGGCGGTCACGGGCGGGCGTGAACGTCTCGAAGAAGGGTGCTACTCTGGGCTTCGACCGCGCGCCGCAAGCGTGAACCGGCCCTCCCGCCCAGTGGGAATGTGGAGCTCCTTCGGCCGCGGCGGACAATCGACAACTCCCCGAGGACATTCAGCGCATGCATGCTCAGAATCGATACGACGTAGCCGTGATCGGCGCCGGCCAAGCCGGGCTGACGATGGGCTACGAGCTTGCCCGGCAAGGCCGCCGCTTCGTCATCCTCGAAGCCGCCGACTCGATCGGCTCCGCGTGGCGGACCCGCTGGGACTCACTCAAGCTTTTCACGCCGCGGCGCTACGACAGCCTTCCCGGGCTCGAGTTCCCCGGCGATCCCGACGGCTACCCGACGCGCGACGAGGTGATCTCCTACCTCGAGCGCTACGCGGAGACCCACGACCTCCCCGTCCGGCTCGAGACGGCTGTTCGCCGCGTTCGGGGCGAGAACGGCACGTTCAGGGTCGAGCTCGACGACGTCGCGGTCGAAGCCGACCAGGTCGTCGTCGCCACGGGGCCTTTCCAGGTTCCTCGCATCCCGTCTATCGCTGACGACCTCGATCCGGCGGTCTTCCAGACGCACAGCGTCGGCTACCGAAAACCCGGCGGGCTGCCGGACGGGCCCGTCCTCGTCGTGGGAGGCGGCAACACCGGCTTCCAGATCGCCCAGGAGCTCGCGGCGACCCGCGAGACGCACCTCGCCGTCGGCTCGCGCCAAATGCCTCTCCCCCAGCGCATCGCCGGGCGGGATCTCTTCTGGTGGCTCGGAAAGCTCGGCGTGCTGGAGAAGAACGTCGACACGCGGCTCGGGCGCCGGTTCAGCACCCGCGAGACTCTGATCGGGTCGAGCCCGCGCACGGCGAAGCGTGCCGGCGTCCACATGCACGGCCGGACAGTCGGCGCGAGCGCCCGGACCCTCGTCTTCGAGGACGGGACGACGCTCGACGTCGACGCGGTCATCTGGGCGACCGGTTACCGGTTCGACCACTCCTGGATCGAGCTCCCAATCGCGGGGGACGACGGCAAGCTCATCCATCGCCGCGGGGTCACCGATGTCCCGGGCCTCTACTTCCTCGGCCTTCCCTGGCAGTACACGCGAGGCTCCGCGCTCGTCGGCTGGGTGAAGGACGACGCACGCTTCATCGCGGAGCGAATCGCCGAGCGCGCACCCGACTCCGCCCAAACAGCACTTGAAGGAGCAGCGACCAATGGCTGACGACAACTTCCCGACCGCGACCGGGGGGCTTTCGCCCAGCGTCGAGACTCCCGTGGTCGAGCTCGCAGACGGCGACGAGCTCGACCTCACGATCGCCCCGGTCACCAAGGAGATCGGCGGCTCGACGCTCCGCATGCTCGCCTACAACGGCTCCATCCCCGGGCCGACCCTCCGGGTGAAGCAGGGCTCGGAGATCGTCGTGAACGTCCAGAACGAAGGCGACCTCGAGGCGACCGTGCACTGGCACGGCCTGCGGCTCGACAACCGCTACGACGGCACCCACGAGACCCAGGCGCCGATCCCGGTCGGCGGGAGCTTCACGTACCGCATCGAGTTCCCCGACGCCGGCGTCTACTGGTACCACCCGCATATCCGCGAGGACTACGGCCAGGAGCTGGGCCTCTACGGCAACATCCTCGTCGAGCCCGCCGAGGCCGACTACTGGCCGGCCGCGCACCGCGAGCTCGCCCTCACCCTCGACGACATCCTCATCGAGGACGGGAAGGTCGCGGCGTTCAGCCACCACGGCCCGAGCCACGTTGCGATGGGCCGCTTCGGCACGGAGATGCTCATCGGTGGAGAGACCGACGTCTCGCTCGAGGCGAAGCGCGGCGAGGTCATTCGCTTCTTCTTCACGAACACGGCGAACACGCGCGTGTTTCGCGTCGGCTTCGCAGGCGCGAAGGTGAAGCTCGTCGGCGGCGACAGCGGTCACATGGAGCGCGAGGAGCTCGTCGAGGACGTCATCCTCGCTCCGTCCGAGCGCGTCGTGGTCGACGTTCAGTTTGGCGCGGAGCGTGAGGCCGCGCTCGAGCATCGGACGCCCGAGCAGACCTATCGCCTGGCGACCATCGTGGTCTCGGAGGACGAGGCCGAGCCGATGGACTTCCACTCATTGCGCGAGAACGCCGACCTCCTCGCCGAGCGCGATCGCATCGCGCCCTACCTCGAGGCCGAGCCGGACAAGACGCTCTCTTTCGTCGCCGAGATGGACATGGCCGAGCCCGACGGCGAGACCGGCGTCTTCGCCTGCCCCATGCATGCAGAGATCGTCGCGACCTGGGAGGGCAAGTGCCCGAAGTGCGGCATGAAGCTCATGCCGGCCGCGGCCGACGTGCCCGCGCCAACGGAGTACGTGTGCCCGATGCATCCCGAGATCACGGCCACCTGGGCAGGCGAGTGCCCGAAGTGCGGGATGACCCTGCGCCCGACCGGCTCAGGCGACCACGAGGAGCACGACCACCACCACGAGGAGCACGCCCATCACCACGGCCACGACGCCGCGGGCGGCATCGAGTGGGAGGACGACATGGTCGAGGTGAACCGGGAGACGACGACCGCGAACACCAGCTGGTTCTTCGTCGACAAGGACACGGGCGACCGTGGCCACGCCATCGACTGGCGCTTCCGCGTCGGCGACCAGGTGAAGCTCCGGCTCGTGAACGAGATGGACTCCGACCACCCGATGCACCACCCGTTCCACGTCCACGGCGCAGGGCGCTTCCTCGTGCTCAGCCGGGGTGGGGTCGCCGAGCCGAACCTCGTCTGGAAGGACACAGTACTCGTTCGCACCGGCGAGACCGTCGACATCCTGCTCGACGTCACGAACCCGGGTATCTGGATGGCGCACTGCCACATCGCAGAGCACCACGAGAGCGGGATGATGTTCAGCTTCGTCGTCGAGCCCTAGAGGTCGAAACAGAATGAGCCCTCGTCGCCGGGATGCGCTGGGCGGATGCGAGGCAAGGACGCAGGGAACGCCGGTTATCGAGTTCAAGATACCGGCGCGACCGAGGACGCAGCTTCGCGCCGTTCAGCGCAGCTCGGTGGCTCAGGCGCTCATTTTGTTTCGGCCTCTGAACAACGGCTCGGTCAGCCCGCTCCGGATAGCTAACGTGGGCCCATGAGGCCCCGCGAGAAACCGGAGCGGCCGGCCGATCCGGCCGTCCGGCGCGCGAACCTGCGCCGCGTCCTCGCCCTGTTCGGGCCCTATCGCGTGCGGCTCGGCGCCGTCCTCGCGCTCATCTGCTTCTCGGCGCTCCTCGGCATCGTCTCGCCGTTCCTCGTGCGCGACATCTTCGACCACGCGCTGCCGGAGAACGATGACACGCTGCTGACGATCCTCGTCCTCGGCCTGATCGGGATCGCGGTCGTGACCGGGATCCTCGGCGTCGCCCAGACCTGGCTCAGTAACGTCGTCGGCCAGCGTGTCATGCACGACCTGCGCGCAGCCGTCTACAAGCACCTGCAGCGGCTCTCGCTCGCCTTCTTCACGCGCACGCGCACCGGCGAGGTGCAGTCGCGGATCGCGAACGACATCGGCGGCGTCGAGCGCGTCGTCACCTCGACGGCGACCTCGATCGTCTCGAACACGACCACGGTGATCGCGGCCGTCGTGGCCATGTTCCTTCTGGACTGGCGCCTCGCCTTCCTCTCGCTCGCGCTCGTCCCGGTCTTCGTGCTCCTCACGCGCAAGGTCGGCGAGCAGCGCCGCCGCATCACCACAGACCGGCAGAGGACGATGGCCGACATCTCGACGATGGTGGAGGAGTCGCTCTCGGTCTCCGGGATGCTGCTCGGCAAGACGATGGGCCGAAGCGCCGAGCTCTCGGACCGCTTCGAGCAAGAGTCCTCCGAGCTCGCGGACCTCGAGGTGCGGCAGGTGATGGCCGGCCGCTGGGTGATGGCCTCGATCCAGATGAGCTTCGCGATCATGCCCGCCCTCGTCTACTGGTTCGCGGGCCAGAGCTTCGTCGGCGCGGTCTCGCTGGGAACCGTCGTCGCCTTCACCACCCTGCAGACGCGGCTCTTCTGGCCGATCGGCTCCCTCCTCAACGTGCAGATCGACGCGCAGACCTCGCTCGCCCTCTTCGACCGCGTCTTCGAGTACCTCGACCAGCCCGTCGAGATCATCGAGCGCGACGACGCCGTCGATCTTCCGCCCTGCCGCGGCGACCTGGCCTTCGAGGACGTTTGGTTCCGCTACGAGGAGGGCCGCTGGACGCTCGAGGACGTCAGCTTCGAAGTGCCTGCGGGGACGACGACCGCCGTCGTCGGCGAGACCGGTTCCGGCAAGACCACGGTCGGCTACCTCGTCGCGCGCCTCTACGACGTTGAGCGCGGCGCGGTCACGATCGACGGCATCGACGTCCGCAGTGCCACGCTCTCATCGCTCGCGCGCACGATCGGCGTCGTCTCGCAGGAGACCTACCTCTTCCACGCCTCCATCCGCGAGAACCTGCGCTTCGCCAAGCCCGGGGCGACCGACGAGGAGATCGAGGAGGCCGCCCGCGCCGCGCGCATCCACGACCTGATCGCGAGCCTGCCGGACGGCTACGACACGATGGTGGGCGAGCGCGGGTACCGGTTTTCCGGCGGCGAGAAGCAGCGCATCGCCATTGCACGCACGATCCTCCGCAACCCGCCTGTCCTCGTCCTCGACGAGGCGACGAGCGCCCTCGACACGCAGACGGAGCGCGCCGTGCAGGAGGCCCTCGACCGGCTCGCCGAGAACCGGACGACGATCGCCATCGCGCACCGGCTGTCCACCGTCCGCGACGCCGACCAGATCCTCGTGCTCGACCGCGGACGCATCGTCGAGCGCGGCCCCCACGACGAGCTCCTCGCGCTCGGCGGCCGCTACGCCGAGCTCGTCTCGCGCGACGCCGACCTGGCTCTCGCCTAGACCGCGGCAGCTCCCGGCCGGCCTCGGATTTGGCGTCCGGCGCTCAGAGTTCGATGATCCACCAATGCCTCACATAATCCGGAAGCCGGGGATTCTCGGCGGAACGACGCTCGCGGTCTTCATGACCCTCGTCCACACGGTGAACGATGCGATGACCGCGATCCTCGGTGCGCTGCTCCCCACGCTGCAGGTGCGGTTCGACGCCGGGCCGACGGTGCTCGCCCTGATGATCTCGGTGTTCTGGATCGCCTCTTCCGTGACGCAGCCCGTCTTCGGTGCGCTCGGAGAGGACATCGGGCTGCGCTTGATCGGATGCATCGGGGTCTTGATGGCGTCCACGTTCCTGAGCCTGATCGGGGTGGCTTCGGAGCTCTGGCTCGTCTTCGTCCTGCTCGTCATCGGCGGTCTCGGGTCGGCCGCCCTGCACCCGGTCGGAACGACGATCGCCGGCTCCCAGGCGAAAAGCGCAAGTCTCGGCATCGGCCTTTTCACCGCCGGCGGCATGGTGGGCTTCGCGCTCGGGCCCGTCGTGATCCTCTACATCGTCTCCACCTACGGAACGGATGCGACCGTCTGGCTCGCGATACCCGGGCTCGTCCTCGGTATCGCCGTGGGGGTACTCCTGCCGCAATGGGAGCCTCATCCGCGCCGGCCACTCCGCCGGCTGTTCGACCTGCGGCTGGTGCGCGGCCCGGTCGGGGGTCTCGCCCTCGCGAGCATGTTCAGCGCACTCGCGTTCGTGACGTTCTCCGGGTCGGTCCCGCTCTGGCTGGTGCACGAAAACGATTACGCCCCCGACGCGGCGATCATCGGCTGGACGCTCTCGGCGTTCGCGTTCGCGGGCGGCCTCGGTTCCATCGTCGGCGGCTTCCTCGCACCGAGGCTCGGCCCGATCCTCACGATCGTCGGAGCGTTCCTCCTGACGTTCTTCCCGCTCCTCGCGGTGATCGCAAGCGAGCCCGGGACAGTCCTCTACTTCGGGGCGATCGTGCTCGCGGGCATCCTCATCTTCGTGCCCGTGCCCGCACTCGTGATCATCGCCCAGGAGTTCGTGCCGGGCGCGCCGGCAACTGCAGCGGGAATGGTTCTCGGACTCGGGTCGGCCCTGGCCGGGATCGCATACGTCGGGCTCGGGCGCATTCAGGAGGCGGCCGGGCTGACCAACGGAATCCTGATCGGCTTCTGCATGGTCGTCCCCGCAGCGCTCATCTCGCTCGCCGTCCTCCTTCGAGCTCGCGGCGAGGCACCGGTACCGGCGTAGAGCGGCTAGGCGGACACCGCGAAGAGTCCTTCGGCTTCGTTGACGTAGGCGGTCGCGCCCACGGAGCGGAAGACGGCGAGCGCCCGCTGCAGCTGCGCGTCGGCTTCGGGCCGCCGGCCTTCGGCGGCGAGCGCCTCGCCCGCGCGCATCCGCGCGTAGGCCGCGTCCACAACAGCGCCCATGTCGTCGAGGAGATCGGCGGACTCCTCGATCCGACCTGCGGCGTACGCCACCGCGGCCGCCTGCCAGCGCGTAACCGTCCTGGTGCCGAATGCGGGCTCGAGCTCGTCGGTCCGGCCCAGAGCCGCCAGGACGACAGCCAGCGAGACCGCCCACTGGGAGATGAACCCCGTCTTGCCGAGGGCGAGCAGTCCGAGCAGCTCGTCGGCATGACGGGCCGCTTCGGCCCGCCGCCCGGCGGCGAGGAGGATGCGGCTGTGGATCGCCAGGGCGGGATGAACGACCTGCGGGTCCTTGACCTCGCGGGTCATGGAGAGGACGTGCTCGGAGTCTGCGAGTGCGCCGGCCACGTCTCCCCGCCCGAGCCGTATGAGCGCCCGCGCATCCCTGACCGCCGCCTCCATGTAGTGCGGGTTCCCTGCCTCCACGTCCTGGATGAACCTTTCCATGCGAGCGAGTGCCTCGTCCCAGCGGCCGCGGTAGAGGTCGTCGACCGAGATCTCCGCCTTCAGCCAGCTCTCTGACCGCGCGCTCCCGAAGCGCTCCGCCTCGCCGAGGCCCTCCTCGTGCAATTCGAAGCTCCAAGGGAGCTCGCCGAGCTCGCTTACAGTCGAGCCGAGGTTGATGAAGCCGCGCAGGCGCTCATAGGAGCCCGGCTGCGTGATCTCGATGCTCCTTTCGAGGTCCTTGAGGCCATCGCGGTCACCGAGCTTCGTCTTCGACGTGCCGAGCACGTTCAACGCCTGCGCCTGAATCTCGGTCGAGGCGCCGACTTCCTCGATCATCGCGAGCGTCTCCCGGGCCACCTCGACCGCCCGGGCGTCCTCGTCGTTCAGCATCGCGAACCGCGCAATCTGGCTGAGGACGAAAGCCTTCGGCCGCGACGGGGGCGTCCCCTCGATTAGCTCGACGGCCCGCCGCAGGTGCCCGCGGGCCCGCTCGGGCGCGCCGCTGAACCAGTGCGTGTCCACGAGCGCGACCTCGGCCATGGCGGCCTGCTCCGGTGCGCCCGACGCGAGCAGCACGTCTCGCGCCTCCTCCAGGATCGAGCTCTCGGCCGTGCCGGCGTCGTGGAGCGAGAGCGACTGGCCGTAGCGGAAGAGGAGCATTCCCCGGTCGGGGTCGTCCCGCGGCCAGAGCTCGAGGGCCTCGCGGTAGAACCGCACTGCGGGTCCCCAGGCCGAAAGGTTGTAGGCGCGCTCACCGGCCTCGCGCAGAGCGAGCCGGGCGGTGTCGGCGAGCGACGAGACGTCCTGGCCGGCGGCGCGCGCGAACTCGAGCGCGCTCAGATAGTGGTGCGCGAGCATCTCGGCGCGATCTTCCCGGTCCGTGCTGAGCGCCTCGATCCACTCGGCCGCGCGCCGGTGCTTCTCCGCGCGGTTGGCGCGAGGCACCTGCCCGTAGGCGACGTCGCGGACGAGGACGTGCCTGAAGGCGTATTCGGTCTCGGTCGCGACCGAGGACCGCCGCTCGCGGCGCACGAACTCCTTGCGCTCCAGGCGGTGCAGGCTCTCCTCCACCGTCCAGCGCTGGCCTCCCGACATGGCCGCGAGCGCGCCGCTCCAGAACACCTTGCCCAGCACGGCCGCGTCCTGAACGAGCGCCTTGTCCTCGGCGGAGAGCGCGTCGAGCCGCGCCGCCACGATGCCCTGCACGGTCTCCGGGAGCGCCTGCGGTACCACTCCTCGCTCCGAGACCATGCGCGCGTACTCCTCCGCGTAGAGCGGGTTCCCGCCCGCGCGGGCGAGAAGCGGCGCCTGCAGATCGGCCGGCATCACGCTCTGGCCGAGCAGGTTGGCGAAAAGGCGCGCGGTTTCCTCCTCTGAGAGCGGCGAGAGCGAGACCGTCGCCGCGTTCGACTTCCCTCCGCCCCAGCCCGGCCGCCTCTCGAGCAGCTCCGGCCGCGCGGTTCCGATCACGAGGAGCGGCGCGTCGTTCACCCAGTCGACGAGGTGGTCGACGAAGTCGAGGAGCGTGTCGTCCGCCCAATGGAGGTCCTCGAAGACGAGGACGAGCGGGCGGCGCTCCGCCAACGCCTCGAAGAAGCGGCGCCAGGCGGCGAACGCCTCGTCACGGCGCTCCCCGCTCGGATCGCCCTCACCCGTCAAGCCGACGAGCGGACGCAGGCGGCCCTCGATCCACTGGGCGCTCTCCTCGTCCGGGATCACGTCGGCGACGGTCTCGCGGAGCTTCGCCTCGGCCGCCTCGGCGGAGTCGGTCTCGAGGATGCCGGCCTGCGCCTTGACCATCTCGCCGAGGGCCCAGAAGGCGACGCCCTCCCCATACGGGAGCGAGCGGCCCTGCCGCCAGTAGACGATCAAGTCGGGGTCCGCGTCCACCGCCTGCGCGAGCTCCCAGACGAGCCGGCTCTTGCCGATTCCGGGAACGCCGACGAGCGTGACGAGCTGCGTCCTCCGCTCGCGCAGGGTCCGGGCGAGCCCGTCCGTCAGCCATTCGAGCTCCTCGGCGCGCCCGACGAGGTCGGCGCCGCCGCTCTGGAGGACGTCGACCCCGTAGCGGGCGCGGGCGCCGAGAGCCTCCCAGACCTGGAGCGGATCGGCCTTCCCCTTCGCCTGCACCGGCTCGGAATGGCGGTACTCGACGACGCGCTCGGTGGCGCGGTACGCGGTCTCGCCGACGAGGATCCCGTCCACAGGCGCCGCCGACTGCAGGCGAGAGGCCGTGTTGACGACGTCGCCGGCGACCATGCCCTCCCCGCCCGACACGTTGGCGTCGAGCGCGACAACGGCCTCGCCCGTGTTGACCGCGATGCGGATGTGCAGGTCGAGCGCCGGGTTCGCCTCGTTCAGCTCCTGGACGGCGTCGCGGGCGGCGAGCGCGGCGCGCACGGCGCGCTCGGGGTCGTCCTCGTGCGCGACCGGAGCCCCGAAGACCGCCATGACCGCGTCGCCGATGAACTTCTCCACGGTGCCGCCGAAGCGCTCGATCTCCGAGCGCAGGCGC
>JBKPRJ010000009.1:0-21237 GCA_046734455.1 Actinomycetota bacterium | reverse complement strand
CCGTGCTCGGTCATCATCGGGAAGTCCCCCATGAAGACCGTCTGCTCCCGGATCTCACCCGTCTCCGTGTTGACGAAGCGGATGCTCATCGAGAGCGGGGCCTGGTAGGTCAGGTCCTTCTCGCGGCACTCCTTGATGGAGAACTGGGGCTCACCGAACCAGTAGTCGCCGAACTCGACGGCGAGCGTTCCGGTGTAGTCCTCGATCGGCGAGATGTCGTCGATCGTCTCCTGGAGACCTTCCTTCAGAAACCACTCGAACGACGCCTTTTGGATGTCGATCAGGTTCGGAAGGTCGATGACGTGCTTCAGACGTGAAAAGCTTTTGCGCGCGCGGCGCGCAGCGACCTTGTTGGTCAAGTGGTGAGACCTCCCTCTAGGCAGGGTCGAACGTCAAGATTGCAGGCAGAAACGGCAAACAGCGGCGCGACCCATCAGGATAGCAAGAAAGGCGGTTCTCCCGCAAGGAAAAGCCTGCGGTGACCGCCTCGGTGGATCTGCACTATAGCGCGTCCGTTCCCGAAAGGCGAGAGACGCCCGGAGACCGGTTAAGTGAGAGAGGCGCCCGAAGGCGCCTCTCTCTTCGAACGTTCGGGTTTCTGCGCTAGAGCCTGAGGAAGCGAAGCACACGAGCGAGATCGCTCGAGTCGAGCTCGCCTGAGGCCTCGTCCTCCACCTGACCCTGTTCGTCCTCACCCTGCTCGTCGTCGCCTTGACCTTGCTCATCGTCGGCCGGCTCTGCCGAGTCGGAGTCGTCGCTTTCGCACTCCTCCTGACCCGTGGCCTCGTCGTCCGAGCTTTCGTCTTCTCCCACCTCGTCCTCGGAGAGATCCTCGTCGTCCAAAGTAGTCGTGTCCGTCCCGCTGCCCTCGGTCCCGGTCTCGGTGCCGTCGGTCGCGGATGGCTCGGCCGTGTCGCAGGTTTCCTGCTCGTCGTCTCCACCGACGGCGTCGGAAAGATCCTCTCCGTGCGCGCGCCGGGAAACGCATGTGCCGAATGCGTTCGCGTCGTTCGGGTTCGTCCCGAACATCGACGCGAAGTCGCGCTCGAGCTTCGTCATCTCGTCGCGGAGCGTCTTGCAGTACCAGGCGGGGTTGAGCCCTTCGAGATCGACGTCGTCCGCGGAATCTTCCTCCGTGGCCGAAGCGGCCCCATGGTGCTTGGGCTTCTTCGCCTTCTTTCCCTGCTCGTGGTGGGCCTGCCCAGTCGCGTGCCCGGAGCCCGCCCACGAGGGCTTGCCTTGCCCGGCCCACGACGGCTTGCCGCCGCCGTGTCCGTTGCCCGGTCCGGCGAATGCCGCCGGGACTGCGGCCAGCGCCATGACGAGAGCGATGACGAGTGTTTTCAAACCGAGTTTCATCGAATCCATGCCTCCACAGAGTGAGGGTTCGTCACACGCTGAGATGCCGGGGCTCGAAGAAACATGCGGTTCCCTTCGAAAGATCCACAGGAAGGGGGAGGGCCGCGTCCCCCACGAGGGGTAAAGCGGACTCGAAACAACGAAGGGCCGCGTTTCCGCGGCCCTTCACGTGCGACGCCCTGTTGGGGGCGAACCTACTTGATCTCGACCGCGCCGCCTGCCTCTTCGAGCTGCGACTTGATCGACTCGGCCTCCTCGCGGGCGACGCCCTCCTTGACCGGGCTCGGCGCCCCGTCGACGAGGTCCTTCGCCTCCTTGAGGCCGAGATTCGTGATCGCGCGGACGACCTTGATCACCTGGATCTTCTTGTCGCCTGCGGCCGTGAGGACGACGTCGAACTCGGACTGCTCCTCGCCCGCGGCTGCGCCGTCGCCACCCGCGGCAGCTGCAGCGCCGGGCGCGGCAACCGCCACCGGAGCAGCGGCGGTGATGCCCCACTCGTCCTCGATCTTCTTCTTCAGCTCGACGAGGTCGAGAACGCTCATCTTCCCGAGCTCGTCGAACACCTTGTCGACTCCAGTTGCTGCCATTACTCCTCCTTCGCGGATTCCGGCGCAGAGGCCTCTGCCTCTGCGGTCGTGGTGTCTTCGTCGCCCTCGGCCTCTGCGCCGGAGCTGTCTGCTTCAGTGACTTCCTGCTCTGTTGCCTCTTCGGCGGCCGGGGATGTCTCCTCGGCAGCCGCTTCTGGCTCTGAATCGGCTTCCTCTCCGCCCAGTTGCTCGATGCGGGCGTCGATGAGCCCGACGAGATTCTGGAGGGGCGCGTTGATAAGGCCCGCGATCGCGTTCAGCGGCGCGACGATCGCGCCCAGCACCTGACCGCGCAGCACGTCGGCCGGCGGGAGCGACGCGAGGTCGAGCACCTGGTCGGCGCTCATCGGCTTTCCCTGCAGGATCCCTCCGCGGACGCTCAGGATCTTCGTCTGGCGGGCGGTGTCGGAGAGCGCCTTCGCGACGCCGACCATGTCTCCCTCGCCGACGAAGGCGATGGCGGTCGGGCCGTCGAGAAGCTCGATCAGCTCTGGCACGCCAGCCTCCTCGGCCGCGCGCTTCGTCAGCGTGTTCTTCACGACGGTGAAGCGGGCGCCGTGCTTCAGCACCTCGGTCCGCACGCCGTCGATCTCCGGCATCGACAGTCCGCGATAGTCGGCGACGATGAGCGTGTCGGACGCGCGCAGCCGCTCGACGAGGTCTGCGACCACGCGTTCCTTCTCTCTTTTCAGCATCGAATCACCTCCTCAAACGAATCGCGCCCGCCTTCCGGGCGGGCACGAGCAGAGGCGATCCTTCGATCCTCCCTCGTCCGCCTCGGCAGGTCTTACGCCCTCTCGGGCTGCCGGCTGTCTCTGGCGACGGGCTTCGGTACTTGGCTACGCCGGGACGGCGGCCTCCTCTTCCATCTCCTCGACGACGCCGCGTGTCTTCTGCGGATCGACGTGGATGCCGGGGCCCATGGACGTCGTCAGCGTGATCGTGCGGATGTAGCGGCCCTTCGCGGCCGACGGCTTCGCGCGGACGATCTCGTCGAGCACGGTCGCGTAGTTCTCGAGCAGGGCGCGCGCCTCGAAGCTCTTCTTCCCGATCGTGAGGTGCACGTTGGCGCCGCGGTCGGTGCGGTACTCGAGCTTGCCGGCCTTGGAGTCGCGGACGGCCTTGCCGACGTCGAAAGTGACGGTGCCGGCCTTGGGGTTCGGCATCAGGCCGCGCGGCCCGAGGATGCGGCCGAGCTTGCCGACCGTTCCCATCATGTCGGGGGTCGCGATCGCGACGTCGAACTCGTCGAAGCCGCCCTCGACCCTCGTGGCGAGGTCGGCCGACCCGACGATGTCGGCTCCTGCTTCCTCGGCCTCCTTCGCTTTCTCGCCCTCCGCGAAGACGGCGACGCGCACGTCGCTTCCCGTTCCGTGCGGGAGCATGAGCGTGCCGCGCAGCTGCTGATCGGCGTGGCGGACGTTTAGCCCGAGGTGGAAGTGCACCTCGACGGTCTCGTCGAATTTCGCATCCGGCGCGTCCTTCAGGAGCTTGACAGCCTCGAACGGCGTGTAGGCGTTCTCGCGGTCGATGGCCGCGCGCGCCTGGCGGTAGCGCTTTCCATGCTGGCTCATGCGGGCGTCTCCACTCCCATCGAGCGCGCGGTGCCCTCGATGATGCGCATCGCCTGGTCGACGTCGCGCGCGTTGAGATCCTCCAGCTTCGTCTCGGCGATCTGGCGAATCTGGTCGCGCGTCAGCCGGCCGACCTTCTCGCGGTTCGGCTCGCCGGAGCCCTTGGGGATGTTCAGGGCCTCCTTGATGAGCACGGCCGCGGGCGGGGTCTTCGTGATGAAGGTGAACGAGCGGTCCTCGTAGACGGTGATCTCGACGGGCGTGATGCGGCCGCCCGCCTGCTGTGTCTGCGCGTTGAAGGCCTTGCAGAACTCCATGATGTTGACGCCGTGCTGGCCGAGCGCGGGGCCGACCGGCGGCGCCGGGTTGGCCTGCCCGCCGGGGATCTGCAGCTTGATGAGTGTCAGTACTTTCTTCGCCATCGCAGTCGTTCAGGGTAGCTAGTCGAGCTTCTTCACCTGGTCGAACGAGAGCTCGACCGGAACCTGGCGCTCGAAGATGTTCACGAGCACCTTCAGCTTCTGCTGGTCGGCGTTCACGTCCACGATCTCGCCGTCGAAGTCCGAGAGCGGGCCGGACGTGACCTTCACCGACTCGCCGAGCTCGAAGTCGGCGAGCGCGCGCGGGCGCTCGGCGCCGGCGGTCGCGGTGTGGAGGATGCGGTCGACCTCGGGCTGGGACAGCGGCACGGGCTTCGTGCCCGAGCCGACGAAGCCGGTCACCCCGGGCGTGTTCTTCACGACCGTCCAGGCCTCGTCCGACATGTCCATGTTCACGAGCACGTAGCCGGGAAGCACGCGCTTCTCCGTCTGCACCTTCTGCCCGTCCTTCGTCTCCACGACCTGCTCGGTCGGGACGATGACCCGGCGGAACTGCGGAGCCTGGTTCATGGAGACGATGCGGTGCTCGAGATTGGCCTTGACCTTGTTCTCGTGCCCGGAGTAGGTGTTGATGACGTACCAGCGGAACATTGGGTGCGGGGCGTCCTTTAGAGGTTCAGGAGAACGTTCTTGACGAAGTGCGAGAGCGCGAGGTCGGCGATCCAGAGATACGCCCCGACGACGGCCACCGCGATGATGACGACGATGGTTGCCGAGAAGAGCTGTTGCTTCCCGGGCCATTCGACTTTCTTGAGCTCGCCGACCGACTCCGCGACGAACCCGCGGAAGCCGCCTCGGCGCTCGCGGCGCGCTCCGGTCTGACTCTTCGGCTGGCCGACAGGCTTGATCTCGCGGCGGCGCTGGCGTGCGCGCTCTGCGGGAGCCTGGTAGTTCTCGCGCTTGCGGCGCGTGCGGGGCTGGCGGGCCATGGCGTCAGCGAGTCTCCCTGTGCAGGGTGTGCGAGCTGCACCAGCGGCAGTACTTCTTCGTCTCGAAACGGTCGGGCGTGTTTCGCTTCGACTTCTGTGTCTGATAGTTGCGGCGCTTGCATTCCGTGCACGCAAGCGTGATCGCTACTCGTACTCCTGTTGCCAATGTTGTTCCTTCGTCTCTTCGGGTCCCCTGAAAGGTAGCGGCGGGAGGACTCGAACCTCCGACACGCGGATTATGATTCCGCTGCTCTAACCAACTGAGCTACGCCGCCCCGCGGTCAGGAGTGTAGCAGGGGCGCGGCTTCAGCCTACTTCCCCTCGACCAGCTCGATGCCTTCGTTTCGGAGGTCTTCGACCCCGCCCTCCGCGACGTGTTCGAGGCCCTCGAGGCCGGCGCGCTTGAGGAGCGAAGCCGCGATGGAGCTGCGGTTTCCCGCCGAGCAGACGATTGCGAGCGGCTTGCCGCCGTTCTCGAGCTCGGCCGGAATCCCGTCGCGAAGCTCGTGGAACGGAATGTGGATCGAGCCGGGCACGTGGCTCTCCTCCCACTCGTCCTCGTCGCGGACGTCCAGGACACGGACCTCGCCGCTTCGGATCCGCTCGGCGAGGCCGGGCACGTCCACGGCGACTGTCGAGCCAGTCTCGTAGCCCGCATTGCGCCACGCGGTCGTTCCGCCGGAGAGAAAGCCAGTGACCTTGCGGAAGCCGACCGCTTCGAGCAGACGTGCCATCCGACGCGCGTCGTCTTCGCTCGCCGCGTTCAGGACGACCTCCGCCTCGGGATCGGCGATCCAGGCCGCGCGCGTCCCGACGGAGGAGCGGGTCATCGTCACGTTCACGGAACCGGGAACGTGCTCGGCGTCGAAGTCGCGGGTCGCCCTGCCGTCGAGGAGGAGGACGCCGGCGTCGGTCATCTCCTTCACGCGCGCAGGGGCGAGAGGCTCGACGACCGCCGCTTCGGTCAGGAGCGGGCCCTTGTTCAGCTCGACGATGCGCTTGAAGTTCGGCGGCTGCGGCGCGAGGTGGCCCGTCAGCTCGCGGACGAAGTTTTGCTCCTCGCCGAGGCGAAGGAGCCTGTTGAAGCGGCGCTCGAAGCCGATCGTCGTGCCGGGCTTCTCGCTCATCCCGGCGCCGCCACAGAGAGAGCCCCCGATGTGGCCGGGCCAGGCCTCAGCGAAGTCGCCGAGCTCGAGGAGCCGGTTGAGCGAGCCGAAGAGCTCCCGCGCGCCCTCCTCCGGCTCGACGGCGAGATCCGGGCGCGCCACGTCGCCCACGAAGAGCGAATCGCCGGTGACGACGAGCCACGGCTCCTCCCCGCGCGCGGCGTCGGAGACCACGTACGCGGTGTGCTCGGGCCGGTGGCCGGGCGTGGCGAGCGCGGCGATACGGACCTCACCGACGGTGACGGAGTCCCCATCGGCCACCGGCTCGGACTCGAAGCTGACCTCGGCCGCCGCAGGCACGTGGATCGTCGCGCCGGTCGCCTCCTGCAGGCGCCCCTTGCCGGAGACGTGGTCGGCGTGGTTATGCGTCTCGAAGATGTGCGTGATCCGGAAGTTGTGCTCGTCGGCGAGCGCGAGGTAGTCCTCGACGTCCCATTTCGGGTCGATCACCGCCGCCTCCCCGCCGTCTGCGACGAGGTAGGAGGCGCACCCGAGATCCTCGTGCAGCACCTGACGGAAGAACATTCCGGCGGCAATGATACGGCCGTGAAGTTCGATCGACGCGAGCTGGCCGGGGCGGTTGCCGATCTCGGCGTCCTTGTCCCGATCGCGGTCGCGCTCATCGTCTCCAACGGGTTGTCGGCGACGGCCGTCCTCCTGCCCGCGGCTCTTCTCTACATCACGGTGGCTTTCGTCTACCGGCTGCCGGTCCCGGTGCAGCCGCTCAAGGCTTTCGGCGCCATCGCGATTGCGAACGGCCTGGGCCCCGACGAGATCGCGGCCGGCGCTCTCCTGATGGGAGCGACGTTCCTCCTCGGCGGAAGACTCGGGATCATCGATGTGCTCTCGCGCGCCTTTCCGCGAGCGCTCGTCCGCGGCGTGCAGCTGACGGTCGGGCTGCTCTTCCTGAAGATCGCTTGGGGGCTCGTCACCGACCCGCCGAAATCCTTCGCCGCTCATGCCCTGAACCCGCGTTGGGCGTTGCCGCTCGCGATCGTGCTCGTGGGCGTGGCGCTCTCCTTCAAGCGCTACGCGGTGTCGCTCGTCTTCGTCGGGGCGGGAACGGCGACCGCTGTCGTCCTGGGTGCCGACCAGCTGTCACTCGGGCCTTCAGGAATCACGTTCCCCAGCCTCGACGGTGGGGTGCTGCTGACGGCGCTCACCGTTCTCGTGCTCCCGCAGGCGCCCCTCTCGTTCGCAAACTCCTGCCTTGCCACAGCGGATGCTGCGCGCGCGTACTTCGGGGAGGAGAAGGCGAAGAGGGTGAAGCCGGGCCGCCTGGCGACGAGTCTGGGGCTCGCGAACCTCTTCGCCGGTTCGATCAGCGGAATGCCGGTCTGCCACGGCGCCGGCGGAATGACAGCGCACTACTCCTTCGGCGCGCGCACTGCCGCTGCGCCCCTCGCGCTGGGAGTGGGTCTCCTTGGCCTCGCCGTGGGCTTCGGCTCATGCCTCGCGGGAGTCCTGCCCGCCTTTCCGCTTCCAATCCTCGCCGCGATGCTCGCCACCGCCGGGATCTTGCACATCGGCCTCTTGCGCGACCTTCGAGCGGTGCGGGACTGGGTGCTCGCACTGCTCGTCGGGGTGATCGGCTTCGAGGTGAACCTCCTCTGGGCTCTCACAGCCGGCCTCGCCGCGTGGTGGATCCCGTACGGCCTCGGCCGCCTGCATGCGCGGCTCGCCACCGCCTAGCAGGGGCCTTAGGTCTGCGACTTGTCGAAGAGGACGAGCACGGAGAGGTGCTCGTAGGCGGAGAAGCGGTGCTCGGCCCCGGCGCGGACGAAGACCGCGCCACCCTCCGCGAGCGGGATCTCTTCGTCTTCCACCGTCAGGACGCCGTTGCCCTGGAGGACCACGTAGATCTCGTCCCACTCGTGCGGCTGCTGGCGGTCCGGCTCGGGGGCGACGAGGACGTAGACGCCGACTTCGACTCCGGGTGATTCGTGAACGATCTCGTAGCCGCCGTCCCCCGCAGCGAGACGGTCGGCGACATGCCTGACGTCGAACGAATGCGAAACGGGACGCTCCACGGCCGCCTAGGCCGTGAGCTCGCGGCTCTCGTGCCTGTCGGGCTTGAAGATCGCGTACACCATCCAGTTCACGAGCCAGATGATGATCACGGACCCAATGTAGGTCCAGAAGCCGTGGACCTCGAAAGGCGGCACGATCTTGTCCGTGATCCAGAGCGTGAACGCGTTGATGAAGAGCAACAGGATCCCGAGGGTCAGGATCACCGCCGGCAGCGTCAGGATGATCACGATCGGCCGGATGATCGCGTTCGCCAGGAAGAGGACGAGGCCGGCAACGACGAGCACCCAGAACCTGTCGTCATACGTGACGCCGTCGAAGATCAGCGACGTGACCCAGACGGCGAGCAGGTTGCTCGCCCAGCCGAATACGAGCCAAAGGAGCACGGGGCTACCCTAACCGCTCGCCGGGTCTCGCTTCCAGGAAAAGGCTGAGCGCGCGACGCGCGGCCTCCCGTCGAGGCACTCGGCCCAGGCCTTTGCCGCCCGCCAGACCCCGGGGTCGTCAGCGGTGAGGGCGAGGGTGCCGCCCTCGGCGGAGCTTCCTTCGAAGACGAAGATGACCTCCTGCGGCGTGACGAACACCTCGTGGGCGTCGAAGCGGGAGCTCTCGAGATCGATCGGCGGGCCCTCGTCGAGAAGCTCGCGGGCACGCGCCTCGCTGCCCGGCTTGAGCGGGGCCACTACGACGAGCCGGTTCATCCTCGCAGGAGCCCGCGAAGGGCGTACGGAAGGACGCCGCCGTGGCGCAGGTAGTCGCGCTCGCGCGGGGTGTCGGCGCGAAGCCGAGCCCGGAACTCCTTGTCGTCGGCACGCACGGTCACCTCGTCGGCCTCGCCGTTCTCGACGCCGCTGACCGAGAACTCCTCGCGGCCGCCGAGCCCGAGCGACGCGGCGTTCTCTCCCGGCATGTACTGGAGCGGAAGCACCCCCATCCCGATGAGGTTCGAGCGGTGGATGCGCTCGTAGCTCTCGGCGATGACGGCGCGTACACCGAGCAGCTTCGGCCCCTTGGCGGCCCAGTCGCGGGACGAGCCCGAGCCGTACTCCTTGCCCGCCAGCACGACCAGCGGGGCGCCATCGGAGCCGTACCGCTCGGCCGCGTCGAAGATCGTCATCTCCTCGCCGTCCGGGAGATGGACGGTCCACGTGCCCTCGCTGCCAGGGACGAGGAGGTTGCGCAGGCGAACGTTGGCGAACGTGCCGCGCACCATCACCTCATGGTTTCCGCGCCGTGAGCCGTAGGAGTTGAAGTCCTTGCGCTCGACACCGTGCTCCGTGAGGTACCGGCCGGCGGGGCTGTCCGGCTTGATCGCCCCGGCGGGCGATATGTGGTCGGTCGTGACGCTGTCGCCGAGCATGACGAGGCAGCGCGCGCCGGAGAAGTCGTTGACGGTGCCCGGCTCCGGCGACATGCCCTCGAAGTAGGGCGGCAGGCGGACGTAGGTCGACTCCGGAGCCCAGGCGAAAAGCTCTCCCTCGGGGGTATCGAGCTCGCGCCAGCGCTCGTCGCCCGTGAAGACATCCGCGTACGTGCGCGTGAACATCTCCTGCTGCAGCGCGGAGGCGATCGTCTCCTGCACCTCATCCGGGCTCGGCCAGACGTCGGAGAGAAAGACGTCGTTCCCCTCCTCGTCCTGGCCGAGCGGGTCGCTGGTCAGGTCGACGTCCATGCGGCCGGCGAGCGCATAGGCGACCACGAGGGGCGGCGAGGCGAGGTAGTTCGCCTTCACCTCGGGGTGGATGCGCGCCTCGAAATTGCGGTTGCCGGAGAGGACGGAGCACACGACGAGGTCGCCCTCGTCCACTGCGGCCGAGATCTCGTGCGGCAAGGGGCCGGAGTTCCCGATGCAGGTCGTGCAGCCGTAGCCGACGACGTCGAAGCCGAGCTCGTCGAGGTACTTGGAGAGGCCTGCGCGGTCGTAGTACTCGGTGACGACCTTGGAGCCCGGGGCGAGGCTCGACTTCACCCAGGGGCGGCGCTTGAGGCCGCGCTCGACGGCGTTCTTGGCGAGAAGGCCGGCCGCGACCATGACGGTCGGGTTCGAGGTGTTCGTGCAGCTCGTGATCGCCGCGATCACCACGCTGCCGTGGCCGAGTTCGAACCGCGTGCCCTCGACCTCGACGGGAACCGAGGTCGGAGAAAGCTCCGCGACCGCGGCGACCGGCTCGGGCACGGGCGCCGCTGCGTGCTCTCCGCCAGGCGCTTGCTCGGTAGTCGGGTCGCTGGCGGGGAAGGTCTCCGCCATCGCGCTGTCGGCGTTTCCGTACTCGACTCCGAAGGTCTGAAGGGCGTCCAGGAAGGAGTCTCGCGCGCTGCTGAGAGGCACGCGGTCCTGCGGGCGCCGCGGGCCGGCGAGGCTCGGCTCGACGGAGCCGAGATCGAGGTCGACGACCTGGCTGTACGAGGGCTCGGCCTCCTCCTCGTGAAAGAGAAGCTGGGTGCGGCAGTAACTCTCCACCCGCGCGATGTGATCCTCGCTCCGCCCGGTCATGCGCAGGTAGGCGAGCGTCTCCTCGTCGACCGGGAAGAAGCCGCACGTCGCGCCGTACTCCGGCGACATGTTCGCGATCGTCGCGCGGTCGGCGAGCGTGAGGCCTGCAAGCCCGCGCCCGAAGAACTCGACGAACTTGCCGACGACGCCGAGCTTCCGGAGCACCTCCGTGACGGTGAGAACGAGGTCGGTCGCCGTGGAGCCTTCGGGCAGGCGGCCCGCGAGGCGGAAGCCGACGACCTGCGGGACGAGCATGGGGAGCGGCTCGCCCAGCATCGCGGCCTCGGCCTCGATTCCCCCGACCCCCCAGCCCAGGACGCCGAGGCTGTTGACCATGGTCGTGTGCGAGTCGGTGCCGACGAGCGTGTCCGGAAAGGCCCAGCCGTCGCGTTCCTCGACGACGCGCGCGAGGTACTCGAGGTTGACCTGGTGGACGATGCCTGTGTTCGGCGGCACGACGCGAAGGTCGTCGAAGGCCTCCTGGCCCCAGCGCAGGAAGGCGTAGCGCTCCCGGTTGCGCTCGAACTCGAGCTCGGTGTTCTTGAAGATCGCGATCTTCGACCCGAAGACGTCGACCTGAACGGAGTGGTCGATCACGAGCTCGGAGGGAAGCAGCGGGTTGATGCGGCCCGGGTCTCCGCCGAGATCGCGCATCGCGTCGCGCATGGCGGCGAGATCAACGATGGCGGGAACGCCGGTGAAGTCCTGGAGCAGGACGCGTGCCGGGCGGAAAGAGATCTCGCGGTGCGGCTCCTCTTCGGGCTGCCAGTCCAGCAAGGCCCGGACTTCCTTCTCCTCTCCCGCGCGCAAGACGTTCTCGAGCAGCACACGGAGTGAGTACGGCAGCCGCGCGATCTCCTCCGACGAGGCGACTTCGTCGAGACGCGCGATTCGAGGCTCTGCCATCTCCTCCGATGCTAGCGGCGGTGAGCTGCGAGCCGCTCGGCTTCGTCCACGGGCCCACCGGTGAGATGGAGCGCCCCGGTCCGTTTCGCGAGCGTCTCACTCGCTCCCGGCCCGGCGACCGCCAGCTCGTGTGTCTTGGCGAGATGCCCGAGGGCCGCCGAAGCCGCCTCGAACCGCCTGGGGTTGACGGCGGCGAGGACGATCACCCTGGCCTCCAGACGAGCGGCAGCGCCCGCAAGCGTCTCCATCGGCGTGTCAGGTCCGAGGTAGGCGATCCGCCACCCACGGTCGTGGAGGACGATCCCGAACGCGAGCAGGCCAAGATCGTGCTCCTCACCAGGCGGGCACGCCAGGATCGCGACGGGCCCGCTTCCGGCACCCCAGCCGCGCGCGAGCCCGAGTAGGCGACCACGGACGACGCTGCTCGCGAAGTGCTCCTGCGCGACCGAGACCTCGCCCCGCTCCCAGCGCAATCCGAGCTCGTGGAGAAACGGCAGGACGGCATCGCGGAGAACCGCATCGACGCTGAAGGCGCTCAGCATGCGGTCGAACACGGCCTGGGCGCGCGGCTCGTCGTACCCGTCGAGGGCGTCGCTCAGCTCCCCGATCAGTACCTCCATAGAAGCGGACCGGATCGGCTCGGCGTTCTCGAGTGCGAGCCGGGCCGCCTCGGCAGCCGAAAGACCGCCCGCGAGATGCTCCTGCATCGCGGTGATCCGGTCGATCGCCCCGGGGGGGTAGAGGCGAAAACCACCAGTGCTCCGCTCCGGTTCCAGGAGGCCGTATCGGCGCTCCCAGGCTCGGAGCAGATCGGGCTTCACACCCGTTCGACGACTCAACTCGCCGATCCGAAGAAGGCCTTCGCTCGCCATTCCGGATCCATCGTACACACATTAGACAGAGACTTGACAATATTGTCCAAGGTCTGTACCTTACCTGGACGAAACCTCGACAAGGAGGAGAGGACATGAAAAAGCTCGACGTTTTGGCCGGCGTTCTCGTTGTCGTCGGCGCCCTGAACTGGGGGCTCGTGGCCGTCGCCGAGTTCGACCTCGTCGCGGCGCTGTTCGGGCTCGATTTCGGTGAGACGAATGCAACCACCCGGGTCGTGTACGGGCTTGTCGGAGCCGCGGCCGTCTACGAGATCGTCTCGTGGCCCGCGATGCGTCGGCGCTGGTCGCGGACCCCGGCCCACGCCGCTGCGTGAGAAAAGGAGACACGATGCGAAAGCGAATCGCAGCAGCCGTCTGCTCCGTCGCCATCCTCGCCCTTCCCGCCGCTGCGGGTGCGGCGCCGGGCCAGGACATCAAGGCGGCTTGCGCTCTGAGCTTCGGCCAGCTGATCTCGGCTGCGAAGTCGAGCGGGACGGCCGCTCATTCCAACTACGCCGGAGGCGCCAACGCCTTCAGCGACGCAGCCATCCTCGCAGCCCACGGCTGCGCGGGATAGCCGTCGACCTGGGACGAGGGCCCGGCTCGGAAGATCCGGGCCCTCCGTCTCACGACAGAAAGCCGAAAAGACTCGTGAGGAGGGCATTCCAGCCCTCTTCGTGCAGCTCCTTGACGAGCTTCGAGCCGAAGCCGCTGTGCGTCAGGGTGAGCTGCGTCCCACCGGGAGCCTCGCGGAGGATCAGGTCGACGAGGGTCCCTTCGCTCCCCCGCATCACCCGCGGCTCGTTCTCCCAGGTCCACGTGAACCCGAGGCGCTCGGGACGGGCCACCTCCGTGTACGCGCCGAGCACGCCGTGCAGCGCTCCGCCCTCGTCGCGCATGGAGAAGCGGTAGTTGCCGCCCACTCTGAGATCGATGTCGGCCTTGGCCTCGACCCAGCCCCCCACGCCGGCCCACCAGCGCTCGAGCAGCGCCGGCTCCGTCCACGCGGCGAACACCGAGTCCGGAGGCGCGCGCAGGACTCTCGTCAGCCGGACGACGTGCTCGTCAGAAAGGTCCATGCGGCTCGTAGCTTCCCGGGCGGACCCCGACGGCGATCATGGTCATCCCGTCCGGGCCGGCAACCGGGCAGCGCGTCGTCCCCGGGTCGAAGCGGAGGAAGGATCCCGCACGCACGGGAATGGCCTCGCCGTCGACCTCGTAGACGCCCGAGCCTTCGATGATCACGTTCACCTCTTCCTGGCCGGTGTCCACCTCGTTGTGCTCGCGGCCGCGCACGTTCGGCCCGAGCTCGAACCAGTTGATCCCGAAAGCCTGCACGCCGAGCGTCCGGCGAACGAAGCGGACGGCTCCGCCCGGCCCCTCGCCCTCGATCTCCTCGACGTTCACGACGCTGTACCCCACCCCGCTCCTTTCGCTCGCGTGCGCGTGACAGTAACGTGAGCGGCGTGGTGTCGATGGACGAGGTTCGCGTCTTCGCGGCCACGCTTCCCCGAAGCTACGAGGCTGTCGTGCGCGGGCGGATCAAGTTCCGGATCGGCCGGATCGTCTGGCTCGCCTTCTCGAAGGACGGCGCGACGATGGGGTTCGCGTTCCCGAGGGAATGGCGTCAGGCGCTCGTCGACGCCGAGCCTGAGAAGTTCTCGCTCCCGAGCGCGCACGACATGCGCTACCACTGGGTGCACGTCGACCTCGCCGCGATCGACGAGGACGAGATGAGAGACCTCGTCGAGGAGGCCTGGGCATTCTGCGTCCCCAGGTCGGTGGCCGAGGAGTACGCCGCCGCCCAGGGCTACCGCTGAGCGACCAGGATGCCGCCGTTCCAGCCGGGCGCTCGGCCATGCGCCGGCAGCTGCACGCTTTCGACGGCCAGCCCGGCCTTCGCGATCAGCCAAGCGACGACGGAGTTGGAGTTCCACATATCTCCCGTCCCGAGCTCGTCCCGACCCCAGACCGGCGTCGGAACTTCCGAGGTGAGCTCGAGCAGGCGGTGGGCGAGCACCGCGTCGTCCGTGAGGCGAACCGGACTGTCGACCGCCTCGTCGATGTCCGGAATCGTCCCGCCGTACCAGCAGCGAACCTCGTAACGGAAGAGCCTGAGCGCCCCGGCAGCGCGGGCGCCGACGGGGCCTTCCGCGACGACTCCGCGTCGCGCTCGCACGGAATCCGGAGATGGAGCCACCTCGATCACGAAGATCCCCGTTCCGAGGCGAACCTCGAGGCCCGCGTGGTAGATGTCGAGCGGCCGGCGCCGCTCGAACGCAGCTACGAGCGCCTCGTAGATCCGCCCGTTGACATGGACGAGGCGGCTCCCGCTCGGAGCACCGGCGCCAAGCGGGAGCCAGTACAGATCGACGCTCGCCGGGGCGAGCTCAGCGCGGAAGGCTGAACCGCTCAGTCCTTTTCCTCGCGCCGCAGGCCGTACCTTGCGACCACCCAGGTCGCGAAGAACGCGAAGAACGACAGGATGATCGCCGAGGGAATCACCGCGCTGTCGCCGCCCGCGCTCTGGGTGACGATGTCCGGCCCGTACAGCGCGTCGAGCAGCACCGCGAGCCAGATGACCGAGATCGCGACCGACGCCCACGTTTCGCGGACGACGAATTCGGACGAGCGCTGCTTCTCCGACCCGTCCCGAGTGGGCTCATGCGAAATCGTGGCCATAACGCACCCTCCTTTGCCCGCATCGTCCCCGCCGGGTGGGAGCTCGCCATCAGGGAAAGGAGCAAACCAGGTCGGTAAAAGCCCGCACCACGCCGATCTCACACGCCGCGTGGTTTGAAAGGGGCTCAAACGGTCAAGCGTGGGTCCGGGCCAACCAAACGAGAGGAGAGGTCATGAGAGTCCTCATCGTCGGCGCGAGCGGTGCAATCGGCACCTGGCTCGTCCCACACCTCATCGACCACGGCCATGAGGTGATCGGCACGTGCCATTCACCGAAAAAGATGGAGCGGCTCCGCGAACAAGGTGCAGAGCCGGTCGTGCTCGACGCACTGGATTCGCGTGCCGTACGCGAGACAGTCGCCAGGGCCGAGCCCGAGGCGATCGTCCATCAGGCGACCGCGCTCTCGGATATTCGCTTCGGCCGGAACTTCGACCGGACGTTCGCGCAGACCAACCGGCTGCGCACAGAGGGCACCGACAACTTGCTCGCCGCCGCGCGCGAGGTAGGCGTTCCTCGGTTCGTCGCCCAGAGCTTCGCGAGCATGCGAAATGAGCGCAAAGGAGGGATGGTCAAGACCGAGGACGATCCCCTCGACCCGGACCCGCCGGCGACGATGCGCGAGGGCCATGCTGCGATGCGACACCTCGAGCATGCGGTCACCGATGCCGGCGGGATCGCCCTTCGCTACGGCGGTTTCTACGGCGCGGCCAACGATGGCCTGGTCGACCCGGTACGCAAGCGGCGATTCCCGATCGTCGGCGACGGGGGCGGCTACGTCTCCTGGATTCACCTCGAGGATGCCGCAGCGGCGACCGTGCTCGCGCTCGAACACGACGGCCCGGAGATCTACAACATCGTGGACGACGAGCCTGCTCCGGTCCGCGAGTGGCTGCCGGCATTGGCGGACGCGCTCGGCGCCAAGCCGCCCCGCCGCATTCCTGTCTGGTTGGCGCGGCTGGTCGCGGGCGACGTTGCAGTCCTCATGGGGACAGACGCCCGCGGCGCGTCGAACGCCAAGGCAAAGCGCGAGCTCGGCTGGTCGTTGCGGCATCCCAGCTGGCGGCAAGGCTTCGTGGAGGTCTACTCCAGAGGGAGGCGCGGCGCCCGACTCCCGGAACGGGCGATGTCAGGCTCCGGACGCCACCAGCCGTCCTCGCGGTAAACGCGCCGCGAGGAGGTCGAGCAGGCAGGAGATCAGCCGGCCGGCAGGCGCTCATCAAGATGGCATCGATTGCCAGTGCCTTAGCCGACTTGAGCATCGAGCGACGTATCTGGCAGGTCACGTCTGCCCAAAGAACTTGGCACCTGACCACACAGGCGACTGCAGGCCGTTGTGCTTGTAAGGGGGGAACCACGCCGGCCCGTAGTGGGTCGCGCGCTAGGGAGCACTATGCAGGGAGGGCGACGAAGCCGCCTACCAGAGTCCCGTATGCAACGTGAGCCACGATGGTGACGAGCGGTGTCTGGACGCCGTAGTTGAGCATGAGGAACCCCGGAGTCTCGAGCAACGCGGTCGAAGGGGCCGCGGTGAGCGAGGACCCCATGCGCGGATGCACGAGCGGGAGAAGGATGTTGACAAGCGCTGTGCTGGCGAATACGGCGTGAACAAGACCGAAGACCGCGCCGATCCACCAACCGGCGGCGTCAATCCCAACGAAGATCGCGTAGTACACGAGCGCGAAGGAGAGGCCCGCGACGAAGTGGAGCCCGTAGCCGAGTGCCTTCGCGTGCTGGCGGTCCGCGGTGAAGGCGGTGCCGAGCAGGAAGGGCAGGTCAATCCGGGTCATCCGTAGCTCACTCGCTGCGCGCAGAATGGTCGTCAAGACGAGCGTGCCCACGAAGCCGCCGGCTAGTGCGGCCCAGACGGTCACCGCGGTCCTTTCGAAAGAGCGCTCGCCGCGCTGATCAACGCGAGATGGCTGAGACCTTGTGGCATGTTGCCGAGGAAGTCTCCCGTTATGGGATCGATTTCTTCGCTATAGAGGCCGACATCGTTGGCAAGCGCAAGGAGTTGCTCGAAGAGTTCAGCAGCGGCGTCTCTGCGCCCAGTGCGGGCAAGCGCTTCGACAAGCCAGAACGAACACGCGATGAAGGCACCCTCCGTGCCTTCGAGGCCATCTTCGCCGGTGTAGCGATGGACAAACGGTCCGTCTGCAAGCTCGCGTTCGATCGCGTCAACGGTTTGGCGCATCCGCTCGTCGGCAGAGCCCGAGAAATCATGAAGCACAGCGAGGAGCACGCTTGCGTCCAGCTCCTCGCCGCCGGCAAAGCGAACGTAGCTCCTTTTCGTCGGTGACCAGCACTCACGGTCGACATAGTCGTGGATGGCGGCGCTCTCCCTACGCCAGCGTGCCGATTCGTCAGCGGGAAGCGCGCCTTCCTCCGCCAGGCTGACCGCACGCTCGAGCGCGACGGCACAGAGCATTTTCGATTGCGTGAAGTGCAAGGGGGAGCTGCGCACCTCCCAGATGCCCGCGTCGGCTCTCCCCCAGTTGGCGGCGACGAAGTCCACAATTCCATGCAAACGGTGAGCGACGTCTCGATCGAGGGGATTGCCCGCGCGGGCGTACAGCCAAGCGGACTGCATCAGCTCCCCGTACGTATCCAGCTGGAGCTGCTCGGCGGCGCCGTTTCCGACACGCACTGGGCGGGAGTCGCGATAGCCCGCCAGCGGAAGCTCGCGTTCCTTGGCTCTCGTCCCGCCGTCGAGGCGATAAAGCACATGGAGGCGCGGATGGGTCATCTGGGTGGCATGCATGAGCCACCAGAAGTACGCGTCTGCCTCCGCGGGGCAGCCGAGTTCCAGGAAGGCGCCAATCGTGAAGGCGCTGTCGCGAATCCACGAATAGCGGTAATCCCAATTGCGCCCGCCGCCTATCTGCTCTGGCAGGGAGGTCGTGGCGGCTGCCGCGACCGCTCCCGAAGGGGCGAAGACGAGGAGCTTGAGCGTGAGCGCGCTTCTGAGGACGGCATCCCGCCACGGGCCTTCATACGAGCGGTCTCGCGCCCACTTGCGCCAACTCGCCGAGGTTGCCGCCAGCCGTAATCTCGACTCGTGCCTCGTTGGAAAGACGAGTGGTTCGCCGTGTGCATATGCAAGGGTCAGAAGCGCAGACGAGCCCGCGGCCGCCTCAAAACGACCCTCTATCGACTGCTTAGAGATAGCCGCCTCACCAGCCCCAAAGGACTGCACAGCGACCGCGTCGCGACCCGCCCAGGCGATCGGAATGCCATGTCGGTTCGAAAGCCTGATCGGCCACCCGGAAAAGCCGAAGCGAGGCTCGAGCAGCCAGTGCATCGCCACCTTGCCCGAAATCCCGTCGATGCTGCGCTGGAGCTCGCGCTGAGGAGGCAGGCGTTCGTCCGGGAGAGCGAGGGCGTCGGTGACCATGACTGACCCTGAGTCGGTCACGAAGGTCGTCTCGAGAACGTTCGTATCTTGTTGGTACCGCCGGGAAGCCGTGAACGCCTCTTCCGGTTGAAGCGTGAACCGGCCCCCTCGCTGGGCGTCGAGGAGAGCCGCGAACACCGAGGGCGAGTCGAGATCGGGCAGCGACAACCAATCGATCGACCCGTCACGCGAAACGAGCGCCACGGTCCGCCCGTCGCCAATGACCGCGTAATCCCGGAGGGCTGCATACCCGTGATCCCGTGCGGGGGATCGTGAATCGTTATCGCTCGAGTTCACTCACCGACAAGACTGGTCAACGGGTGGTAGAGAACGCAGGCGCCGAGACGAGCGTCTGTGCTCATCGCATCTCAACGTCTCAAAGCTGGATGCCGTCGCAGATCGTCGCAGGTAATTGGGAGAAACGCGGCACGATCTATTCCCAGAACGACGACGAGTTATTCCGTGATGCGATCGCCGTCATCGGAGCGCCCGAGGCCGGCGACGGCCTCGTTATGGAGTACTTCGACTCGCGAGGTCAGCTTCCGCCGCCGTTACGAGGCGTCTTCGACCGATAAGCCGCTGACTTCGATGCGAACGCTCACGCGCTGCAGGGCCTGCCAGAGGCGGACGTACAGGCTGAGCTCCATCTCAGCCTGCTCGAGATGGAGTCGGTGTGGCAGGTCGACGCGGACGGTTCCCTCGCCAACCGCTTCCGCTCGGCAGTCGTGTCGGCGGAGAAAGCAGGCCAGGTCTTCAGAGAGGCTCGGGTCATTCGGCCGCAGGCAGATTGTCATTCGTGCTCCCGGCGGCGCAGGGCGGGGAGTGGAGCCGCCGCAGTGGCCCTACCCCCCAAAGAAGGTGCGAGCTCCCGCCGCATCGGAGCCCGTCGCCTCTGACGTAACTGTCGCTGCTCGAGGCCGCTTGACGCATCCCCCTTCGGTTGGTTCACGGCGGTGCTTGACGATCCCCGCGATGGGGGATGCCTCCAGACAGTCAGCCGCTAGGCTGAGAGCGTTCGAGATTGGCGTGCTCGCCGCAGAGCTACCGCCATCTCACCCTCGGAGGAGGCGGAGGCCGCAACCGCCTCCTTTCCTTTTTTGTGGAAGCTTCTCCGCGCGCAGTCAGCGCCGCAGAGCAGAACTCAAGCCACCGACAAACCGACTCTGAAGACGCGTCTTTCCCACCTTGTCGCTACGTCGCTGGGCGAAACCGAGGACGCCGATAGCGGCGGCCCCGACGGCGGCCCCGACGATCGCGCCCGCGATCACGTCGCCGGGGTAGTGGACCCCGACGTACACACGCGAGTAGGCGATCAACACGGCCAGGGCGAGAAATCCCGGCATCGCCTTGGGAGCGACGTATGAGAGAAGTGTCGCTCCGGCGAACGCGGTTGCGGCGTGGCCCGCGGGAAACGAGCTCGAGTGGACGACATACAACGGGTCGATTTGCGGGTGGGCGACGAACGGGCGCGTTCGGTCGGTGATGTCCTTGAGCCCGAAGCCGACGCTATCGGCCGCAAACGTTGTCGCCGCCGTCAGG
The DNA here is from genome assembly GCA_046734455.1 of Actinomycetota bacterium. Classification (GTDB taxonomy): domain Bacteria; phylum Actinomycetota; class Thermoleophilia; order Gaiellales; family Gaiellaceae; genus DATEOR01. The sequence goes on along the minus strand of JBKPRJ010000009.1, from coordinate 1,326 downwards.
AAGGTCAGACCGAACGTGCGAGCGAGACCGAATCGAAGAGCAACGCCGACGACGACCGCGAGGACGATCCACACCGCGCCGACCTTGTCGATATATCCGAGCCAGACGGACGGGTCGTTCAGCGCGGCGATGCGATGGGTCGCGACCCAGACCGCCGCGCGATCATCGATCGACTGAAGAGGCACCGTCGAGCCGGTGATTCATCGTGCGCCGAACGGACTGCCTCGAAGTCGGACTCTCCGCGCGCCCTCCGTCCGAGCTATTGACAGAAACGTCGCGGTAGCGAGCGTCGACAAGGCAGTAGAGGCCGTAACACAGGAGGCCGGCCGCGGTCAGGCCGAGGAGGTACGGACCGTACGCAGCATCGGCAACCTTCTGCAACGCGCCGTCGAGTCCAATCGCCTCGTTCGGGTCGTATTCGAGAGCCGCCTTGATGACGAAGATTCCGATCAGCGTGAAGACCACAGCTCGGGCAAGGTGACCGGCGATTCCCACTCGACCGCCCCACGTCCGTTCAGTCTCGTTCATCTCGCCTGTGCGCCATTTGTCCTCGAACTTCTTGGTTACCGCTCGATAGGCGTTCCACAACCCGGCCCCGACGAGGCAGATACCGCCTATTCCCACCAGCCAGCGGCCTGCCGGCCAGTCAAGCACTGTCGCCGTCGTCTGCTGCGCCTTTGCGTTCTGTGACTGCTGCTGGCCGGCATCGACGAGAAGCTTCACCGTCGTGAACGTCAGGCTCGCATAGATGAGACCTCGACCGACATAGCCGGCGCGCTTTCCCCACTTCTTGAGCGCCGCCTTCTCGTCGTCATCGCCCTCTCGCTCGGCATAGGCCTGAATGAAGCGCCAGAGCGCGTAGGCGGCGAACCCAGCGGCGAGGACAAATAGAGCGATCTTCCCCCACGTCTCTTGCGCAAGTGTCGCCAAGGCGCCCTGGCGGCTCGTGGTCTCTCCACCGCTCCCGATCGCGACGCCGATCGCAAGGGCTGCGACGAGGCCATAGGAGACGCCTTTTGCTACCAACCCTCCACGTGCGAGCCAGGCGTACCATCCGCTTCCCGTTTCGGCTTTCGCTCGGGCCTCGTCCGCCGCGTGCCCGGCACCCGGGCCAGCTTCCGGGGCTACGTCATCTCGTATCGCCACTCTGCCTCCCTAGCCTTTCAAAGGAAAACGGACGTCACGTCGTTGCGGTTACGCGCCTTCGCCAAGAAGGCAGGGTGCGAGTCAAGAAGTACGAGGCACGTTCCACGGCGCTTCACCGTTCGCCCTAGACTGAAAATCCAGGTGCTTGTCCCGAACTCGGCTTCGGTCGTGGAACACCTA
>JBKPRJ010000008.1:0-26178 GCA_046734455.1 Actinomycetota bacterium | reverse complement strand
CGCGGAGATGCCGTATCGCCGGCGGCGTAGCCTCGAACTGATGCCGAGACCGAAGCGCTCATTCACTCCCGAGGCGATCTATCACGTCATCGCCCGTGGGAATCGTCGGCAGCCCATCTTCCTCGGGGACCCCGACTGCCGACTCTTCCTCGAGATCGTCCGGCGGGTGGTCGTTGAGAGACAGTGGACTCTTCACTCCTACTGCCTCATGCCGAACCACTACCACCTGCTCCTCGAAACGCGTGCCGCAGATCTTTCGCCGGGCATGAGAGAGCTAAATGGCACGTACGCTCAATGGTTCAACCGGCTCCATGGCTTCGTGGGCCATGTCTTCCAAGGACGGTTCAAGGCGATCCTCGTCGAGAGCGACTGGCATCTCCTCGAGCTGACGCGCTACTTGGCCACGAATCCCTCGCGCGCCGGGCTCTGCGACAGCCCTGCCCTCTGGCAATGGAGTAGCTATCCCTGCGTCATCACGGAGAACGCCCCGGGCTTCGCGCCGTCAAGCAAGCTCCTCTCATTCTTCGGAACCGACGAGTCCAGCGCTCGGGACGCGATGCGGCGGTTCATCGAAGACGAATAGACGTGGCCGTGGGGGACAGTGGGGTCTGACCCCGGTGTGGATAAGTCAGCGGAGCAGGAAACCGGTGCCGAGCTCGTCGTTCGCGGCGAGCACGAATTCGTGCTCGCCGGTTCGGTGCGCGCTGCCCTCCACTTCCGTGACGACCGCGGGCCGGCCCGCCACCTCGGCTTCGCCGACCACGCGCGCCGAGAAAACGGTTCCGACGATGCTCTCGTGGGCCAGTTCCTCGCCGCGCGGGAGCTCTCCGCTCGCGTCGAGAAGCGCGAGCCTGGCGGACGTCCCGCTGCCGCAAGGCGAGCGGTCGACCTCGCCGTCCGCGAAGACCGTGACGTTGCGCTGCCTGAGCGGCGGCCCGTCCTCGACGAGCTCGAAGAAGACGACGCCGTAGATATCGCGGAGCTCGGGCTCGAGCGGGTGGACGTACTCCGTCCTTGCCTCGAGCTCGCGCTTGACCTCGCGCCCGAGCTCGATCAAGCGCGGCAGGCTTTCCTTCCGCACCGGAAGCGGCGACTCCACCGAGGCGTAGAAGGCGCCGCCGAAGGCGACGTCGACGGTGAGGCCGGCCGCAGCGAGCCCGAGGGCCTCGACGTAGGACGGGACGTTCGTGAAGCGCACCCGCTCGACGCGGCCGTCACGCACGGATGCGACGGTCCGCAGCCGCCCCGACGGGACGTCCACGACGACGCGCGTCTCCGGCTCCGCCGCCTCGAGCCGACCGGTCTCCAGCGCCCAGGTGACCAGCGCGATCGTCCCATGGCCGCAGGCCGTCGAGTAGCCCGCGTTGTGGTAGAAGACGACGCCGAGGTCTGCATCCCCGTCGTTCGGCTCCGTGACGAAGCACCCATACATGTCGGCGTGCCCGCGCGGCTCCTGGACGAGCAGCTTGCGCACGTCGTCGAGCCGCTCGAGCGCGAAGCGGCGCTTGTCGAGGATCGTGGCGCCCTGAAGAGGCTCCACACCGCCGGTGACAATGCGAAACGGCTCGCCGGCGGTGTGGTAATCCGTCGTCTGAACTACGAGATCGGCTACGAGCCCTTCTCGATGGGCACGTCGACCAGGTTCCCCCATTCCGTCCACGAGCCGTCGTAGTTTCGCACCCGCTCGAAGCCGAGCAGCTCGCTGAGGACGAACCACGTGTGCGCGCTGCGCTCGCCGATGCGGCAGTACGCGGTCACTTCCTTGTCGGAGGTGATCCCCTTGCCGCCGTAGAGCTCGCGGAGCTCGTCCGCGGACTTGAACGTGCCGTCATCGCGAACCGCGCTCGCCCACGGAATCGACACGGCCGAGGGGATGTGACCCGCACGCTGCGCGCCCTCCTGCTCGTAGCCGGGCGGAGCGATCAGCTCGCCGGCGAACTCGCCGGGGGAGCGAACGTCGACGAGCCCGCGATCGGCTGCGCCGAGCCAGTCGCGCACCTGGTCGCGGTACGCACGGATCGACTCGTCCCGATCCTGTGCGGAGTAGCTCTGCGCAGCAGGAGAGGGCACATCGGTCGTGAGCTCGCGCTCCTCGTCGATCCACTTCTGCCGCCCGCCGTCGAGGATGCGGACGTCCTTGTGCCCGTAGACCTTCAGGTACCAGTAGGCGTAGGCGGCGAACCAGTTGTTCTTGTCCCCGTAGAGGACGACGGTAGTGTCGTTGCCAATGCCGAGGCTGCCGAGCAGCTTCTCGAAGGTCTCGCGGTCGACGACGTCGCGCTCGACCGGATCCTGCAGGTCGTCGCGCCAGTGCAGCTTGACGGCGCCGGGGATGTGGCCCTCGTCGTAGAGGTCGGGGTTCTCGTCGACCTCGGCGACGACGACGCCCGAGTCACCTCCGTGCTCCGCGACCCAGTCGCTCGTCACGAGGACGGGCTTCGCGTATCCGTTTTCTGCCATTGCTACCTCCCGATCACTTCAATAGTTGAAGCGATCCTAACAGCCTGCCGCGGGCTCGGCTATCCTCGTCGAAATGGGGAGCATCGGGGATGTGATGACCGGTGAGATCGTCGCAGTCGCCCCCGAGGACACGCTGGGGGAGGCTGCCGAGCGGATGGCCGAGCAAGGGGTCGGGTCCGCCGTCGTGCTCGACTCCGGCCGTTTGATCGGGATCCTCACCGAGCGCGACCTGCTGAAGGCCGTCGCGGGCCGCGTGCACACGAGCGAGGCGCGCGTGCGCGAGTGGATGACTGCCGATCCGATCACCGCCACGGAGAGCGACTCGGCCGACGAGGCGATCCGAACGATGCTCGACAACGGGTTCAGGCACCTGCCCGTCGTCACGGCCGGCAGGACAGTGGGCGTCGTCAGCCTGCGGGAGCTGATGAAGGCCGCACTGCAGGTAGACGCCTAGCCGACGCTAACCCCGGGCCCGGCGTATTCCCGCTCTAGAGGAGCTGCGCCGCGATCATTCCTGCTGCGCCGAGCCAAAGCCCGGCCAGGGCTCCGATCAGCGGTGCAAGTGGGCGAAGAGAAGGACGCTGTTCCATGTCGAAGAAGAATTCTCGGCTCGCGCGCCGCAACACCTTCGACGCGGAACTCGAGCATCCTTCTCCACGCCTAATGCCCGTCGAAGAACCCGACCCAGTGGCCCTTGCCGAGGAAGGCAGCCACCATCACGAGAAGAACGAGAAGCTGAACTTGACGTGCCGTCACGCGATTCACCTCCTTTCCCTAGAACCGGAAGTCCTGTAGTGCCTCGGCAGCGCGCCGGTACAGGTGCGCAGCGTCGAGGTCTTCGCCGCGCCGCACGGCGAGATCGCCTTGGGCGATCCACGCGGCCGCGCGGTGGCTGACGGAGGACAGCTGCTCGAAGCTGGCCTCCGCGTCCTTGAACATGGTCTCCGCCTCGTCCAGGCGCTCCTGCTCGAGGAGGGCACGGCCGAGGACGAGCTGGGCGTTGCCGATCTCGTCGAGGTGGTCGACACGGCCGTCCAGTAGATCGAGAGCATGCCGCGCCTGCTCCTCTGCGAGCTTCGGCTCGCCCGTACGCAGGTGAACCTGCGCGAGGGACGAGACGACGTGGCCGGCGTCGGTGTCGTCGCCGACCTCGAGGAGAACCCGGTAGGCGTCCTTCAGGTGCTTGATCGCCTCGTCGGGCTTCCCCAGCTGGAAATTCAGTCCACCGAGGTTGTTCAGGAGCTTGCCGACGTTCGCCTGGTCGGCGAGCTCCTCGTACTGCGCCTTGGCGCGTTCCGCGTACGAGCGGGCGAGCACCCAGTGACCGGTGCGCTCAGCGATGAGCGACGCCTGGAAATAGTGATGCGCGACCGTGCGGCGGTCGTTCAGGCTCTCCGCGAGCTCGAGTGCGCGCTCGACGTCCTCGCGCGCGGCTTCCCAGTCGCGCTGGCGCCGGTAGCAGCGGGAGCGCCAGCCGAATGCGTTCGAGCGCAGCCGGTCGGCAGGGAGACCCGAGCGCTCGGCGAGATCGAGCGCTTCGCTGAACAGTGCGACCGCGGTGGCGATCGAGGAAAGCTTGTAGCGGCAGACACCCAGCCGGTAGAGAACCTCGGCCCGGTCGACGTCGCTGAACGTGGGCGACTCCGTGAGCTGCCGCGCGCGATCGAGCAGGCCGATCGCCGCGCGAACGTCGCCCATCGACATCCGCGCCCAGCTCTCGGCGAGGTGGGCACGGAACTCGAGCGACGGAACCGCGACGGTGGTCAGCGCAACGCCGAGCTTGTCGATCTCGGCGACGACCTCCTCGTAGGAGTTCGACTCGAGCGCGGCCTCGGCTCGGGCGACGACGCTCTCCACGCGCTCGCGCTCGCTCGAGGAGACTCCGGTCTCGAGGAACGAGGGGTCGACCCCGAGGCGGCTCGCGAGCCACTCGACGGTCTCGCCCGTTGGGCGCGTCTTCCCGCGCTCGATCTGGCTCACGTACTCCTTGGAGAAGCGCTCGCCGGCGAGCTCGGTCTGCGTCAGGCCGCGCGCGATACGCAGCTGGCGGACGCGCTCGCCCATCGAGGGGCGGGCGGGTCCTGTGGCGGTGCGGGCGGCTGTGAGTTGGTCGTGCATCTAAGGTGAACTATACGAGGAAAAATTTACTTCACAAGGCTACTTGACTTCTTCATCGGCTTGGCTATAGTCCGACTACCTCGCATTCCTGCCGGACGCCAGGCAGAAGGGTGCGGGAGGCGCGCCAGATTCCCGGCGACACCAACCCGGAGGCATCGGCTGGGCCGCAGAGCCGGAGCTTCCGGGTTGTCGCCTGGAATGACACAAACATGGTCGAAGCGTCGGCCCTCGAGGCCGCTTCGTCTATCCCTCTAACGGGCAATGCGCTTCACGACCCGTGGAGCGAGCCGCGCAGCCACGTGATTCGGCTTTCACGGATCGCCGGCCAGGCGTCGTGGAGGAGGGCGCCCACGACCTCGTCGGCCATGGAGAGAAGCCCGAGCGCGATGAAAATCCAGGCTTCCGCGTCGGCATCGCGTTCCGCCGGCACGCGTCCTGCCTCCTGGGCCCGTCGCACGACGTCGGCGACGTATTCGTGCACCTCGTGCATGTGGGCACGCATGTAGGCGGCGATCTCGGGATCGACGGAGGACTCGGCCAGGCCCTGCACCCAGAGCGGCGAGGAACGCGGGCGCTCGGCCTCGGACTCGACGAACGCGCGGCCTATGGTCGCGAGCCAGAGACCCGGATCGGGCTCGGCCGCGAGCCGCTCGGCCCAGAGCTCCTTCACCTGCTCCCAGCTCCAGTCCATGCAGGCGAGGTAGAGCGCCCGCTTCGACGCGAAATGGCGGTAGAGGACCGGCTCGGTGACGCCCGCGGCGCGGCAGATTTCCGCCGTCGTCGTGCCGTGGTAGCTGCGACGGGCGAAAAGACCGCACGCGGTGCTGAGAAGCGACGCGCGCCGCTCCTCGGCGGGGAGTCGGACGGTGCTCACGCGCCTTCGAGTATCGGCTGGTCGGCGTGGCGGTACTTCCGCACCGTCGCGACCGAGAGGATCGCTCCGACGAGCGCGATTCCGGCGGCCACCGTGAGCGCGTTCTGATACCCGTTGACGAAGCCGTCCAGAGACTCGGGAGTCCCCGGCTGCCCTGTCGCCGAGCTCGCGATGATCGCGCCCATGACGGCGATGCCGAGTGCCCCGCCCACCTGGCGCATGCTGTTCAGCACGGCCGAGCCGACACCGGCCTTGTCGACCGGGACGGAGCCCATCGCGGCAGCGGTCGTCGGGGTCATCACGATCGCCATGCCGAAGCCGCCGACGAGGAGGCCGGGCAGGATGTCCCAGAAGTCCGAGGTCGCGTCGAGCCGCGAGAAGATGAGCAGGGAGATCGACAGGAGCACCATCCCGGCGCCCATGAGCCACCTCGAGCCCACGTGGTCGGACCACTTCCCCGCGGCCGGAGCCACGAGGATGATCAGCACCGTCATCGGCAGGAACGACGCGCCCGTCTGGACGGCCGACCAGCCCATGACGTTCTGGATGAAGAGCGAGTTGTAGAAGAAGACCCCGAACATGGCGAGGCCGACGAGCAGCATGACGCTGTTCGTCCCGGCGAAGGTCCCGTTCCTGAAGAGGTTGAGGTCGAGCATCGGCGCGCGCTGGTGCAGCTCGAGCACGATGAAGGCCGCGAACGCGACCGCCGCGACCGCGAAGAGCGACAAGATGCGCGGTGACGTCCAACCGTACGTGTTCGCCTCGATCAGGCCGTAGGTGAGGGCGAAGAGCGCGATGCCCGACGAGAGGAGTCCCGGAACGTCGAGCCGCTGCTCGGCCGAGGTGTCACGAGACTCGTCGACCACGAGGCGCGTGACGACGATCGCGAGGATCCCGACCGGCACGTTGATGAAGAAGATCCAGTTCCAGCTCCAGTGCTCCGTGATGAGTCCGCCGACGAGCGGGCCGATTGCGAGGGCCATCGCCGAGACGCCGGCCCAGATCCCGATCGCCATCCCACGCTGGCGCGGCGGGAAGGTCGCCGTGATGATCGAGAGCGTCGCGGGATTCATGAACGCCGACCCCACGCCCTGAAGGACGCGGGCGCCGATCAGCCACGCTGCGCTCGTGGCGAGTCCGCAGAAGAGCGACGCGACGGTGAAGATCACGAGCCCGGCGATGAAGATGCGCCGGCGGCCCATCAGGTCGGCAAGCTTGCCGCCGGTGAGCATGAGGACGCCGAAAGTGAGCGCGTAGCCGTTGAAGACCCATTCGAGCTCGGAGATGCCGATGTCGAGGTCGCGCTGGATCGACGGCAACGCCACGTTCACGATCGTGTTGTCGAGCATGATCATGAACAGGCCGAACGCGACCGCTCCCAGCGTCCACCATTTCCGGTTCTCCGGGTCGAAGATCTTCGCCTTCATGCAGTCCTCCTCACAAAGTTAGTGCGAACTAAGCTAGCAGCCGCTGCGGTGGCTCGTACACTGGGCGCGAATGGCTGACGTGGTTTGGCGCCCCGATGCGCGCACGCTCTCCCGCGCCAACGTCTCGCGGCTCATGCGGCGCCATGGCCACGAGGATTACTGGGACCTCGTGCGCCGCTCGCAGGAAGACCCCGAGTGGTTCTGGCCCGCGGCGATCGATGACATGGGGCTCGACTTCGCGACACCCTGGAGCGAGGTCGTCGACTTGTCGCGCGGCCCGGAGTGGGCGACGTGGTTCATCGGCTCGACCCTCTCGATTTCCTGGAACTGCGTGCACCGCTGGGCCGAGCGCGAACCGGGTCGCGTCGCCGCGGTCGGGCTCGGTGAGGACGGCGCGCGCTGGGAGTACACCTTCGCCGAGCTGTCCTCCCAGGTCACCCGGCTCGCGGAAGGCCTCGTGTCGCTCGGGGTGGAGCCGGGCGACCGCGTCGGGATCTACATGCCGATGTGCCCCGAGGTCGCCGTCGCATCGCACGCCTGCGCCCACATCGGAGCGGTGCAGCTCCCGATCTTCTCGGGGTTCGCGAGCCCGGCGGTGCGCGAGCGCCTGCAGGACTCCGAGGCGAAGGTCGTGGTCACCGCCGACTGGTCGCTCCGGCGTGGGAAGCGGCTCGACATGCGCGCGACCGTCGAGGAGGCGGCCCAGGAGGCGCCGGCAGTCGAGCACGTCATCACCTGGAACCGCGAAGACCGCTCCTGGGGCGGCGTCGAGCTCGGCCCGGGGACGCTCGCGCCGCTCGAGGTCGATTCCGAGCACCCCTACCTTCTGACCTACACGTCGGGCACGACCGGAAAGCCGAAGGGCGTCCTCCACGTGCAGGGCGGGTTCCTCGTCTCGATCGGCCGCGAGCTCGCCTACCAGGCAGACGCCCACCCCGACGACGTCATCCATTTCGCCACCGACATGGGCTGGATCATGGGGCCGTGGACCGTCGTCGGCGGCGGCGCCATGGGGGCGAAGCTCGCCTTCGCCGAAGGCGCCCCGGACTACCCGTCCGACCGGCTCTGGAAGACGATCGAGGACGAGGGCGTGAGCATCCTCGGCTGCTCGCCGACGCTCATCCGCGCCCTGATGCAGCACGGCGACCCGCAAAACGACCTCTCGTCGCTGCGCGTGATCGTCACGACGGGCGAGCCGTGGAATCCCGATCCCTACCGCTGGCTCTTCGAGCAGGTGGGCGGCGAGCGCTGCCCGATCATCAACTGCTCGGGCGGGACGGAGATCGGCGCGTGCTTCCTCTCGCCCACCCCCGCGATCCCGATCAAGGCCTGCTCGCTCGGCGGGCCTGCGCTCGGGATGGACATGGACGTGGTCGACCAGGAGGGGAACTCCCTAGTCGAGACCGGCGAGGTCGGCGAGCTCGTGTGCCGAAAGCCCTTCCCCGGCATGACGCGCGGCTTCTGGCGCGACCCGGAGCGCTACCTCGACGCCTACTGGCGCCGGTTTCCGGGGATCTGGGTGCACGGCGACTGGGCTTCCGTGGACGAGGACGGCTACTGGTTCCTGCACGGCCGCTCCGACGACACGCTCAACATCGCGGGCAAGCGAATCGGCCCCGCCGAGATCGAGTCCGCGGTCGTCGCCCATCCCGCGGTGGCCGAGGCGGCCGCGGTCGGCGTCCCGCACGAAGTGAAGGGCGAGGTCGCGTGGGTCTTCTGCGTGCTCGGCCGCGGCCGAGAGGAGAGCGATGAGCTCGCCGGCGAGGTCGCGGAGCTCGCGGCCGCGCAGCTCGGGCGCGCGTTCAAGCCCGACCGCGTGGTCTTCGTGCCCGCGCTGCCCAAGACGCGGAGCGCGAAGATCGTGCGCCGCGCGGTACGAGCCAAGGCGTTGGGAAAAGATCCAGGTGACCTTTCCTCGGTCGAGAACCCGGAGGCTCTCGAGGACATTGCTCGCGCCGTCTGAATACGAAGGCTCGCCGACCCGCGGGTATCTGGACACCGCGACGTACGGCCTGCCGCCGCGCTCCGCACTCGCGGCCGTCGAAGAGGCGCTCGCGAGCTGGAGCGAGCGCGGCTCGTGGATCGACTGGGAAGAGGACGGCGAGCGGTGCCGCGAGCTCTTCGCCCGCATCGTGGGCGCCGAGCCGCGCGACATCGCCTACGTGGCGGCCACTTCGGTCGCGGCGGGAATCGTCGCCGCGAGCCTCCCCGCCGAGGCCGGGGCCAACGTCGTCCTCTACGAGCGGGACTTCGACTCCGTGCTCTTCCCCTGGCAGCCGCTGGCGGAGCGAGGCATCGAGCTCCGGACGCTGCCGCTCGAGCGGCTTGCCGACGGGATCGACGACCGGACGGCGCTCGTCGCGGTCAGCCTCGTCCAGTCCTCCGACGGGCGCACGCCCGACCTCGAGGCGCTCAAGGCCTCCGGAGCCCGGCTCTTCCTCGACGGCACGCAGGCCGTCGGCGGCACGGCGGTTTATCTCGACGGCGTCGACTACCTCGTCGCGCACTCCTACAAGTGGCTGCTCTCGCCGCGAGGGCTCGCGTTCTTCTACGTACGACCCGACCGGCTGGATGAGATCACGCCCTGGCTCGCCGGCTGGAAGTCGCGGTCCGATCCCTTCGACGACTACTACGGCGCGCCGAAGCTCGCTCCCGACGCGCACCGGCTCGACGTCTCCCTCCCGTGGTTCTCCACCGGCGGCGCACGAGCCAGTCTCGAGCTGATCGCCGGGCTCGGGCCGGAGGCCATCGGCGAGCACAACCTCCGTCTTGCCCGCTCGTTCGCCGGCGAGCTCGGCCTTCCCGAGCCGCAGTCGCCGATCGTGCGCGTCCAGGTCGAGAACGCGGACGATGCCCTGGAGCGGCTGAAGCAGGCGGGAGTCGCGTGCTCGGCCCGCTCGGGGTCGATCCGCTTCGCGTTCCACCTCTACAACGACGAGGAGGACGTCGCCCTCGCCCTCGAGGCGCTCCGGCCTGCGGCCGCTGTACGCTCCGAGCCATGATTCGCCTGCTCGTCCGCACGGCGATCGCCGTCGTGGCGAATGCCGTGGGACTGCTCGTGGCGGCGGCCGTCCTGGACGATGTGCACGTGAACGCGGGCTCCTTCTTCGTCGCGGTGCTCATCTTCACCGTCGTCTTCGCGCTCATGCAGCCGTTTCTCGTCTCGCAGTTTCGCCGGGGAAACAACTCGGCCGCCCTGGGAGGAGTCGCCCTCATCGCCACGCTCGTCGCGCTGATCGTCACCGACCTCCTGTCCGACGGCTTCTCGATCGACGGCGTGGTCGCCTGGATCGTGGCGACGTTCATCGTGTGGCTCGGCGCCCTTCTCGCAGCGTTCATCCTGCCCTTCCTCGGCCTCAAGAAGTACCTCGAAGAGCGCCGCGACTAGTTTTCGTCTCTTAGACGCAAACCGCTAGAATCAGAGCGTGAGACTTGCGCTCGCGCAGATGAACACCGTCGTCGGGGACCTCGAGGGCAACTGCGCGCGCATCGTCGAGCGGCTCCGCGAGGCGCGCGAGGCAGGCGCCGAGCTCGTTCTCTTCCCCGAGCTCGCCGTCACCGGCTATCCGCCCGAAGACCTGCTGCTCAGGCCGGGTTTTCTGCGCGCCGCCCAGGAGGCGCTCGAGGCGATCGCAACCGAGACCGAGGGCATCGCGGCCCTGGTGGGCGCGCCCCATCTCGACCGCGACCTCTTCAACGCCTGCGCGGTCTGCGTCGACGGCGAGGTGAAGGCGATCTACCACAAGCAGTTCCTGCCGAACTACGGCGTCTTCGACGAGGACCGTTACTTCCAGAGCGGCCGCGAGCTCGTCCTCCTGCGCTGCGGCGAGACGCTGATCGGGCCAACCGTCTGCGAGGACATCTGGCAGCCGGGCCCGCCGGCCACCGACCTGGCGCTTGCCGGCGCCCATGTCGTCGCGAACATCTCCGCTTCTCCCTTCCATCTCGGCAAGGGCGCGGAGCGGGAGGACATGCTCGCCACCCGCGCGCGCGACAACTCGTGCTGGATCGCGTTCGTGAACGCCGTGGGCGCCCAGGACGAGCTCATCTTCGACGGGCACAGCCTTGTACTCGACGAGGAGGGCCAGATCGTCGCCCGCGGGCCGGCCTTCGAAGAGGCGCTCCTCGTCGTCGACGTCGATGCGAGCACCGCGGTCAGCCGCCGGCTCCGTGACGCACGGCGCCGCGCGCTCGCCCGGGCCCGCCGCGAGCTCCCGAATCCGCCTGTCGTCGAGATCCCCGAGCGCGCTCCGAGCGGGACGGTCCAGCCGGAGCTGGCTCCGACGCTGGACGAGCTCGAGCAGATGCGCTGCGCCCTCGAGCTCGGCCTGGGCGACTACGTCGCCAAGAACGGCTTCCACGACGTCGTCCTCGGAATCTCGGGCGGGATCGATTCGGCCCTCACCGCGGCGCTCGCCGCCGAGACGATCGGGCCCGAGCGGGTCCACTGCGTCTCGATGCCGTCCCGCTACAGCTCGGACGAGACCCGCAGCGACGCGAAGCGCGTCGCCGAGAGCATCGGCGCCGACTACCTGGAGATTCCGATCGAGCCCATCGTGGACTCGGTGAGCTCCGCGCTCGCTCCGGTCTTCGAGGGCATGGAGCCGGGCGTGGCCGAGGAGAACATCCAGGCGCGCGTGCGCGGTCTCCTCGTCATGGCGCTCTCGAACAAGTTCGGCTGGCTCGCGCTCGCGACCGGGAACAAGAGCGAGCTCTCGGTTGGCTACGCCACTCTGTACGGAGACATGGCGGGAGGCTTCGCACTCCTCAAGGACGTGTACAAGACGGATGTCTTCCGGCTCGCGCGGCACCTGAACGAGCGGGCCGGACGCGAGATCATCCCCGAGAGCGTCATCGAACGCGCGCCGAGCGCCGAGCTGCGGGCCGACCAGCGCGACGAGGACTCGCTTCCGCCCTACGCGGAGCTCGACCGCGTGCTCGAGGCCTACGTCGAGCTCGACTCCTCCCGCGAGGAGCTCGCCTCCGACGGCTTCGACCCGAGCGTGGTCGAGCGCGCGGTCGCACTCATCGACCGCGCTGAGTACAAGCGCCGCCAGGCGCCGCCGGGCGTGAAGCTCCGCCCGAAGGCCTTCGGCCGCGACAGACGCATCCCGATCACCAACCTCTGGCGGGGCTGACCTCCGCCAAGAAGAAGAAGCCCCCGTCGTCGCCGCCATTGGCGGGCGGCGGGCAGCACTGACCGGGGAAGAAGATCGCGATCCGGCCGAAGCCCGTGATCGCCTGAAGACCGTGTTTTGGTGCGCGCTGACGTTGCCCCTCTTGCCGGGTGAGGAGCTGAGCGACCACCACGTTTTTCGGCTGCTCCTCGAAGACCACTGCACATGTCCTCCGCGGGGGTGAGCCCCGCGATGTTCGTCGCGCCGAAGGAGAAGCCGTACGCGAGAGCGCCGGCCAGCTCGGGCCCGCTGCCCTTGTCGATGTAGACGGGAGCCCGACATCCCCGCCCAGACACCGCCGCCCGCGCCGACGGTCGGACCGAAATCGCGCCGATGATCACCTCCCGTCCGGAGGCCGTTGCGTTGGATGGTCCTAGGCCTCGAGCTGGGCGCGAAGCGTGCGGAACCAGCGGAGCCTCTCACCGTATGGAACGGCCGCGTTCGCCGGTGACGTCGACGGAAGGACGAAGAGGCGCGTGCCGCCGAGACGACGCTCCTGCAGGCCGTGGTCGGGCCGTTCGCGGAAGACGCCCTCGTAGGCGGCCTTGCCGACGAAGGCGATGATCTCGGGGCGCACGTCGGCTGCCAGCCGCTCGAAGCGCTCGGCCGAGCCCGCGAAGTCGCCGCGGCGCAGATCGCTGCTTCCTCTGGTCGTGCGGTAGGCGGCGTTCGTGAGGCCGTAGCCGAGCTCCAGCATCTGTAACTGCTCCTCCGGTGCGAGCAGGCGCGGCGTCAGGCCCGCATCGGCGAGCAGCCGCCAGAAGTCGTTCCGCGGATTGGCGAAGTGCGCAGCCGCTGCAGCCGAGCGAAAGCCGGGGTTGATCCCGCAGAAGACGACGCGCAGGCCGGGCGCCAGGACGTCCGGGACCGCCGACTCCGCCACGGCGTTACTCTAAGGCGGAAACCAAGGGAGGATGAAATGGCGCAGGCCGAGACGGCTACGAGGACGATCAAGAACTACATCGGCGGAGGCTGGGTCGACGCGGAGGCGAGCGAAAGCCTCGACGTCACGAACCCGGCGAGCGGCGACGCGCTGGCGCAAGTGCCTATGTCAGGCCAAGGAGACCTCGACCGCGCGGTCGAGGCGGCACGGCAGGCGTTTCCCGCCTGGCGCGCGACATCGCCGGTCGAGCGCGCCCGCGTCTGCTTCCGGTTAAAGAACGCGCTCGAGGATCATCGCGACGAGCTCGCCGAGATCGTCTCCCTGGACAACGGCAAGGCGATCAAGGACGCGTCCGGCGAGGTCCGGCGCGGCATCGAGTGCGTCGAGGTCGCAACCGGCATTCCGTCCCTCATGCAGGGCGCCAACCTCGAGGACGTCTCGCGCGGGATCGACTCCGACATGATCCGCCAGCCGATCGGCGTCTTCGCCGCGATCACCCCGTTCAACTTCCCGTTCATGGTGCCGCTCTGGTTCCTCCCCTTCGCGGTCGCCTGCGGAGATACGTTCATCCTCAAGCCCTCCGAGCAGGACCCGCTCGCCTCCGAGATGCTCTTCGAGCTGCTCGACCAGTGCGAGGTCCCGGCAGGCGTCGTGAACCTCGTGAACGGCGGCAAGGACACCGTCAACGCAATCCTCGAGCACCCGGGGATCAACGGCGTCTCCTTCGTCGGCTCGACCCCGGTCGCCCATCACGTCTACGCGACCGCGGCCAAGCACGGGAAGCGCGTGCAGGCGCTCGGCGGTGCGAAGAACCACGTCGTCGTCATGCCGGACGCCGAGATCGAGTCGGCCGTCGACGGCGTCCTCTCCTCCGCGTTCCACGCGGCCGGGCAGCGCTGCCTGGCGAACTCCGTCTGCGTCGCCGTGGGCGACGTCTACGAGCCGCTGAAGAAACGCCTGGTGGAGAAGGGCGACGCGATGATCGTGGGTGAGGGAATCGATCCCGAGACCGAGGTCGGCCCCGTCATCTCGGCCGCGGCGCGCGAGCGCATCGGCGAGTTCATCGACCGCGGCCTCGCCGACGGCGGCGAGCTCATCCTCGATGGGCGCGGCAAGGGCGACGACAACGGCCACTTCCTCGGGCCGACCATCATCGAGACCGCACCGGGCTCCGAGTGCGCGACGGAGGAGATCTTCGGGCCCGTCCTCACGCTCGTCCGCGCGCGCGACCTCGACCACGCGCTCGAGATCATGAACGCCTCGACGAAGGGCAACGCGGCCTCGATCTTCACGACCTCGGGCGGCGCGATGCGGAAGTTCCGCCACGACGCGCAGGCCGGGATGATCGGCGTCAACATCGGCGTCGCCGCGCCGATGTCCTTCTTCCCGTTCACGGGCTGGAAGGAGTCGTTCTTCGGCGACCTGCACGCCCACGGGCGCGACGGGATCGAGTTCTACACCGAGAAGAAGGTCGTGATCACGCGCTGGCCGGACGCGTGACGACGCCGAAGCGGCTCGAGTACTCCGTCAGCGAGCGCAGCGGCACCCCGGCGCAGGCCGAGCCGGACTGGACCGCGGAGCACCTCCTCCTCTCGGCGCTCGCGCGCTGCAGCCTCTCGAGCCTCGAGTACTACGCCAAGCGGGCGAACGTGGCCGTGTCGGGCAGCGCCGACGCGGGCGGCGTGGTCACGCGCCGCGACTCCGACGGGCGGTTTGCCTTCGTCGAGGCGCGGGTCGCACTGGACATCGAGGTCGACCCGGCGCTGGAGGTGGAGGCGCTCGGGAAGCTCCTCGACTCGGCGGAGTGGGGCTGCTTCATCGGCGCCTCACTGACCGCGAAGCCGACCTACGAGTGGCGCGTGAACGGCGAGGCGGTCGAGCGGTGAGAGTCCTCGTGCTCGGCGGAACGCTCTTCCTCGGACGGCACGTCGTGGAGGCTGCGCTCGATCGCGGCGACGAGGTGACGATCTTCAACCGCGGCCGGACGAACGCAGATCTCTTCCCGGAGGTCGAGCACCTGCGGGGCGACCGGGACGCGGGCGACCTCGATGCCCTTCATGGGCGCGAATGGGATGCGATCGTGGACACCTCTGCGCGTGTCCCGCGCTGGGTGTACGACGCCACCGGTCTCGCAGCGGACATGGGCGCTCATTACACGTTCGTGTCGAGCATCTCCGTCTATCGCGACCTCTCGGCGGCCGGCGTTCGGGAGGACGCGCCCGTCCACACGCTCGAGGACGAGACCGTCGAGGAGATCACCGACTCCGAGACCTATGGCGCGCTGAAGGCGCTCTGTGAGCGCGCGCTCGCGGAGGAGCTGCCGGGGCGCGGGCTCTCAGTCCGCGCCGGTCTGATCGTCGGGCCGTACGACAACACCGGCCGCTTCACCTACTGGGTGCACCGGATCGCGCGCGGCGGCGAGGTTCTCGCCCCCAAGCCTCGCGAGCAGCCCGTCCAGTTCGTCCACGCCCGCGACCTTGCGGACTGGATGCTCGCGAGCGCCGAGCGGCGCCTCGCCGGTGTCTTCAACGCGACCGGTCCGGACACCCCGCTGACGCTCGGGGAGCTCCTCGATGCGTGTGGCGAGCTGGCCGAGAAGCCCGTGACGCTGCACTGGGCCGAGGAGCGCTTCCTCGTCGAGCAGGGCGTCGAGGAGTGGAGCGACCTTCCGCTCTGGGTCGCGCCCGGCGTGAAGGAGGAGAATGCAGGCCTGATGTCTGTCGACGTCACGCCCGCGCTGGCAGAGGGACTGCGGTTCCGTCCGCTCGAGCAGACTCTGCGCGACACGCTCGCCGCGGCGGAGCCGACGGCGGATGCCGGCCTGACTCCCGAGCGGGAGCGGGAGCTCCTCGCGGCATGAGCACGGTTGCCTTCGATGTCGCCGCAGTGCGAGCCCGCTTCTCGGCGCTCCAGCGTCCCACCGCCTTCTTCGACGGGCCCGGCGGCACGCAGACGCCGGACTCCGTGATCGAAGCGATCTTTTCCTACCTGCGCGAGGCGAACGCGAACCTCGGCGGCCCCTTCGAGACGAGTCTGCGAAGCGACCAGATCGTCGACGCGGCGCACGATGCCGCGGGGCGCTTCCTCGGCGCCTCGCCGTCGGAAGTCGGCTTCGGCCAGAACATGACGACGCTCAACTTCTCGCTGACGCGCGCCTTCGGGCGGGAGCTCTCGGCCGGCGACGAGATCGTGGTCACCCGGCTCGACCACGACGCCAACGTCTCGCCATGGCTCGAGCTCGCGCAGGATCTCGACCTCGTCGTCCGCTACGCCGACCTGCGCGAGGACGACTGCACGCTCGACTACGCCGACCTCGAGGCGCTGATCTCTGAGCGGACGAGGGTCGTTGCGTTTCCGTGGGCCTCGAACGCCGTCGGCTCGATCACCGACGTTCGCCGCGTCGCGGATTTGGCGCACGAAGTCGGCGCCCTCGCCTGGGCCGACGCGGTGCACTACGCGCCGCACGGACCCATCGACGTGGCCGCCGCCGGCGTCGACGTCCTCATCTGCTCGCCCTACAAGTTCTTCGGCCCGCACCTCGGGCTCTTCTTCGGGCGCCGGGAGGTGATCGGCGGCTGGCGGCCGTACAAGGTTCGCCCGAGCGCCGACGATCCGGTGGGCCATCGTTTCGAGACCGGCACACTGGCCCACGAGCTCCTCGCCGGCTGCACCGCGGCGATCGAATACGTCGAGTCGGTCGGCTGGGCCGCGATCATGGCGTGGGAGCGCGAGCTGGGGCAGCGGTTCCTCGACGGCTTGCCGGAGGCGTATCGGCTCCACGGGATCCCCTCGATGGAAGGGCGGACGCCGACCTTTGCGCTCACGCACCCGTCGCACACTCCGGAGGAGCTTGCCGACGGGCTCGCGCGCCGCGACATCGCGGCCTGGCCTGGCAACTACTACGCGCTCGAGATCATGGAGCGCCTCGGGCTCGACGACGGCTGCCTGCGGGTCGGGATCGTCCACTACAACACCGCCGAGGAGGTCGACCGGCTCCTCACGGCGCTCGCGGAGGTCGCGTAGTGCTCCGCCTCTACTGGGCGCGGAACGACGGCATGACCGGGCATGTGTTTCTCGGCCCGCGTGAGCACGACGCCCTCGCCGCCGAGATGGAGGAGCAGGGCATGGGCGGCTGGCTCTCGGCCGACGCGCTCGCGCCAGAAGCACGCATTCCGCCCGGCCAGATCGACCTCGCGCTCGCGAAGGCATCTCCGCAGCCGCGCACGCTCGACGACGCGAAGCTCTGGGAGGACTGGCTCCGCTTCCTGCAAGGCGCGGCCGAGAACGGCGGCCTCGTCGTCCAGTAGCTAGCTGTACGACTGCCGGGCGGCGTCCCAGCGGGGGTCGTCCCAGCGGATCTTGTCCGGGTTGACACCGCGGCGCTCGGCCATGTCGGCGGCGAGCATCTGAAAGCGGACGATGTCGACGACCGGGTGCGTCGTCGGGACGAGCGTCGTCTCGGCGCCGATTTCTCCGAGCGCCTTGACGACGTCGGCGGCGCGCTCGGCCGCGCGGCCCTCGCCTTCGAGGACGAAGACCCGCACCTTCTCGTCGATCGCCGCGAAGTGGCCGTGCAGGATCTGCTCGGTCTCGTGCGCCTCCGCGTGGACGTAGGCGCCTTCGCGGAGCTTCAGCACCGCCTCTTGCGCGGTCGGCCAGTCCCTCCCCGCGCCGACGACAACGACGCGCTCCCAGTCTCCGGCGTCGAACGGATCGGTGAGCACCGTGTCCACCGACTGGCGGAGCCAGCGCACGTCCTCTCCACGGAGGGCGGCAAGTGCGGCAACCGCGCATGTGTAGCTGGCCGTGTGGCAGTAGGACTCCTCGACCGCGGGCGTCACGACGAGCACCTCCTCCGCGAGCTCGGCGATCGGGCCCTTCTCCGTCCCGCTCACGAGCCACACCGGCCCGTCGAACGCCCGCGCCGCCTCGAGCGTCAGCTTCGTCTCGCCCTCGTGGCTGACCGCGACCATCAGGTCGGCCTGCGGCGGCGCGAGGACAGCCTCCAGCGCCTGAACAGCCTCTCCACCGGTCTGCGCGGCGTGGAAGGAGGTGCCGCAACCGGTGAAGACCACGCGGCCTTCCGGGAAGCGGCGGTCGCCCACGCGCTCGGGCACGCCGCGAAGCCATTCGGGTTGAGACTGAATCGCTGCACGCGTGAGCTCTCCGGCCATGGTGAAGGGCGAAGCTACCATGCGCGCATGGAGGGGTATCGCTACGTCTACGCGCAGGAGGTCGTGTTCCGCGACCTCGACGCGTTCGGCCACGTCAACAATGGGGTCTACCTCACCTACATCGAGAACGCGCGTATCGGCTACGTCCGAGACGTCCTCGGGATCGAGTCGCTCGACGGTCTCCTCATGATCGTGGCGAGCGTGAAGATCGACTTCCGTTCGCGCGCGAACCTCGGCGACACCCTCGAGATCGGCGCGCGCACGGCGCGCGTCGGGACGAAGAGCTTCGATCTCGAGCACGAGATCCGCGCCCAGGACGGGCGCCTCATCGCCGAGGCGCAAACGACCCTCGTCGCCTTCGACTACGACGCGGACTCGACCATGCCGATCCCGCCCGAATGGCGGGCGCGGATCGAAAACTACGAATCAAGGAGCACTGCGGCCACGTGAACGCTTTCGAGAAAACCGTCCTCCCCAACGGCCTCCGGGTCGTCACCGCCCCGATGCCGCAGGCCAAGTCCGTGGCCTGCTTCGTCATGCTCGCGGCGGGGTCCCGCTACGAGACGAAGGAGACCAACGGCATCGCCCACTTCGCCGAGCACATGTTCTTCAAGGGCACCGAGCGGCGGCCGACAGCGCGGGAGATCGCCGGCGAGATCGACTCGATCGGCGGCGAGTTCAACGCTTTCACGGGCAAGGAGTACACGGGCTACTACGTGAAGTGCGCCGCCGAGCACCGCGACGTGGCGCTCGACGTCCTCGTCGACATGCTCCGCCACTCGAAGTTCGACGCCGAGGAGATCGAGCGCGAGAAGGGCGTCATCGTCGAGGAGATGAACATGTATTACGACACGCCGCGCGACTACGTCGACGGCGTCTACGACGAGCTCCTCTACGGCGACCAGCCGCTCGGCTGGGACATCATCGGCCGCAAGGAGACCGTTCGCGCCGCGAAGCGCGAGACGTTCCTCGACTACATCGACCAGTGGTACCGCGCGCCGCGCATGGTCGCGGGCGTCGCCGGCAACCTCGGCGACGGGCTGAACGAGCGGCTCGAAGGCCTCCTCGGCGACGTGGCCGACGGCCAGACCGGACAACCGGAACCGGCGACGTGGGAGCAAAGCACGCCGCAGGTCAAGCTGCACACGAAGCAGTCCGACCAGGCGCACATCCGGATCGGCGTGCACAGCTACCCGCTCGACCACCCCGACCGCTATGCGCTGAGCCTCCTGGCCACCGTTCTCGGCGGCGGGATGTCATCGCGCCTCTTCACGGAGGTGCGGGAGCGCCGCGGGCTCGCCTACTACATCTACGGGCACAACATGGCCTACACGGACACGGGCACGCTGTACGCGCAGGGCGGCGTCGACATCAATCGGATCGACGACGCCGTCTCGACGATCGTGCAGGAGTTCGGGCGAATCGCCGCCGAGCCCGTCGAGGCAGACGAGCTCGAGAAGGCGCGCAACTTCGCCAAGGGCCGCCTCGTCCTCTCGCTCGAGGACCCGAAGGGGATGATCATGTTCGGCCTCCGAAACGAGGTGCTCGAGGGCAAGCTCCGCGAGCCGGACGAGGTGCTGGCCGGCCTCGACGCCGTCACGCTCGAGGACATCCAGCGCGTCGCGCAGGACATCATCCGCGACGAGCGGCTCAACCTCGCGACGATCGGCCCGTTCGACGACCCCGACCGTTTCGAAAAGCTGCTCGCGCTTTCGGCCTAGACGGCTAGTTCGTACGGAAAGTCGGTCAGGACCTCGCCGCCGTCCTCGGTGACGAGCACGAGGTCCTCGAGCCGGCAGCCACCGAAGCCCTTGCGGTAGAGACCCGGCTCGACGGCGAGGACGTCGCCGGCGACGAGCTCGGTGCCCAGGCGCCCAAGGCTCGGAAGCTCGTGCACCTCGAGACCGACGCCGTGACCAAGGCTGTGGAAGAACCCGTCCTCGAGCGGCTTGTCCGGATCCTTGGTCAGCTGCGTTGGGAAGCCGTGCTCCTGGAAGAGCTCACACGTCATCCGATGCAGCTCCTTCCCCGTGATCCCGGGGCGGACGGCCTCACAGACACGGTCGAGCGCCTCCTTGACGAGCGCGTGATACCGCACGAGCTCCTCCGGCGGCTCGCCGATGCAGAACGTGCGCGTCATGTCCGCGTAGCAGCCGGAGACCGGATCCTGCGGATAGAGGTCGGCGATGACCGCTTCGCCTTCGGCGATCGGCCCGTGCCCGGGCTCGTGCCCGATCGCAGTCTGCTCGCCGTGCGAGACGATGACCATGTCCGGCGCGATCACGCCGTCCTCGCTGAAGGAGCGAAGCGCGATCGCCTGCAAGTCCTCGCAGGTAATGTCGCCGCCCTCGCCGAGCCGGTCTCGAATCTTCCCCATCGCGTTCTGCGCCGCGGCCTGGGCGCGGCGGATGCCCTCGAGCTCGGCCGGATTCTTCACGCGGCGGCGCTCGTCGAACACCTCACCATGAGCCTTGAGGGAGATCCCATTTGCCCGCAGGTGATCGGCGGCATCGAGGGGGAACGCGCGCGGCGTGACGGCGTCTTCGAGGCTGATCTTCCGGCACGCGCGCAGCACGAGCTCGCGCTCGGCCTCGTACCACGGGAGGCCGCGTGAGTAGAGCTCGTCGATTCCGAGCTCCTCGAGCGGGACGGTGACGATGCTGTCGATTCCCTGGATTCGCGGGATCTCGAGCGAGCCGACGAAGACGTAGCGGTCGCCGTCCTTCTCCGCGTAGATGAACGCATCCGGGATTGGCACCGGGACCTCATGGCGAAGCTCGGGCGAACGGATCGTGTCCGCGAACATGAGCAGGTCAGGCACGGTCCATTAAGCCTAGCTGGGGTAGATTCCAAACGCAGTGCAGGACGCTTTGGAACGCGCACAAAGGCTCGTCGCGATGTACGACGACGAAGTCGCCGCGCTGCTTCCGGAGGGTGCCGAGATCTTCGACGCCCACGTGCACGTCGGCCGCGACATCGACGGCTTCGTCTCCACGCTGGACGACGTGCTCGCCTTCCTCGCGAAGGACGGCGTCACGCGCGCGTTCGCCTTCTGCCTGGACGAGCCCGACCGCGAGCCCGCGTTCCGCGCCGCGAACGACCGGACGCTCGAGGCAGCGG
This sequence comes from Actinomycetota bacterium, assembly GCA_046734455.1. Taxonomy (GTDB): domain Bacteria; phylum Actinomycetota; class Thermoleophilia; order Gaiellales; family Gaiellaceae; genus DATEOR01. The sequence goes on along the minus strand of JBKPRJ010000008.1, from coordinate 4,945 downwards.
CGAACTCGGGCGGCGTGCTCGTGCCGTTCGCCCGCCTCGACCTCACCGAACAGCCGCTCGAGGAGGCAACGCGTGCACTCGCGGCGGGGGCACGCGGCATCAAGCTCCATCCGCGCGCGCAGGCCTTCCGACTCGACGACGAGCGCCTTGCGCCGGTGTTCGCGCTCGCGGCCGAGCGCCGCGTCCCGATCCTCATCCACGGCGGCCGGGGGCTGCCCCCGATCGCCGAGCACCTCCGCCTTCTCGTCGACACGTACCCCGAGGCGCAGCTGATCATCGCCCACGCCGGCATCGCCGACCTCGCGCGCCTCTCCGAGGAGTTCGGCGGCCACCCCGGCGTCTTCTTCGACACCTCGGTGTGGAGCCCGCTCGACCTCCTCGACATGTTCCACCGAATCTCGCCCGAGCAGGCCCTCTACGCGTCGGACTACCCCTACGGCCAGCAGCCAGGCTCACTGTTCATCGCCCTGCGCACCGCGCAGCTCGCCGGCCTCTCCGAGGAGCAGATCCGCGACCTGCTCGGGCGCTCGGCGGCCGCAATCGCGGACGGAAAGCCGCCTGCGCAGCGCACGCCGCCGACGGGACGGAGAAACATCGTCCAGCCGATCACGTTCGCGCGGATCCACCACTACCTCGCGATGGCGACCCCGCTCCTCTGGACCCGGCAGCGCGACACGATCGGCGTCCTCGGCCTCGCGCTGAACACCTGCGCCGAGCGCGACGGCTTCGTCGAGGAGCGGGAGCGGATCGCCGAGCTGATCGCAAGCGCGCAGGAGCTCTGGAGCGCGCTGCCTGACGTCGAGGACGAGACGAGGCGACTCGAGGCCGGCCGCTACACCTTCCGGCTCGTGCACCTCGCGGACATCCTCGCCGTCACCACCACGACGGAGTGATCGCCGCGGTCGTCCTGGCCGCCGGCGCCGCGAGCCGGTTCGGCGAGCCGAAACAGCGCCTCCTGCTGCCCCGCGTCCTCGAGCGGCTGGCCCAAACCTCGCTCCAGGACGTCGTCGTCGTCGCGGGCGCGCACGAGCTGGATCCTGGCGGAGCCCGCCTGGTCGATTGCCCGGAGTGGGGACGCGGGCCCGGCGCCTCCCTGCGTTGCGGCCTCTCGGCGCTTTCGGCCGAGACCAAGGCCGCGGTCGTCTGCCTCGCCGACGGGCCGAACCTCGCCCCTGCCGCGGTGGAGCGAGTCGTCGCAGCCTGGCGAGATGGCGAGGGCGAGGTCGTCGCGGCCAGCTACGACGGCAACCGAGGCCACCCCGTCGTCATCGGCCGGGACGCATGGGAGTCGGTGCCCGACGAAGGCATGCGCGCCCTGCCGGCGGCCCTCGTTCCGTGCGACGACCTCGGCGCGCCCGGCGACGTCGACTCCCCGGAGGATCTCGCATGAGGCGGCTTCTCCGGCCCGCGATCGCCATCCCGGCAGTCGCGCTTCTCCTCTTCGCGGGAGGGGTGATCTACGCCTACACGCGTGGGCTCGATTCCGGCGCAGTCGACGAGAACGAGCAGGTGCTCGCGGACGCGGGCGCCTATCCGGGGTCCAGGGAGGTCGGGCGGAACAGCGAGACCTTCTCCGGGGCCGAATCCGCTGTCCCCGTGCCGAAGGGAGTCGTGACGACGGTCGCCTACGCACCTCCCGACGGCACCGACCAGCTCGAGATCGTGAACCATTACGTCGGCCGCCTCCGGCCCGATTGGTCGCCCGAGATCGAGCGGTCGCTCGCGGGCGCGGCAGGCACCACCACCGAACGCTCCTACCGCGTCACGTTCTCACGGGACGAGCAGTGTCTGATCCTCGGAACCGCGGGCATGGTGGCCGACCTCGCCCAGCCGGTGTACACGCTCTCCGCCTACGGGCGCGAGGGCGACTCCTGCTGACGCTCAAGACCATCCGGCGGAAGGCCGATGGTGTACGGGTTGAACGCGGTTTTTGACGAACTCTGAGCTTTCGATGGCCGTCTCTCCCCTTGGAGCCGCCCGCCTCCGCCGACGCCTTACCGTCGAGGAGGCTGCCGCGCGCGCCCGCATGGAGATCGACCAGGTGAAGTCGCTCGAGGAGAACTGCATGTACCGGTTCGGCTCGAACGCGGACGCCCTCGCCGCGGCGCTGGTCTACGCGACCGCGCTCGGGATCTCGGAGCGCGAGGCGAGGCAGATCGCCGGCCTGCCGGTCACGAGCCGGCTCATCGATCCATGGTCTCTCCGCAGGACGATGGCGATCTTCGCCTTCCTGGCCGCACTGGGCATGCTCGCCTGGTTCGGCTTCCGCCCCGAGCTTCGCGGCGACCCGCAGGCCTCGGCGACTCCGGCGGCCGCGAGCCAGACGCCGGCCGCCCCCACCCAGGCTCTGCCCGAGCCCTGGGAGATCCAGGTGGACGTCTACAACGGCACCGGCGCCGGGAACGCCGCCGCGAGCATGGCGAACAGGGTCGCGGGCCTCGCCTACCAGATTCGCAACGTCGGGAACGCCAAGCGCGACGACTACACGAAGACGGTCGTGTACTACGCGCCGGGCGGCCAGGAGATCGCCGCGCGGCTCGCCAAGGAGCTCGGCGTCGGCACCGCCGCCTTGCCCGGCGGCGACAATCCCAAGCGCCTCGTGGTGATCGTCGGAGGCTAAAGCGGGGTGCGGAGCGCCGCGAGCTTCTGCTTCAGCTCCGGCGGCATCTCCTCGACGACCGCCTGGCGAACGTAGCGCCTGAGCGTCTCCTCGAACTTGTACCGCTTGCGGCAGTAGCCGCACTCGTCGAGATGCGCCTCGGCGATCGCGTATTCGTCCTCGGAGAGCTCACGGTCGAGGAAAGGCTGGAGCATCTCCTCGCACTTCGCGCATGGATCGGGACCCATGTAGACCATCAGCCGCTATCCCCCACACTAGCTTCTGCGAGCTCCTTCTTGAGAATCCTTCTCCCCCGGTGCAGGCGCGACATCACCGTGCCGATCGGGATGTCGAGGATCTGCGCCGCGTCCTGGTACGTGAAGTCGCCGATGTCGACGAGGACGATCACGTCGCGGAAGTCGTGCGGAACCTCGGCGAGCGCCTGGACGATCTCGTCCTGGGATAGGCGCTCGACGATCCGGGCCTCGTCGTCCGAGTCGCCGTCGGCCTCGAGCCGGTTGTAGAGGAAGTAGTCGCCTTCCTCGAGCGGCTGGGTGGAGGGCGAACGCTGCTCGCGCCGACCGCGATCGATGTTCAGGTTCGTGAGGATCCGGAAGAGCCAGGCGCGGAGGTTCGTGCCCGGCGTGTAGGAGCGCCAGCTCCGGAATGCGCGGGCGTACGTCTCCTGGACGAGATCCTCGGCCTCCTCGCGCGTCGACACGAGCCGTCGAGCGACGCGATAGACCTGATCCGACAAACCGAGAACCTCCTCCTCGAACCGCACGCGTGCGCGCGCGTCTTCCGCGATCCCGCGCGAATCGGTCTCGGGCTGGACTTCGCTCATCCGGCCCTGACAGTAACAGTTGAACGAATCGAAAATCCCCGCTATTCCGGGCTGGCGACCGGGGTGAAGCCGCCTCGCTCGAGGGCTTCGAGGATGTCCTTCCGCGCAAGTCGCTCGTCATCCCAGGCGAGGGTGACCTGGCCCATGAGATTGGCGTTGGCGGCCTCGATCCCGTCGAGGCCCTCGAGGGACGCGCCGAGCCGCATGACGCAGCGCTCGCACCGAACGCCGGTCACCTGAATCGTGTCGGTTTGCACGGCCACGCTTCGATCTTACGTAAGGTCGACGAGGCGGCGACACAGGGTGCCGAGCCCATCGCCGCGGCCGATCGCGAGCTGCTCTCCGCCCTGGTCCGTGAGCCCGAGGGTGTCCACGTCGAGGCGCGCGGAAAGCTCCGTGACGAGATCCGTGACCGAAACCAGGCGCGAGCCGTCCGGATGAACGAGCTCGGCCTGCCAACCGAAGCGGAGCCCCGCCCAGCGGTTCTGTGCGTAAAGGCCGCGGTCGGCAGGACCTTCCGCGACAAGGCCGGAGGCCATCGCCTGGAGGAGGGTCGCAATTTCGGCGGTCGTCTCCAGCCGGGTCGGCTGGTCTGCGATGCGAATCTCGAGCGTCCCGAAGCGGGGGTGCGGACGCACGTCCCACCACACCCGTGTGATCTCGTCGGCAAGGCCGAGCTCGACGAGGCGCTCGACGAAACGCTCCCAGTCCTCGTACGAGGCGAAGACCGGAGGCGCCCCGCTTCGCGGCAGGAGCGCCAGGATCTCCGCCCGCGCCGAGAGCAGCCTCGTGTCCTCGCCGGCGACGTAGGGCGAGTTCGCCGAGACCGCGAGCACGAGCGGCAGCCAGGGGAGAGCCGCCTCGAGGGCAGCCATGCACGCCTCCGGGCTCTCCATGCCGACGTGCACGTGCAGGCCCGAGACGTACTGCCTGCGGGCGGACGGGCCCGCGTAGTCGACGAACTTCCGGTAGGCCGGGCTCTCGCCGACGGGCTGCTCCTCCGGCACCGCCGTCGGCCACGTGCCGCAGGCGGCGAGCACGAGACCGGCCTCCGCGGCGGCCTCCTTCGCGCGCGCCCGCAGCGTTGCGAGCTCCGCCACCGCCTCGGCCGCCGTCGCGTGGATGCCGGTGTTCAACTCGACGACCGAGGAGAAGAGCTCCTCCTTGAGCCGCTGACCGTCGAGGGCCTCCCGCGGAAAGGGTCGCGGAACGAGCGTCGCGGCGTCGAGACAGAAGAGCTCCTCCTCGATCCCGACCGTGAAGGGGTCGCTCTCACCGAAGTGACGCGGAATCACGCGGGGACTCTAAGGAGCGAGCAAAAAAATGGCCGGAGGCCCGGGCAGGCGGGCGGGCCTCCGACCTACTTCCGAGAGCCAAGCTGGCGATGCGGCTTCCGGAAGCGTGCCCCTTGGGGTAAGGGGCCAAGGGCGCCGTTATCCGACTGGGGTGCTCGGTTGGCGCCCAAGCTCAACCGTCACATTCAAAGTCTCCTGTCCGCGATG
>JBKPRJ010000007.1:0-17859 GCA_046734455.1 Actinomycetota bacterium | reverse complement strand
AGGGGTGAGTCAGGCCGCGCGGAGCTCGGCGTACACGGCCTTGAGCCGCGGCTCCGCATCGCCGAAAGCGCGGACGACCGCCGGGTCGAACTGGCCCCCGAGCTGGCGCCTGATCTCGACGCCGGCCGAGGCCCACGGGAGCGCGCGCCGGTAGGGGCGGTTGCTCGTCATCGCGTCGAGGGTGTCTGCGACGGCGAAGATCCTCGCGCCCGCGGGGATGTCTTCGCCGGCGAGCCCGTCGGGGTAGCCGCCGCCGTCCCAGCGCTCGTGGTGCGAGCGGACGATCTCGAGCCCCGCGCCCGCGAGGAACGCGACGCCGCCGAGCATCTGCTCGCCGAGGACCGTATGCGTCTGCATCTGCACCCGCTCTTCGGGCGTGAGCAGGCCGGGCTTCTGGAGGATCCGGTCGGGGATCCCGATCTTGCCCACGTCGTGAAGGAGGAACCCGTACTCGGCGCTCGGGTCGTCTGAAAGGTCGCTTCCGAGGGTGCGGGCCAACTCGACGGCGTAGCGCTGGACTCGCTGGGAATGCGTGCCCGTCCCGCTGTCCTTGGATTCGAGCGCGGTGGCGAGCGCGGTGACCGTCTCCCGGTATCCCTCGGCGAGGAGGAGCCGCTGCCCGCGCTCGATCTCGAGGAGGTGGCGGAGATCGCGCGCGTAGAGCTGCAGCTGCTCCGTGACGCTCTCCGCCCGCGCGGCGCGGAAGGGGACAGGATGCAGGCCGCCCGCGAGACGCTCGACGATCGCGAGGAGCTCGAGGGGGCTGAACGGCTTGCGGAGGAAGGCGTCCGCCCCGGCCTCGGCCGCCGCTTCTGCGGTCCCGCCGTCGGATCCGGTCAGGAGAACGACGGAGATGCCGTCGGTGGCGGGGTCGGCCTTGAGCTCCCGGCAGAGGTCGAGCCCGTTTCCGCCGGGCATGCGCACGTCGAGGACGAGGACATCCGGGCGGCGGCGGCGCACCGCCTCGGTCGCACCGGACGCGTCCGCGGCCTCCTCCAGCTCCACGTCCACGGCCTCGAACGTCGTCCGGAGCAACGCCCTCAGGCCATCATCGTCGTCGACAAGCAGGATTCGCATCCCGCCGAAACCCCCCGTTTCGCCAGTAGCCCTCTGTATCGGGCCAGACGGCCTGGCTCTTTAGGGTGATTCGTACGAGTAGAAGCCAGCGCCGGATTTCCGGCCGAGGCGCCCGGCGGCCACGTGCTCGCGGAGGAGCGGGCACGGCTCGTAGCGCTCGTCCCCCAGCCCGATCCGGAGGACTTCGAGGATCGCCACGCAGGTGTCGAGGCCGATCAGATCGGCGAGCGCCAGCGGGCCCATGGGATGGTTGAACCCGAGCTTCGCGATCGTGTCGATCGCCTCCGGCTCGGCCACACCGTCGTGGAGCGCCCAGACGGCCTCGTTGATGAAGGGCAGGAGGATCCGGTTGGAGACGAAGCCGGGGAAGTCGTTGGCTTCGGCCGGAGTCTTCCCGAGCTCCTGCGCGAGCTCGACGACCGCGCCCCGCGTCTCGGCCGAGGTCTCCTTCGTGCTGACGACCTCGACGAGGGCCATGACCGGCACGGGGTTGAAGAAGTGCATGCCGATCACCTTGTCCGGCCGCTCCGTCACCGCGGCCAGTGACGCGATCGGGATCGACGACGTGTTCGAGGCGAGGACGGCCTCCGCGGGGAGAACGGAGTCCGCCTCCCGGAAGATCGCCTCCTTCACCGCTTGGTCCTCGACGACAGCCTCGATCATCAGGTCGGCCGGCACGATCCCGTCCGCGGCGTGGACCCGGCCGAGCACTTCGTCAGGAGCGATGTCTGCCCCCTTCGCAGCGAGGCGCTCGAGGCTCTTCTCCATTGTCCGTAGCCCTCGCTCCACCGCCCCCGGAGCCGCGTCGTGCAGCGAGACGCGCCGCCCGGAAGCGGCCAGAACCTGTGCGATGCCGCCGCCCATCTGGCCGGCGCCGACGACGAGGACGTGCTCGAACACCGGACTAGCTTATGAGCCGCGGCTCTTCTTGCGCGCTCGTTCGTCGAGCTCGGCGCCGACGAGGAAGATGCTCGCGGAGACCATCACGTACGACGTGAGCAGAAGGAAGACGGTCAGGCTCCCTGTCGCGCTCTTGAAGTCCGCCACCTCCGTGACCCAGGCCCGGAAGAGCGCGGAGGCGATGAGCCAGCTGGCGATCACGAGCAGCGATCCGCCACTCGCCCAGCGCATCTCCGGCGTCTCGGCAGGCGCGAAGCGGAAGAGCAGTGTCACCGCGACCCAGAGAAAGAGGATCGCGATCGGCCAGCGGACGATGCTGAGGACGGTGTCGAGCACGCCGTCGGTCACGGAGGGCGCGATGGCCTGGACGAGAACGGCGGCGATGAGACACGCGACGACAGCAATGCCGAGGCCCGTCGCAACGGCGATCCGCCGGAACTTCGTGCGGCGCTCCTCGACCTCGTGGATCCGGTTCAGCGCCTGCATGACGGCGTTCACGGCCCAGGTCATGTCCCAAACGACGAGCGCCGTCGCGAGGGCGACGAGCGACGTCTTGTCCGAGCTGAAGATCTGGTGGGCGGTGAAATCGATCCCGTTGAAAACGGGCTGGGTCAGATGCTCCTCGAGCGCCGGTGCGATCGTGTCCGTCCAGACGTCCTCGAGCCCGAACACGCCGAGGAGCGCGAGGCCGAGGAGCGCCAGCGGGACGAGCGCGATGAGCGCGCGGAACGAGATCGCCGACGCGTAGGTCAGAAGCGCATGCTCGGAGAAGCACTCGCCGAGCTCACGCGCGGTCGAGCGCAGGCGCCCTGTGCGGATCGTGACAGCCCGGGTGGCCATGCCTCTCCCTACCCGGCCGAAGCCGGAGGGACACGCTTAGCGACGAGGCTCTTAGACCTCGATGAGGACGGCGTCGCCGCCGCCGCCGCCCGAGCAGATCGCGGCGAGCCCGAGCCCGCCGCCGTTCCGGCGCAGCTCGTGAACCATCGTCGTGAGGATGCGCGCGCCCGACGCGCCGATGGGATGGCCGAGCGCGACGGCGCCGCCGTTCACGTTGACGCGCTCCGGGTCGGCGCCGAGAAGCTCGGCGGAGTGGACGACTACGGAGGAGAAGGCCTCGTTCAGCTCGATGCGGTCGACGTCGTCGATCGTCTTGCCCACCTTTTCGAGGGCCTTCGTGCCCGCCTTGGCCGGCGTGCGCGCGAGGTAGGCGAACTCGTCTGCGACGTACGCCTGCGCGACGATCGTCGCCAGCACCTCGAGCCCGCGGGACTCCGCGTACTCGTCGCTCGTGACGACGAGGGCCCCCGCGCCGTCGTTCACGCCGGGCGCGTTGCCCGCCGTCGTCGTCCCCTCGGGATCGAAGACGGGCTTCAGCGCGGAGAGCTTCTCGTACGAAGTGTCACGTCGTGGGCCCTCGTCCACGGCGTGTTCGCCGACCGGGACAAGCTCGTCGTCGAAAAGCCCCGACTCCATCGCGTGCACCGCGCGCTCGTGCGACCGCAGCGCCCAGCGGTCCTGATCCTCGCGGGAGATGCCGAGCTCGCGGGAGACGAAGGACGCCTGCTCCACCATGTGCTTCTGGTCGAAGGTCGACGTGAGGCCGTCGTGCGTCATGAGGTCGATCAGCGTGCCGTCGCCGAGCCGGTAGCCGAAGCGCGCCTTCTTCAACACGTACGGCGCGTTCGTCATGGACTCCATCCCGCCCGCGACGATCACGCTGTGGTCGCCGGAGCGGATCATCTGGTCGGCGATCTGGACCGCGCGGATGCTCGACGCGCAGACCTTGTTGATGGTGTCCGAGGGGATCTCGACGGGAAGGCCTGCGCCCACGGACGCCTGTCTCGCAGGCGCCTGCCCGGCTCCACCCTGCAGAACCTGGCCCATCGTCACGTACTCGACTTCGTCGTCGGGGACTCCCGCGCGGTCGAGCGCGGCGCGGATCGCGATCGCTCCGAGCTGCGGAGCTTCGTATTCCTTCAGCGCCCCGCCGAGCTTCCCGAACGGCGTTCTGACCGCCGAGACGATGACTGCGCGTGCCATGAAACCAGCGTACCTGTCAGGGTGCGGCCTCCTGGCGCGCCAGCCAGGCGCGGGCCATCTCGATCCGCTGGAGGCCCGTGGGGTGCGTCTCCATCAGGACGTATGTCCACGTCGGCGGGCTCGGGTCGGCGTGCGCCGCGTACGTGAATTGCTTGAAGAGCCCCTCGGCATCCTGCGGGTCGCGGGTGAGGGTGAGCGCGACCCAGTCGGCCTCGGCCTCCATGTGGCGGGTGACGACGTTCAGGAGCGGCGTGGCGATGAGGGACAGAAGGATGAAGGTGAGAAGCCCGAGCGGGACGGCTTCCGGGTTGCGCATCCCGCCTCGCCTCCTCGTCACCAGCGCGATCACGAAGGCGCCGGGAAGTGCGAAGAGCGCGTACCAGCCGACGCTTTTCCAGAGGTGGTTGCGGTCGTGGTGACCGAGCTCGTGGGCGACGACGACGCGCTGCTCGTCGAGCGTGAACGGCCTCCGCAGAATCGTGCTCCAGAGGATCACGCGCCTGGTCGGCCCGAGCCCAACCGCCTCCGCGTTCGGAAGCGTCGTCTCGCCGCTCACGTCCTGAACCTTGATCGGGATGTCGTCGAGGCCGAGCTCCTCTTCGTAGGTGTGGGCAGAGGCCAGGAGTGCCGGGCGCTCGAGCGACTCCTGGCCGGGAAGCAGGTACGGCGAGATGAAGGTGAAGAGGAGCGCCAGGCCCACGAAGGCAGCGCTGCCGGGGAGCCACCACCAGTCGCCGACGACCTGGGCGAGCCCGACCACGATCAGCATGGCGAGGCAGATGAAGAGAAACTCGCCGCCGAGCCCGAGCCAGCCGTTCAGGATCCATTCGCCGTACGAGGCCCTGGTGACGTCATGGCGACGCTGCCACCAGAGCTCGGCCAGCCCGAACGGAAGCTGCAGGAGCCAGACGAGCCCCAGACCGAGCATCGCCAGCAGCATCCCGGTCCCGATCGGGCCGGCGGCCGACTCGCGCGTGAACCTCGGGCCGATGCGCGCGTAGATGGCAACCACGACAAGGACGACGAGCTCCGCGGCCACGAAGTCCCAGCGCACGAAGCGCTCGTACGCCTCGGCCTCTGACAGCGTCGAGGTCGGGAAGAGCGATGTCTCGTCGACGTCGGGAAGCCGAAGCCCGTCGGGTATGACGCTCTGCCAGAGGAAGGACGCAGCGACGAGCCAGCCGGCGACGGCGGCCGCGAGGGCGACCCCGATCACCGCCCGCCTGGCTATGCGAACGCCGGCTCCGGCTCGGGCTCTGGCTCAGGCGGCGCGGGGCGAGGCGGAGCGAACTCCCACGGGCCGCTGTACGGGTAGACGTCGGTGAGGAGGAGGGCGTACGCGCTCGCCTCGGCTCCGTAGCGGATCGCCCACGCGCCGACGTTTCGGAAGCCGAGCGGCATGCGTCCGAGGAAGAGGCCGACGAACCAGCCGAAGAAGGCGACGAAGAAGAGCACCCCGTTCAGCGTCCCGTTGATGAGGAACGCAGGGATCGCGAGGAAGAGGCGGACGAGTGTCTTCAGCCGGTGCTGGCGCTCGGGGCCGTCGATGTCGACCTCCACCGGATACGTCCCCGGCTTTCCCACGAAGCCGGGAAACGGGTTCGCGATCAGGAAGAGGTAGGCGTAGACGTGAACCGTGTACTGCACGTACGCGGCGATGAAGCGGTGCAGCGCATTCGGCGACCTCCCCATGATCAGCGTCGCGAACCAGTTCACGATCGAGGCGAAAAAGACGGCGATGCTCCAGAGCACGAGCCAGAAGAGGTGCACGAGGAACAGGAGGAAGCGGAAGAAGACGGTCAGCCGCGACCGGCGCAGGTCGTCGCTCACGTCGAGCCGGACGGGCCTCGGGTCGGCCGGAAGGTCGGCGGCCGGCTCGGTGGGATCCGTGTTCGGATAGCGGTCCGTGAGCATGAAGACGTACCCCCACGTCTGCGCCGCGTAGCGCAGCCCGTAGGCGAAGAGGTCACGCATCCCGTTCGGCATGCGCCCGCGCGCGAGACACGCGAACCAGGCGAGGACCGAGAGCAGGAAGAAGCCCGAGGCGAACGAGACGCCGTACGAGTAGTCAGCGCCGGAGCCCTGGTCCTGGTAGTTCGAGTTGCCGCCGCCTCCCCCGGGTGCCCCGACGAGGGTCGATGCGATCGCTATGGCGGGGGCCGCGAGGAAGATGCGGAAGAACGTCTTCCAGCGGCTCTGCGTCGCGGGCGGCTCGATCTCCACGTCGACCGGGTAGCCGGGCTTGCCCGTGAAGCTCGGATATGGATCGGCGGCGAGGAAGAGATAGGCGTGCAGGTGCGTCGTGAAGCGCACGTACGACGCGAAGAAGTCGTGAAGGCTGAGCGGCGAGCGGCCCTTGATGAGCGTCAGGAACCAGTTGACGATCGCCGCGAAGAACGCGCCGATCGACCAGATGAAGAGCCAGATGACGAGCGGGATGACGAGGATCCAGCGGAAGCCGACCGTCAGGCGCCAGCGGTGGAGGTCGTCCGTGACGACGACGCGGATCGGATGCCGGTCGGGATCCGGCGGCTCCTCGTCGATCGGCGCCGAGTCAATGGGCGGCGGCTCGAAGACCATCCGCCCGCATTAATGCCACAGCAGTTGACGGCCCCCGGAGCCGTGTCCTACCCTGAAGGCAATGACTCCCGCAATCCGCACCTGGTGGGCCTGGCGCCGCGAGCGGAGCGGGAGCGACGCCTGCTGAAGAAGGGTCGACATCCCCGTTCCGCTCGAAGGCCTTCTCGCGGAAGGTCTTTTTGTTTGCCATGACGCTCGTTAGCGACATCCACGCCGACCTCATCACCCCGCTCGGGGCCTACCTCCAGCTCGCCGCCGAAGGCGGAGGGGCGTTCCTGCTCGAGTCCGTGGAGAAGGGACGCCTCGGGCGCTACAGCCTGGTGGGCCGTGGCACGCGCATCGTCGACTTCGCCGAGGCCGAGCGAGCGCTCGCCTCCGGGAGCCCCGTCGTCGGCTACCTCGCCTACGACCACATCGCGGAACTCGAGCCGACGGTGCCTCTCCCCGACGAGGGCGCCGGGCTTCCCGAGAGCCGTTTCGTCGTCGCCGACACTCTCGTCCGCTTCGACCACGCGGCCAGCGTCGCCGAAGTCCTCACCGGCGACCGGGATGCCGTCGCCGCGCTCCTCACGGGGGAGCGCAGCGAGCCGACGCGAAGCCCGGCGACCCACGGCGAGACGAGGCGCTACCCCTCCAGAGAGGACTACGAGAAAAGCGTCCGGCGGGCGAAGGACTACATCCGCGAGGGCGACGCATTCCAGATCGTTGTTTCCCAGAGAGCGGAGCGGCCGACGGACGTCTCTGCGCTCGCGCTCTACCGATCGCTCCGCCGCATCAACCCCTCGCCGTACCACTTCCTCCTCGACCTGGACGGAATCTCGCTGGTCGGCTCCTCACCAGAGACCCTCGTGAAGCTCGAGGGGTCGCGCGCGAGCCTCAATCCGATCGCGGGCACGACGGGCCCGGGCGAGGGGGACGCCGAGGAGCTCCTCGCCTCGGAGAAGGACCGGGCCGAGCACATCATGCTCGTCGACCTCGGGCGCAACGACCTTTCGCGCGTCTGCAAGCCTGGCACCGTGCGCGTGGGCAAGTTCCTGGAGCCCGAGCGCTACTCGCACGTCACGCACCTCGTCTCCGAAGTCGCGGGCGAGCTCCTCCCCGGCACCGGCCCGTTCGACCTCTTGCGCGCCTGCTTCCCGGCGGGCACCGTGTCGGGAGCGCCGAAGGTGCGAGCGATGCAGATCATCTCCGAACTCGAGGGCTACCGTCGCGGCCCCTACGCGGGGGCGGTGGGCTACGCCCTCCCGGGCGGCTCCTTCGACACGTGCATCGCGATCCGCACCGTCGTCCTCGAGGGCGGGCTCGCGCGCCTGCAGGCCGGAGCGGGGATCGTCGCGGACTCGGATCCCGCCGCAGAGCACGAGGAGTGCCTGCGCAAGCTCGCCGCGCTCGAGGCCGCGCTCGAGGAGGCGGAGGCGGCGTGATTCTGCTCATCGACAACTACGACAGCTTCACGTACAACCTCGCGCACCTCTTCCAGGAGCTGGGCGCCGAGGTGACCGTCGTCCGCAACGACAAGATCGACGCCGACGAGGCGGAAAAGCTTCGGCCGAGCCACCTCGTCATCTCGCCCGGCCCGGGACGGCCCGCCGACGCGGGCGCGAGCCTGGAGATCGTCCAGCGGCTCGGGGAGCGCGTGCCGACGCTCGGCGTCTGCCTCGGCCACCAGGCGATCGTCGAGGCATACGGCGGGGACGTCGGCCACGCGAAGCGGCTCATGCACGGGAAGGCGAGCCCGGTCGGCCACGACGGGCGCGGGCTCTTCGCGGGCCTGCCCGACCCGCTCGAGGGCGGCCGCTACCACTCGCTCGCCGCGACCCGCGTTCCCGATTCCCTCGAGGTCTGCGCGACGACGGAAGACGGCGAGGTCATGGCGGTGCGCCACCGCGAGCTTCCCGTCGTCGGCATCCAGTTCCACCCGGAGTCCGTGCTCACGCCGGACGGCCCTACGCTCGCGAAGAACTTCCTGGAGGGGCGGCGATGACGATCCAGGAAGGGCTGGCACGGCTCCTCGACGGCCACGACCTGAGCCGCGACCAGGCGCGCGAGGTCATGGGCGAGATCATGAGCGGCGACGCGACCCCTGCGCAGATCGGCGGCTTCCTGATCGCGCTGCGACTCAAGGGCGAGACCGCGGACGAGATCGCGGGCTGCGCCGAGGCCATGCGGGCGCACGTCCTCTCGGTCAGTCCGAAGCGCGACGACCTCGTCGACACCGCCGGGACCGGGGGCGACGGAGCCGGCACGTTCAACATCTCGACCGCCGCCGCGCTCGTCGCAGCCTCGGCCGGAGCCGGCGTCGCGAAGCACGGGAACCGCGCGGTCTCCTCCTCCTCGGGCTCGGCCGACGTGCTCGAGGCGCTCGGCTTCGACCTCGAACAGCCCGCCGAGCGAATCGAGCGCTCCATCGACGAGCTGGGATTCGGATTCCTCTTCGCCCCCTCTCACCACCCGGCGATGCGGCACGCCGCTCCCGTGCGCCGCGAGCTCGCGGCCAGGACGGTCTTCAACGTCCTCGGCCCGCTCACGAACCCGGCCGGCGCGCGCGCCCAGGTCGTCGGGGTCTACGCGCCGGAGCTCGTGCCCACGATCGCAGAGGTGCTCGCCCAGCTCGGCGCGCGCCGCGCGTTCGTCGTCCACGGCGCGGGCGGCGTCGACGAGCTCTCGCCGATCGGCCCGAACCTCGTCTGCGAGGTCGCCGACGGAAAGGTGAGCCGCCGCGAGATCGACCCGCTCGACTTCGGCGTCCCGCGCTGCAAGCCGGGCGAGCTCGCGGGCGGCTCCCCCAAGGAGAACGCCGGCGCGATCCGCGAGATCTTCGCCGGCGCCAAGGGAGCGAAGCGCGAGGCCGTGCTCCTGAACGCGGGCGGCGCGATCGCGGCCGGCGGCCATGCAGAGGACCTCGCCGAGGGGTACGAGATCGCCCAGCGGGCACTCGATTCCGGTGCCGCGGCCGAGCGCCTCGAGCAGCTGGTCGCGTTCTCGCAGGAGAAGCAGGCGGTCGCCTGATGGGCCGCTTCCGCGACGCCCTCGCCCGGCCGGGCCTCGGGGCCATCGCCGAGGTCAAGCGCCGCTCCCCTTCCGCCGGCGATCTGCGTCCCGACGCCGATCCGGCCGGGCTCGCGGCTGCGTTCGAGCGCGCCGGCGCCTCGGCCGTGTCCGTCCTCGTGGACGAGCGGTTCGCCGGCACCTGGGACGACCTGCGGGGCGCGCGGGAGGCCGCGGCGCTTCCGCTGCTCGCCAAGGGATTCTTCTCGACGAGGCAGCACCTCGAGACGGCGAAGGCGAGCGGCGCCGATGCCGTGCTCCTCCTCCTTCGAGACCTGGATGACGCGAAGACGCGCGAACTCATGCGAGTCGCCGCGGAGCTCGGCCTCGACACGCTGGTGGAAGCCCACGATGCCGACGAACTCGCGCGCGCGACCGCGCTCGAGGCCCCGGTGCTCGGGCTGAACGCCCGGGACCTCGCCACCTTCGACATCAACCGGAGCGCACAGCTCGACCTCGTCGCCTCTGCCCCCCGCGACCGCGTCGTCGTCGCGGAGAGCGGGATCCTCAACCGCGCGCACGGGGCCGCCGCGGAGGTGGCGGGAGCCGACGCGGTGCTCGTCGGCTCGGCGCTCATGCGCGCCCCCGACCCGGCCGCAAAGCTCGCCGACCTCCTGCGCCGGCCGTACGTGAAGGTCTGCGGCCTCACCCGAGAGGAGGACGTCGCCGTCGCCGCCGAGGCCGGTGCCGACTTCGCCGGCTTCGTCCTTGCCGAGAGCCCGCGCCGCGCCGCCGCGCCGCTCCCTGTCCCGGAGACGATGCTCTCCGTGGGCGTCTTCGTCGGCGAGACGGAGAACTCCGGCACCGACCTCGCGCAGCTCTACGCGCGGGAGAACGGCCACCGCGCACGCGACGGCGTGCTTCTGCGCGGAGACCACGTGGTCGCGCAGGTCAAGGACCTTCCGTGGCTCGAGGAGGACGAGGGCCACTGGACGCAGGCGGCACTCACCGAAGGCCGCGTCCTGCTCGCCGGCGGCCTCGGACCGGAGAACGTGCGCGCGGCGATCGAGGCCGTCGGGCCCTGGTGCGTGGACGCGAGCCGCAGCCTCGAGGCCTCGCCCGGGATCAAGGACCACGACCGCGTGCGAGCGTTCGTGGAGGCGGCGCGATGACGTCGGTCGGCACCGGCTACTTCGGCCCGTACGGCGGGCGGTACGTGCCCGAGACCCTCGTCCCCGCCCTGGACGAGCTCGAGCGGGGCTGGCGGGAGATCAAGGATGACCCCGGCTTTCTCGCCGAGCTGGGCGGGCTGCAGCGCGACTACGTCGGCCGCCCCACCCCGCTCTACCGCACCGAGCGGCTCGCGGAGGGGAAGTCCCTCTACCTCAAGCGCGAGGACCTCTGCCATACCGGCGCGCACAAGATCAACAACGCGCTCGGCCAGGCGCTCGTCGCCCGCCGGCTCGGTAAGCAGCGGATCGTCGCGGAAACGGGCGCGGGCCAGCACGGGGTCGCCGCGGCCACGGTCTGCGCGCGCTTCGGGCTCGAGTGTGTCGTCTACATGGGCTCCGAGGACATGGCGCGGCAAGCGCCCAACGTCGACCGGATGCACCTGCTCGGCGCCGAGGTCAGCCCCGTGGATTTCGGTACGCGAACGCTCAAGGAGGCGACGAGCGAGGCGATCCGCGACTGGATCACGAACGTCGAGACGACGCACTACATGATCGGGTCCTGCGTGGGCCCGCATCCCTACCCCGAGCTGGTCGGAGAGCTGCAGGCTGTCATCGGGCGGGAGGCGCGCGAGCAGATCCGCGCCGTCGAAGGCCGGCTCCCCGACGCGGTCGTCGCGTGCGTGGGCGGCGGCTCGAACGCGATCGGGCTCTTCGCGGGGTTCGTCGACGACGCGGACGTGCGCCTGATCGGGGTCGAGGCGGCCGGCGCAGCGAGCCTCGGCACCGGCCGGGCCGGCGTCCTCCACGGCGCCCGCTCCTCGCTGCTCGCCGATGACGACGGGCAGATCGCCGACGCGCACTCCATCTCGGCCGGCCTCGACTACCCGGGCGTCGGCCCCGAGCATGCCTTCCTGCGCGACTCGGGCCGCGCCGATTACGTCCCCGCCACGGACGAGGAGGCCCTCGCCGCGTTCCATCTGCTCGCCGAGCGCGAGGGGATCATCCCCGCGCTCGAGCCCGCCCACGCGCTCGCGCGCGCGCTCGAGCTCGACGCGGAGCTCGTCCTCGTCGGCCTCTCGGGCCGCGGGGACAAGGACCTCGCGACCGTGCTCTCGCGATGAAGCGCCTCTCGATCTACCTGATGGCCGGGAAGAAGACGCCCGACCTCGCCGCTGCGGCTGTGGCCGGGGGCGCCGACCTCCTCGAGATCGGCTTCCCCTTCTCGGACCCGCTGGCCGACGGGCCCGTGATCCGCCTCGCCGGGGAGCGCGCCCTGGCGGAGGGAATGCGCACCAGAGAATGCCTCGAGTGCCTGGCCGAAACGCGGGCGAAGGTCGACGTGCCGCTCATCCCGATGACGTACGCCTCCATCCTCGAGGCCTACGGGTACGACCGCTTTCGACACGATGCAGTCGCGGCCGGGGCGACGAGCTTCATCGTTGCGGACCTGCCGCTCGAGACCGCACCGGATCTCCCCCGGGTGCAGCTCGTGGCGCCGACGACCCCCGATGAACGGATCCGCCTCGCCGCGGAGCGGACAGACGGCTGGCTCTACCTCGTGTCGCTGACGGGTACGACAGGCGCCCGGGAGTCCGTCTCCAGCCAGCTGGCCGGGCTCGTCGAGCGGGCGCGCGCGGTCACCGACGTTCCGCTCCTGGCCGGCTTCGGCATCTCCACACCGGCACAGGCCGCAGGCGCGGCTGAGCTCACGGACGGGATCGTGGTCGGAAGCCGCGCGGTCGAGGTGGCCGAGGCTGAAGGCCCGGAAGGGCTCGAGCGCTATGTGCGCGAGCTGCGCGCCGCCGTGGACGACCTGGCGGTCAGCGCGGCCGGCTAGCTTCCCGTCCGGCCGATCTCTCAGGTGAGCGCAAGTCCCTCGCGCGCTCTCCCGGTCTTCTCGACCACGAGATACTCCGGGGTCCGTTCGACGACGCGCTCGATATCCGCCCGCTCGTGTCCGATGCAGACAACGAAACGGGTGGGTTCGGCGCGAATCCGCTCGTAGTCGCGAACGGTCATGGTGACTGTCGAGACGCAGGACTCGTCGCCGCACTCGCACAGGACCTCGACCTCGTCGGTCTCGCTCGCGGCGACCTTGAAGATGCGCTCGTTGACCTCGCGGAAGAGGAGCTCGTTCCTCACAACTGCCCCGGCGTCGTTCACACGGACTCCCCCTCCTCCTTGCAGAGGTAGAGCGCGGCCAGGGCGTGTCGGCAGCGATTGACGCAGCGGCGCGCCGCCGCTGCCGCACCTTCCGTCAACCGACCCGCCTCGTCGAGCCTCCTGAGGTTGCCGTCGATGATGCGTATACACAGCTCGAGGCTCGCCGGCCGATCGCGGGCCTCTTCCTCGATCCGCCCGCCCGCGACGGACGCAGCTCCGAAGACGGTCACAACGGGGCCGCGGAGGCTCGGAGGAAGCGCCGGAACGATCGCGAGACACGCGGCGGTACACTCCTTTGTCGACCTGAGCGCGTCCTGGAGCGCGATCTCCAGCGGCACCGGCTCGGTCCACTCGAAAGCCCGAGTCTCCTCGCGGAGCCGGAAGGAGCGATCCTGCTCGACTCGGGCCGAATCCATGTGCTTCATGGAGTTCCCGGAAGGACGCAGGCCTACGCCTGCGCGTGCCGGGGATATGATCGGCCCCATCGACCCTCGTCAGCATCCAAGCGGGTCGAGCCGGCCGGGAGTCGGACTGAACGCGAACGGCCGCGTCCGGGCGCGCGACCTCGGCATCGCGATCGGGACGCTTCCCACCGGGAGGCAGAACGCGATCACCGACGTGCCCGGCGTCCGCGTCGGGCACACGACGCTGATCGAGGGCGACAACGTGCGCACCGGGGTGACCGTCATCCAGCCGCACGAGGCGAGCCCGTGGTACGAGCCGGTCTTCGCCGGTGCGCACCGCCTGAACGGGAACGGCGAGCTGACCGGGCTGGAGTGGATCCGCGAGTCGGGAATGCTGTGCTCCCCGATCGCGCTCACGAACACCCACTCCGTGGGGGTCGTCCGCGACGCCCTCATCTCCGCCGAGATCGCCTCGCGGACGGACGAGCGGGAGTTCTGGAGCCTGCCCGTCGTCGGCGAGACCTGGGACGGCCTGCTGAACGACATCAACGGCATGCACGTGCGCCCCGAGCACGTCGAGACGGCGCTCTCGTCGGCCTCGGACGGCCCGGTCGCAGAGGGAAACGTCGGCGGCGGCACAGGGATGATCTGCCACGGGTTCAAAGGCGGCATCGGGACGGCGTCGCGCGTCGTCGAGGGAGCAGGCGGAGCCGTCGTCGGCGTCCTCGTGCAGGCGAACCACGGACGGCGGGAGCGCCTGCGGGTGAACGGCATCCCGGTCGGCGAGGCGATTCCCGTGTCGGAGGTCCCCGATCCCTACGGGCGCGTCCCACCGGGAGCCGGGTCGATCATCGCCATCGTCGCGACGAACGCGGCCCTCCTCCCCGTCCAGTGCGAGCGCCTCGCCCAGCGGGCGGGGCTTGGCATCGCGCGAGTCGGCGGAGTCGGCGAGCACTCGAGCGGCGATCTCTTCCTCGCCTTCGCGTCGGGCAACCGGGGGCTCCCGTCGGCCGACGTCGACGCCGACGCGCCGCTGACCATCCCCGTGCAGATGCTCGCGAACAACTACATCACGGCGCTCTTCGACGCCGTCGTCGAGGCGACGGAAGAGGCGATCGTGAACGCACTCTGCGCTGCGGAGACGCTCGCCGGCGCGAACGGGACGGCGTACGAGGTGCCGCTTGACCGCCTGCGGGAACTCGCCTCCTCCTCCTCCTGAGACGGCGAAGCCCGCCGGGGCGGGCTCCGCTTCCTGAGCGGGTCGGGCGACGTTGGTGCCCAGGAGGGCGATGGGAGAGAGGCGAGCAAATCACGTGAAGCGCCGGCGAGATGTGCGGAATTCGTAAAAAGTCTCGTCAATCCGTGCGCGGCCGTAGGCTTCCGCCATGAACACGATCGATCTCACCGACGAGGAGCTCGCCCTGGTCCGCTCGGCGCTCCACTCTTACCTCGACGACTTCGGGCACGAGGAGGCGGACGTGCTGCGCAGGATCAAGGAGCTTCTCGCCAAGCTGCCCGCAGACGCTTAATCGAGAGTGGCGATCCTCGAGACGAGAGCCGACCCGGCCGCGCCCGACTTCGGCGCGAACCGGGAGCGCATGAAGGCCCTCGTCGCAGAGCTGCGTGACCGCACCGCCGAAGCCGCGCGAGGCGGAGGCGACGACGCGGTCGAGAAGCACCGCTCCCGGGGGAAGCTCCTCGTCCGCGAGCGGGTCGACCGCCTCCTCGACACCGAGTCGGCCTTCCTGGAGTTGAACGCGCTCGCCGCCAACGGTCTCTACGGCGACGACGCGCCCGCCGCGGGCATCGTCACGGGCATCGGCGTCGTCGAGGGCCGCGAATGCGTGATCGTCGCCAACGACGCGACCGTCAAAGGCGGCACGTACTACCCGCTCACGGTGAAGAAGCACCTGCGCGCGCAGGAGGTGGGCCGCCAGAACGGGCTCCCGTGCATCTATCTCGTCGACTCCGGCGGCGCCTTCCTCCCCATGCAGGACGAGGTCTTCCCTGACCGCGAGCACTTCGGGCGGATCTTCTTCAACCAGGCCGTCATGTCCGCGGCGGGGATTCCGCAGATCGCCGCCGTGATGGGCTCCTGTACCGCGGGCGGCGCGTACGTGCCCGCGATGAGCGACGAGACCGTGATCGTCAAGGGAACGGGGACGATCTTCCTCGGCGGGCCACCGCTCGTGAAGGCCGCCACCGGCGAGGAGGTGACCGCCGAGGAGCTCGGAGGCGCGGACGTCCACGCGCGCATCTCCGGAGTGGCCGACCACTACGCGGTCTCGGACGAGCACGCGCTCGCCCTCGTTCGCGAGATCGTCGCGAACCTGAGCCGGCGACCGCCCGCGATGCCCTGGGAGCGCGAGGAGCCGGCGGAGCCGCTCCACGATCCGGAAGAGCTGTACGGGATCGTGCCCGCCGACTACTCGAAGGGCTACGACGTCCGCGAGCTCATCGCCCGGATCGTCGACGGGAGCGACTTCCACGAGTTCAAGGCGCTCTACGGCGAGACGCTCGTCTGCGGCTTCGCCCACATCGAGGGTTTCCCCGTCGGGATCCTCGCCAACAACGGCGTCCTCTTCTCCGAGAGCGCGATGAAGGGCGCGCATTTTGTCCAGCTCGCGTGCAAGCGACGGGTCCCGCTCGTCTTCCTGCAGAACATCACGGGCTTCATGGTCGGCAAGGAGTACGAGGCGGGCGGAATCGCGAAGGACGGCGCCAAGCTCGTCACCGCGGTCGCGTGCGCGCAGGTGCCGAAGTTCACCGTGATCGTCGGGGGCTCCTTCGGCGCCGGGAACTACGGCATGTGCGGCCGGGCCTACGAGCCGCGGCAGCTGTGGATGTGGCCGAACGCGCGCATCAGCGTGATGGGCGGCGAGCAGGCAGCGTCCGTCCTCTCCACCGTCGGCCGCGCCGACCCCGACGAGATCCGGGCGAAGTACGAGGCCGAGGGCAATCCGTACTACTCGACGGCACGGCTCTGGGACGACGGCATCATCGATCCTGTCGACACGCGGCGGGTGCTCGCGCTCGGGATCTCGGCGAGCCTGAACGCGCCGATCCCCGAGTCGACGTTCGGCGTCTTCAGGATGTGATCGGAGGGACCGGCGGGAGCTGCACCGCCGGAAGCTGAAGCGGGGGAACGTCGGCCTCCGGAAGAGGCGGCACCTCCACGGGCGCAATGTCCACCGTCGGCAGCTCCACGGGTGGCGGCTCGACGGGAAGCAGGGGCGCAAGGGCGCCTCCGCCCGAGCTCTCCTGCGTCTCCCCCGGCGAGGTCGCGTGCGGCGCCTTCTTCCCGCCGCCCTTCGACTCGGAATCCGTACGTTCCTTGTGCTGCCTGGCGGGTGGGACAGCGTGCTGATGAAGCACGAGGGGATCCGCGACGAGCATCGTGTGCACCGTCTTGGGGCTCGAGACAGGCTCGTCCGTGGCGGATCCGTCCATGACCGGCACGGTTGCGACAACCGCGCAGCCGACCATGCAGGCCGTGGCGACCCTGCCGAAAGAAAATCCGAACGACCCGAGCTTCGCGAGCCCTGGGATCGCGAAAAGGCCGTGGCGCTTCGTCGGGCGCACGACAGGCATGCGCTCGACCAGCTCGAGCTCTTCCGCAAGGGCGCGGCGCGCCCGGAAGATGAGGGTCTCGACGGCGGACAAGGACAAACCGAGCTCGAAGGCGATCTCGGCATACGAGCGCCCCTGGATCTCGCGCAGGAGGATCGCCTCGCGCTGGGCGTCCGTGAGCCGCCTCAGGGCGACGTGGATGTCGGCCGAGGCTGAGCCTTCCGCCTCGTCGAGGGAAACGAGAAGCTCGGAGTCGGCGTCGAGCTCGACTTCCTGCGGCCTCTCGGAGCGCAGGCGGGCCCGTCGGCGCACGACGTTTCGGGCGATCGTGAGGAGCCAGGCGCGCGGTGTCTCGGGGCGATCGCCGCGGCGCATCGCCCGGAAAGCGTTCAAGAACGCGGCCTGCGTGACGTCCTCTGCCTCGTCGGGATCGCGCACGTCGCGCAGCACCGACCCGTACACCTCGCGCCGGTGCCGACGGTAGATTCGCTCAAAGGAGCGATCGGCGTCCACGACTGCCTTATGCCTCAAAACCTCCCTTCTCAAGCGTGTTAGCCTGAGATCTCTTCATCCCTCCCGATGACGACGCGCGCAGAACGCCAAGGAAGGAACGAATCCCTCTTCCGCGAGGTCAACGAACGAATCGCGGAGCTGAACCAGACGTTCCAGATCGAGGGCCGCTCGGAGTTCCTCTGCGAGTGCAGCCGCGAGGAGTGCAAGGAGCCCGTCTCGATCTCCATCGACGAGTACGAAGGGATCCGGCGCACCCCGACGAGGTTCTTCGTCATCCCGGGTCACGAGGACGAGAGCGTCGAGCGCGTGATCGAGCGCAGCGACCGCTACGTCGTCGTCGAGAAGATCGGCGAGGCAGCCGACGAGGCGGAAGACCTCGACCCGAGGTCCTAGCTAGGCGGTCAGCTCCTCGAGCCGCTCCTCGAGGGCGGCTCGCTCGGCGTCGTCCA
>JBKPRJ010000006.1:0-44048 GCA_046734455.1 Actinomycetota bacterium | reverse complement strand
CTCGCAGGCAGTCAGGACCTCGCCGACGTCACGGTTTCCCCACGCGTCCGAGAGCGCCCAGGCCGGAGCCTCGCTCAGCGGGACGGCGAGCTCCTCGACCTCGCGCTCGCCGATCTGCTCGCCTTCCGCCCACGTCGCGAGTTTCTCCACCTCTTGCTCGAGGAGGGCGATGTCGTCGCCTGCGATCTCGACCAGCCGCCGAGCGGCGTCGTCCGTCGCCTGTGCTCCAAGGCGCGCGAACTCGCCCCTCACCCAGACAGAGGGGTCCTTGGGCTTCGGCACGTCGTAGGCGAGCACCTCACCGCCCCGGCGCGCGACGAGCTTCGCCAGCGAATCGTCCTTCGACGGCTCGTCGACAACCAGCGCGAGGACGGTTCCGCCGACCGGGTCGGCGAGATAGGCCTCGAGCGCCTCGACGTCTGCCTTCTTCCATTTTTCGACACCCTGGACCACGATCAGGCGCCCCGCGCCGAAGAGGCCGAGGGAGTTCAGCGCGGCGGCCACATCCTCTCCGGACGCCGTCTCGGCGCCCAGGACTTCGACCGCTTCGTCGCCAAACCGCGTGCGCAGGCGGCGGAGGGCGCGGCCGATCTTCGGGCGATCGGTTCCGGTGAGCAGGTAAACCGGGCGCAGCTCGTCCGCCATCGGAGTTGAGCATAGTCACCGCTCCGTCCGGACCGAAAAGGTCGTCCCGTCGGATTCGACGGTGATCCGGCCGTCCTCGTCCGTCCTGTAGACGGCAAGGCCCGGGGATGACGCCAGCGCCGAGACCGTGGACGGCGCCGGGTGTCCGTAATCGTTCCCTTCGCCGACGGAGATCAAGGCGATCCTGGGCCGAATCGCCTCGAGGAGATCCCGCAGCCCCGTGTCCGAAGAGCCGTGATGGGCGACTTTCAGGAGCTCGACCTGCGGAGGGTGCAACGGCAGCGTCACGGCCGACTCGGAATCGCCTGTGAGCAGCGCATCGAACTGGCCGTAGCTCGCGAGAAGCACCACGCCGTGCTCGTGGGGATCCTCGTCCCTGAGGCCTGGGCCGTCGGGCCAGAGAACGCGGATCCGCAGGGCGCCGAGCGTGAAGGTCTGACCCACACGCGCGGGGACGATTCGCACGCCGCGGGCGCGAGCCTCTCGCTTCAATGCGGCCTCGTCGGGGCTCGAGGTCGGCTCGAGCGGGTCGAGCACGAAGCCGACCGGCAGGGCATCGACCACGTCCGCGGCGCCGCCGACGTGATCCCGGTGCGGATGCGTGACGACCAGGGCGGCAAGCCGCCGAACTCCCAGTGCCCGAAGCTGCGAGGCGACGCCGGCCTCCGGCGGTCCCTCGTCGACGAGCACGGCACCGGTCTTCGTCTGCAGGAGGATCCCGTCGCCTTGGCCGACGTCGAGCATGACGATGCGAAGCCCGGTGGGAGGCGGCGGCGCGGGCTGCGGCCGCAGTCGCCACCCGACGGCGACGATGGCGAGCATCGCCAGGAGGACGGCTGCGCGCCGTCCTCGGGGAGGCCGGAGCTTGGTGAGCAGGACTGCGAAGAGGGCGACGGCGGCCAGGGAGGCCAGCGACTTCCATGAGGTCAGCTGGGCGTGCGGGAGCGAGCCGAAGAACCGCGCGCAGCCGGCCAGGTACGCAGCGAGCCAGCCGTTGATCCAGGCGAGGACGGATGCCGCCTCCGGGAGCACGGGGTCGAGCGCCGTCGAGACCAGCGCGAGGCCGAGAATCGGCGCGACAACCGCGCCGGCGACTGCATTGCTCGCCACGGTGAAGAGAGGCGCGGCCTGGAAATGGAGCATCAGGATCGGCGCGGTGACGCCACCGCACGCGATCGACACGGCGAGCACGGTCGCAAGCCCGGGCGGCAGCGGATAGCCACGGAGCCACGCCTCGATCCGCGGCACGAGTACGAAGATCGACCCGACGGCGCCGAACGAGAGCTGGAAGCCAGGCTCCAAGAGCGAGTACGGATTCCACGCGAGGAGCACTACCGCTGCGAGGAGGAGGAAGTACCAGCGGTCTCGGGCACGCCCCGCCAGCCAGGCCAGCGAGGCAAGTCCGCCGGCGACCCCCGCGCGCACCACGGAGGGCTGCCACCCGACGGCCATGAGGTACCCGCCGACAGCGCCCAGGGCGGCGACCTGGCCGATCCAGCGCGAGATCCCGAGGAGCCACGCGAGCGCGAGCATCCCCGCCACGACGTACGCCACGTTTTGGCCCGAAACCGCGAGCAGGTGGTAGAGGCCGGAAGCGCGGAACTGGTCTCGGAGGTCCGGGCTCAAGCCCTCGTCCTCGCCGAGAACCACCGCGGCGATGACCGCACGCCGCTCCCCGTTCACGCCTGGAGCGAGTGAGCGTGCGATCGCAGCACGGACCCGATCGGCGACCCCACCGATCCCGCCGCGGTGCCCGACGACCGTGAACGTGCTTGCCTTGAGGATGACGTGAACGCCCTGTCGACGCAGGTAGCCCGCCTCGTCGAACCCGTTCTCCTCGGGCCGAGGCTCCTGGATCTCGACGATCGCGTGCAGCAGGCCACCCTGCGCCGGCGCGCGGCCCGCCGGAAGGTCCAGCCTTGCGCGCTCTCCAGGGGTCTCCGGTCCGAATCTGAGCACGCGGACCGGCACCCGCACGTCGAACGGGCTTCGTCGGCTGGGGCCGGTCACCTCGAGGAGCGCGGGACCGGCCCGGCCGATCTCGTGCTCGAGATCGCTGTGGTCCAGAGCCTCGAGCCGCATGCTTCCCCACCATGCGCCCGCGACGAGGAGCGCCGCTGCAAGCGCTACGAGACGTGTCCGGGGCTCCGCCAGCGCTGCGGCGGCGAACGCGACGGCGAGGGCACCGACGAGCGGCGAGGGCGTGCGCACGAAGAGCGACGAGGCGAGCCCCGCGCAGAGCGTGGCAGCAAGGAAGTGGGGCGCTGGGACCCGCGAGCCGGCCTCACAGGTCGACGAGGTCCTGGAGCTCGGCGAGGGTGGCGGGACCGATGCCCGGAACGGCATCGAGCTCGTCGACGGAGCCGAAGGCACCGTGCTCCGTCCGGTAGTCGAGAATCTTCTGCGCCGTCACGGGCCCGATGCCCGGGAGCTCATCCAGCTGCTCGAGCGTCGCCGAGTTCAGGTGGACGCGTCCGCCGATCCCTCCGCCGGACGAGCCTCCCGAAAGCGCCTGCGCCGCCTCGCGCCGGGAAGGGACAACGATCTGCTGCCCGTCCGCGACCGGCGCTGCGAGGTTGACGAGCGCGAGCGCCGCGCTCGGCTTAGGACCGCCGGCCTCCGAGAGCGCGTCGTCGACTCGGCTGCCTTCGGGCAGGCTGTAGAGGCCAGGCTTGAACACCTGGCCGACGACGTGCACCACGACCTTGCGCACAGGCGCCGGCTCTGCGCTGAGATTCAGAGGCGCGGCCGCCGGCTGCGGGCTCTCGTCGCGGAGCGCCACGCGCCCGGCGAGCGAAAGCACCGCCAGCAACGCCAGGACGTAGGCGAGCGCTCGTCGGCGGGAGATCTCGGGAAGCTGCATCGGATCAGGGCGCGAGCCCGGCGACGGGGACGGCGTACGTGATTGTCAACCGCGGGCGGAGAGAGACCGACGGGGACGAGCTCGAGGGGAAGTAGGGGCCGCTCGTCCCGAAGTCCTCCTCTTCCGCGGCGAGCTCGAGCAGCACCCCGCGGTTCGGCAGAGCTCCAGACGCCCAGTCGGAGACGAGCGAGGTGAGATCCCACGAGCTCCACGCGGCAAAGGTCGTCGGCACCGTGGTCGAGGCGGTCGCGACCGGATCGAAGTCGACCTCGCGCTCCTTCGTCCAGCTCGCGCTGCGGATCGCGTGCGCGTCGAGCGTGTACTCGCCGGCGAGGCACGGGCCGACCCGCCGCCGCGGCGCGACACAGGCCCCATCGAAGTAAAGCTCGAGGCGGGCGCTCGTTATGGCTGCGCGGGCGGGCAGGCCCTCCAGGGAGAACCTGAGCGCCGCGCGCCAGACCTTGTCGTCGACTCCGCCCACCGGGAGACGCGTGGTGTCGTCCCGATAGCACCGTTCGTCCCAGTCGTAGCCCCAGTCGCACCGGAACGGCAGGCCGACGTCCTCGACCGGAGGGCGCACGACGGAGCTGCCCGCAGCCCGCGCCGGAAAGACGCACGCAGCGAAAACGAGCAAAGAGGCGAGAAGGCGCATGTCCTGATGGTCGCGCCCAAAAACGCGCATGTGGGACGCGGAAAGCGCCGACTTCGTGCCGCTTCGTGCCTAGTCGATACAGGGGCCGGACGAGACGGTCTGCGTGGCCCTCGGGAGCGCGTCCTCGACGACGGAGACCGGCACCGCGAACCCGTTTCCGCCATTTTTCGCGCCGCCGAAGATCATCGCCACGACGCCGCCCTCGGAGTCGACCACGGGTCCGCCGCTCTCACCAGGCTCGACCCGGCCTCGGAGTGGAACGACGTTGCGCGGCCCGACGTGTCTACCGTAGGCGTTCGGGGCGATCACCGTCCTCGGAGCGCCCGCGGTCGCCGCGACGCCGACCAAGGCCCCGTCGCGGGGGTAGCCGAGGATGACCGCCGGCCGCGGGTACTCGTCGCTCCCCGTAAGCGCGAGCGGAGCCGTCCGCAGGCCGTCGACGCGAAGGATCGCCACATCGTTCTGCGTGTCGACGTAGAAGACCCGAGCGGAAAGGGACTGGCCGTTCGGCGCGACGATGTTCGTGTCATGCTCGCCCGCGATCACGTGCGCGTTCGTCGCGACGAGGTCGCGGCGGACGACCCAGCCCGAGCCCTGAATCCCGAGACCGCAGGCCGTCCCGTAGATCTTCACGACGCTCCCGGAGGCCGCCTTCGCGCCCGGGGTCTGGAGCACGCTGGGATCCGGAGGAGGCAGCCGTCCTCCTGACAGAGTCAGCTCCGGGAAAGGATCGAAGCGGGCGAGCGCCTGGAGGACGCGGTCGGGCGGGACCGCCCGCATGAGCCGCGGGAGAATCGTCGAGCCGCGGACGTCCTGACGGAAGCCGAGGCTCGGCTGCTGCACCAGCACGACAGCGACCAGCCAGGCGAGGGCGAGCCCCAACGCAGCGCCGACGACCGCGCCTCCGACGGAGTCAGCGGCCCGTAGGCTCGGCCGGAAGGCCAGAAAGCGGCGCGGTGTCTCGGCCAGCGTGGCGCTCGCCGCACCCAGAAGCGCGGCGCCGACGATCGCTCCGAGGAGGCTCGCAATCGAGACCCAGGAGGAGCCCTCGGACAGAAGCTTCGGCGCGATCCAGGAGCCCGCGAGCGCGCCGATGGCGAGCCCGACGAGCGAGAGCGCCTGCGCTACGAGGCCGCGGTAGGCGCCCTGGAGCGCGAAGAGCGCGACCCAGAGCACGACGAGGATGTCGACCACGACCACGTCCTCACCATAGGCGAGGAGTTAGACGACCAGGTTGACGAGGCGGCCGGGAACGACGATGGCGTTCTTCAGCTCCTTGCCGTCCAGGTGGGCGGCGACGCGCGGGAGCTCCCTTGCGCGCGCGATGAGCTCGTCCTCGGGGAGATCGGCCGGCACCTCGACCCGGCCGCGCACGCGCCCGTTCACCTGCACGACCAGCTCGAACGTCTCCCGCTCGAGGAGAGCAGGGTCGGCTTCGGGCCATGGGGTGCTCCAGAGCCGCTCGTGGCCGAGCCGCTGCCAGAGCTCCTCGGTGATATGTGGCACGTACGGCTGGATGAGGTTCACCGCGGTCTCGGTCGCGAACCGCACGGCCGGCGACTGAGCGGGATCGTCCTTCGCGGCGTAGATGTCGTTGACGAGCTCGATGACCGCCGCGATCGGCGTGTTGAACTGGAACCGCCGCTCGATGTCGTCGGAGACCTTCGCGATCGTCTCGTGCGCCTTGCGGACGAGCGGGCCCTCCGGCGCCCCGTCCACGAGGCCCGCCTCCGCCACCTCGAGACCGAGCCGCCACAACCTTCCGAGGAAGCGGAACATGCCCTCGATGCCCGCGTCCTGCCACTCCTTGTCGTCCTCTGCGGGGCCCAGGTAGAGCATGTAGAGCCGCACGGCCTCCGCGCCGTACCGCTCCACCATCTCGTCGGGCGCGATGACGTTCCCCTTCGACTTGGACATCTTCGCGCCCTGGTAATAGAGCATCCCCTGGTTGAAGAGCCGCGCGAACGGCTCCTGGAAGCCGAGGATGTCGAGGTCGTACATGACCTTCGTGAAGAAGCGCGCGTAGAGAAGATGCAGGATCGCGTGCTCGATCCCGCCGATGTACTGGTTGACCGGCAGCCAGTAATCCACCATCCCGCGGTCGAAGGGCGCCTGGTCGTTCGAGGGATCGCAGTAGCGGAGGTAGTACCACGACGAGTCGACGAAGGTGTCCATCGTGTCGGTCTCGCGGCGCGCGGGCCCGCCGCACTTGGGGCA
The DNA here is from genome assembly GCA_046734455.1 of Actinomycetota bacterium. Lineage (GTDB taxonomy): Bacteria > Actinomycetota > Thermoleophilia > Gaiellales > Gaiellaceae > DATEOR01. The sequence goes on along the minus strand of JBKPRJ010000006.1, from coordinate 37,671 downwards.
CGTCGTCGCCACCCAGTCCTCGGCCGCGGCGAGCGGGGAGCGCCCCTTCGGCAGGTACTCCTGGACCTCGGGCAGGAGCACCGGCAGGTCGTCCTCCGGAACGGGTACGAGCCCGCACTCGTCGCAGTAGAGGATCGGGATCGGGCAGCCCCAGTACCGCTGCCGCGAGAGCAGCCAATCGCGCAGGCGGTAGCTGACCGCGGGCCGGCCGCGCTCGCGGGTCTCGAGCCACTCCACGATCGCCTTCTTTCCGTCGGGGCTCGTCATCCCGGAGAACTGCGCCGAGTCCACGAGCTTCTCGTCGTCGGAGTGCGGGATGAACGCCTCGTCCTGGGACACGTCCCCGTCGGCTGGAACGACCACGGTCTTCACCGGCAGCTCGAAGCGCTGCGCGAAGGCGTAGTCGCGCTCGTCGTGCGCGGGCACGGCCATGATCGCTCCGGTGCCGTACTCCATCAGCACGTAGTCCGAGACCCAGATGGGAAGCCGGTTGTCGTTCACCGGGTTCGTGACGAAGCGGCCCGTGGAGACACCGGTCTTCTCCTTGTCCGGGTCCGCTCGCTCGGCAGTCGAGCGGCCCGCCGCGTGGCGCACGTAGTCCATGACCTCCTGCTCGTGCGGCGTTCCCTCCACCAGGCGCTCGACGAGCGGGTGCTCCGGCGCGAGCACGAAGAAGGTCGCGCCGAAGAGCGTGTCGGGCCGGGTCGTGAAGACGGGGATGTCGACGTCGAGCTCCTCGATGCGGAAGACGACCTCGGCGCCCTCCGAGCGGCCGATCCAGTTGCGCTGCATGGTCAGCACGCGCTCGGGCCACGATTCGAGCATCGCCATGTCGTCGAGGAGCCGGTCGGCGTAGGCGGTGATCCGGAAGAACCACTGCTCGAGGGTGCGCGCCTCGACCTCCCAGCCGCAGCGCTCGCAGTGGCCGTCGATCACCTGCTCGTTGGCGAGCACGGTCTGGTCGTTGGGGCACCAGTTGACGACGGCGCCCTTGCGGTAGGCGAGCCCGGCCTCGAAGAACTTCAGGAAGAGCCACTGCGTCCAGTGGTAGTAGTCCGGCTCGGCCGTCGAGACCTCGCGGCTCCAGTCGATCGACCAGCCGAGCCGCTTCATCTGCTTGCGGATCGCGGCGATGTTGCGGTTGGTGACGTCGCGCGGATGGTTGCCTTCGCGGATCGCCGCGTTCTCCGCCGGAAGCCCGAACGCGTCGTAGCCGATCGGGCGCAGCACGGTGAACCCGCGCCGGCGGCGGATGTGCGCGACCACGTCGCCGAGGGTGTAGTTGAGCACGTGGCCCATGTGCAGCTCGCCGGAGGGATACGGGAGCATCTCGAGCACGTACGTGTGCTCGTCCGGCGCATCGTCGGGAGACGGGTTCGGGACGACGAAGGCGCCTTCGCGCTCCCATTCGGCCTGCCACTTGGCCTCGATTGCCTGCGGGTCGTAGCGGTCCATCAGCGTCCCACGAGACTAGCGCTACACTCGCGCCGGTGTCCGCGCCCGGCAGACTCGTCTCGAAGCTCTGGGGAGAGGACCCGGAGCAGATGTGGCCCTGGGCCCGCTACCTCGTCGCACCCGCGACGACCGCATGGCTCGCCCCGTCGTCGTGCGGGTACGGGCTCGAGCGAGTGCCGGAGTTCGGCGGCGGAGTGGTCGCGGCCAATCACCTCTCCGCGATCGACCCGCCTCTCGTCGGAGCCCTTTCGCCGCGGACGCTCTACTTCATGGCGAAGGCGGAGCTGCTCGAGATGCCCGTCGTCGGGGACGCCCTCATGTGGACCGGTGCCTTCCCCGTGCGGCGCGGCGAAGGCGACCGCGACTCGCTCCGGCTCGCCCGGGAGATCGCGCGCGAAGGCCACATGGTCGGCGTCTTCGTCGAGGGCACGAGGCAGAAGTTCGGCTATCCGGGCGAGGTGCTCCCGGGAGCGACGATGATCGCGCTCCAGGAAGGAGTTCCGATCGTGCCCTGCGGCGTCTATTCCTTCGGATGGTCGCGGAAGAACCGGATGCCGTGCGTCGTCGTGTGGGGCGAGCCGATGGACCTCGGCGCGATGCCGAAGTCGGGCCGCGGCTACAAGCGCGCGGCCGAGCTCGTCGGCGACGAGCTGCGGCACCTCTGGAGGCAGGCAGGCGAGGCGATAGCCGCCGGCCTCCCCGAGGCCCTCCCCGACGGCGCCCGCCGCTCCGGCCCGGTCTATCCGCGGTTTCGCACGGTGACCGCGACGCCGAGCTCCTCGACGAGCGTGAAGAAGGCGGCTGCGTAGGCCGAGCCGGCCGTGCGCGTGCGTACGTCGTCCCAGTCGATCTGCTCGCGGAGGCTGCGCGCGATCTGCAGCACCGCCTTGTAGTCGAGCGAGTTCTCGTCGAGGGCGAGGAGCTTGGTCACGAGCACGTCGTCCAGCGTCATGACGAGCATCGGCTGCGCCTCGACCTCGAGCATCTCCGCGCGGGCGAGAGTCTCGTCCGTGATGGCGACGCCGACGGGCGAGAAGATGATGTCCACCATCACGTCGTTTCCGTCGAAGGCCTTGTAGAGCCAGCCTTCGGACGGCTTCTCCGGGCGTAGGCCGATCGCGGCGAGAGTCGCTAGAGCCTGCTCGGCGTCCTCCGGCTTCACCATCAGGTCGAGGTCGTGGTCGGACTCCGGCCCCCCGCGCACCCAGCACGCCAGCCCGCCGCCCAGCATGAACGGCACGCCGGCCTCGCGCAGGGCGCCGGCCGAGCGCTTCAGCGTCTCGAGCATGGCAGGAAGGCTCTCGTTGGGCATCGGCACGATCCGGGTACCCTCCTGGCCCGGATGACGAAACGAGAAGCCATCCGGATCGCGGCGGCGGGCGACATCCACTGCAGCGAGGAGAACCGCGCCGACGTGGCCGCCGCATTCGCGGAGATCGCCCCGCAGGTGGACGCCGTCCTCATCGCAGGCGACCTGACCACCTTCGGCGAGCCGGAGCAGGCCGAGGTGCTGGCCAACGCCTGCCGCGACCTCCCGATCCCAGTCGCGACCGTGCTCGGCAACCACGATTGGCACGCGAACCGGGCGGGCGAGATCGCCGAGGTGCTGACCTCCGCCGGAATCGTCGTCCTCGACCGCAGCTGGACGGTGCTCGACTGCGGTGAGACGAAGGTCGGAGTCGTCGGCACCAAGGGCTTCGTCGGCGGCTTCCCCGACGCGACGCTGACCGATTTCGGGGAGCCGATCATGCGCGCGGTCTACGCCGAGACCACCGAGGAGGTCGAGGCGCTCGAGCGGGGGCTCGACGCCGTCGCCGGCTGCCCGGTCCGCATCGTGCTCCTCCACTACGCGCCGACGTCGTCCACGATCGAAGGCGAGCCACCCGGGATCTGGGCGTTCCTCGGCAGCGACCGTCTCGGGCGTCCGATCGCCGAGCACCACCCGGACATCGTCCTCCACGGCCATGGCCACGCCGGCACCTACGAGGGGTTCATCGGCGCGGTGCCCGTCTACAACGTCTCGTTGCCGGTGATGGGAAGGGACTTCGCCGTCTTCGAGCTGCGCGATGGAACGGTATGCGATGTTTCCACCACGCCGTCCGCCGGGGAGACTCAGCGCCGAAAGGAGGTTCATTGAGCGTTCTTTGGATCATCCTCATCGTGATTCTGGTTCTCGCGCTGCTGGGCTTCTTCTCGCGCGGCTACTGGTAGGACCAGGGCGCCCGTAGAACAGGCCGCCTGGCCCTTGCCGGGCGGCCGTCGCTCGGGCACGGTGTATGGATGCACCTGTCCGAGATCCTTCGGCGTGCCGATGCATGCGAATCCCTCCCCCGGCTCGGCGGCATGGCCCGGCCGGACGGCGTCGTGATCGTCAGCGAGCGCTTCTGGGCGTTCGCCCGCTACGACGGGCACGTGCTCGAGGGGAAGATGCCCTCGCCGCCGCGCGTGCTCGCGAGGATTCCGCTCGCACGCGGCCTCGCGCGGCTGGCGATGTCGGTCGCTCCCCTCTTCCGGCGGAGCGGCGTGGCGAAGAAGGGCGAGCGGCGGATCCTCCTCGCCGCGGTCTTCGCGCCCCTGGCGTTCGTGTTCCTTCCCTCGACGCTCGCCATGATCGGCTGGGCCGCGATCACGGTCGGCCTCATCCTCTGGATTTTCCGCGGCCGAACCTTGAACCTTCACGGCGCGGAGCACAGGGCGATCGCGGCGGTGGAGGAGCGCTCGCTGGGGTCGACCTGGGCGGGCGAGACGAAGCCGTCAAGGTTCTCACCGCGCTGTGGGACGAACTTCGCGGCGCTCGTCATCCCGGTCACCGTCGTCGCCGAGCAGATCTGGCCGTTCCAGGCCGCGCTCTGGACGCCGGCGGTCGTGACGGTCCTCTCGCTCGCGCTGACGATGGAGCTCTGGCGCGCGGTGCAGGAGTCCAGCCACCGAAGCGCCCGCCTGCTCCTCCTCCCCGGTCTCGCTCTCCAGCGGGCGACCACGCGGGAGCCCCACGTGGACGAGACGCGCATCGCGCTCAGCGCGGTGGCATCGGTCCTCCGTCGCGAACTCGACTGAGGGGTCGCCCGAGCGCGCATGCCGGCCGATACAGGCCGGATGCGGCCCTACGCTCCAATTCTGCTCGTCCTGGCAGTCCCGCTGCTCGCGATCGTCGCCTACCAGCAGGATCAGCGGCGAAACGAGCATCGTCTGGCCGGAATCGCGAGCGAGATCGCGGGCCGGCACGTCGACGTCCATTGCCCAGGCCTCCTCGCTCGCTTCGCCGACGTCTCCTCGCACGCAGGGACCGTCTTCTTCGACGAGCGCGGAGAGCCGGCAGACTTCACCGACCTGGACGAGGAGACCTGCTCCGAGCTCGAGCGGTTCGCAGAGGGCAAGACCGAGGTCGGTGAGGACGTCAGAGTCGCGCGCGCGATGCATGTTCTCGCCCACGAGTCGTCACACCTTGCAGGGATCAGGGACGAGGCCGCCGCAGACTGCTACGGGCTCCAGCGGACCGCGTTCGTCGCCGAGAGCCTCGGCGCCGACCCCGCCCGGGCCGAACGGCTGGCGCGCGTCGCACTCGCCGAGCGCGCCGTCACGGCGCCCGCCGACTACCGCTCGTCCGAATGCCACGACGGCGGGGCCCTGGACCTCGACCCCGCCTCGTCGGCCTGGCCCTAGGCGCTACGCGAGAGCGACCCGCTCGATCGTGACCGGCTCGCGCGGCCGGTCGCTCGAGTCGCGGTCCACGCCCGAGATCTCGTCGACGACGTCCATCCCGGACGTGACCCGCCCGAAGACCGTGTGCTTGCCGTCGAGCCACGGCGCAGCCTGGGTCGTGACGATGAAGAACTGGCTCCCGTTCGTGTCCGGGCCGCGATTCGCCATCGCCAGCGCGCCGCGCTCGACACGGTGGTCGTTGGGCTCGTCCCCGAACTCGTAGCCAGGCCCGCCTGTCCCGTCCCCACGCGGACAGCCGCCCTGGATCATGAAATCGGGGATGACGCGGTGAAAGGTGATCCCATCGTAGAAGCCGTCCTTGGAGAGCTTCACGAAGTTGTCGACGGTCTTGGGCGCGTCGTCCTCGAAGAGCTCGAGCTCGATCGCGCCGTGGCTGGTGTGGAGGGTTGCTTGGCTCATGTGGCCACCGTAGCGAATCCGAGCCCTCCGATTCCGCGTAGGTCCCTTCGATGGCTGGCGACGACGCACGTGCGTTCTGGCTCCGCACGCCCGGTCGCGGGGAGATCCGGCCGGTCACGCTGCCCGAGCCCGGGCCTGAGGACGTCCTAGTGCGAACCGTCCGCTCCGGCGTCAGCCGCGGCACCGAGACGCTGGTCTTTCGCGGCGGTGTCCCGCCGGAACAGTACGCCGCGATGCGGGCGCCCTTCCAGGAGGGGGACTTTCCCGGGCCGGTCAAGTACGGCTACCTCAGTGTCGGCCTCGTCGAGCAGGGCCCGGCGGAGCTGGACGGCCGAACGGTCTTCTGCCTGTACCCTCATCAGACCGCCTACGTCGTCCCCGCCGGAGCGGTGACTGTCGTGCCCGCCGACGTGCCGCCGCGCCGAGCCGTTCTCGCAGGCACCGTCGAGACGGCGGTCAACGCGCTCTGGGACGCGGCGCCGGTCGTGGGCGACCGGGTTGCCGTCGTCGGCGCCGGGATGGTCGGTTGCACGGTCGCGCGGCTGCTGAGCCGGTTTCCGGCAGTGGAGGTCACGCTCGTCGACGTCGTCGCCGAGCGGGCCGAGGTGGCGTCGGCGCTCGGCGTGGGCTTCGCGGCGCCGGACGAAGCGGCGGGCGGCCGTGATCTCGTCGTACACACGAGCGCGACGTCCGCAGGGCTCCAGCGGTCGCTCGACCTGCTCCGCCCGGAAGGGACGGTGATCGACCTCAGCTGGTACGGCGACACCGAGGTTCGGCTCTCGCTCGGCGGCGCCTTCCACTCCCGGCGCCTCGGCCTCCGCGCCAGCCAGGTCGGGACGATCTCGCCGGCCCGAAGCGGGAGCCGCACAACGGCGGACCGCCTGGCGCTCGCGCTCGATCTCCTCCGCGACCCGGTCTTCGACGTTCTCGTCACCGGCGAGTCGCCTTTCGGCGAGCTGCCCGATGTGATGGGCCGGCTGGCCAGCGGGAGCCTGCCGGCGCTCTGCCACACCATCACGTACGGCGAGGGGTAGACGGTGTTCAGCGTGACGGTCCGCGACCACGTCATGGTCGCCCACAGCCTCCGGGGCGACGTGTTCGGGCCCGCCCAGGGGCTGCACGGCGCGACGTACGTCGTCGATGCGACCTTCCGGCGCCGTGACCTCGGCTCGGACGGCATCGTCGTCGACATCGGACGAGCCTCGGACCAGCTGCGCGCCGTTCTGGCCGCCCTGAACTACCGCAATCTCGACGACGAGCCCGCTTTCGCCGGCCTGAACACGACGACCGAGGTGCTCGCCCGGGTGATCGCGGATCGGCTTGCCGAAAGTATTCAGGGCGGCGGTCTGGGCGACGACGCTCGGGAGCTGGACGGGTTGTCGGTCACGCTGCGCGAGTCGCACGTCGCGTGGGCCACCTACGAGCGGCCGCTGTGACGGCCTTGCACGTCGTCGTGCCGGACGGGATCGAGGATCCGGCCCGGCCGAGCGGAGGCAACATCTACGACCTCAGGGTCTGCAACGCGCTCGCCGAGCTGGGCTGGCCGGTTCAGATCCACGCTGTACCCGGCTCCTGGCCGCGTCCCGACGCTGCGGCATACGACGCGCTCGGCGGCGTGATGCGCCGGATTCCGGACGGGGCCGTCACCCTCCTCGACGGGCTCGTGGGGTCGACGGCTCCCGAAGTGCTCGTGCCACAGTCGACGCGGCTGCGCCTGGTCGCGCTCGTCCACATGCCGCTCGGGCAGCGCGCGGGGAGCAATGGATCGCGCATGCGGGAAGGCGCCGTCCTCTCGGCCGCGACCTCCGTCGTCACGACGAGCGCCTGGGCCCGTCGAACCCTGCTGGAGCTTTACTCCTTGCCGGCGGACAAGGTGCATGTCGCCGAGCCGGGCGTCGACGGGGCCCGCCTCTCAGCGAGGACGGCGACCGCCGGAGCCCTGCTCTGCGTCGCGTCGGTCGTCCCGGAGAAGGGGCACGACGTGCTCCTGGATGCCCTCTCGACGATCACGGCCCTCCCGTGGAGGTGTCTGTGCGTCGGCAGCACGACCCGGGATCCCGCCTTCGCCGAGAAGCAGCGGCGGCGGGTGCTGGACGACGAGCTCGAAGACCGTGTGCATTTCGCGGGGCCGCGCAGCGAAGCGAAGCTCGCTCGCGCCTACGCGACCGCCGACCTGCTCGTGCTCCCGTCGCGTGCGGAGACCTACGGCATGGTGGTCATCGAGGCGCTGGCGCGCGGCGTGCCGGTCGTCGCGGCCGATGCCGGCGGAGTCTCCGAGGCGCTTGGCCAGGGGAACGGCGGGCTCCGGCCGGGGCTCCTGGTTCCGCCCGGAGACGCTGCCGCGCTCGCCGCGGGCCTGCGCACGTGGCTCCGCGACGCCGAAGTGCGACGCACCTGGCGCCGCGCCGCGCGCGAGCGGCGTGCGTCCCTCCCGCAGTGGTCGGCCACGACGTCCGCGCTGGCGCGCGTGCTGGCGGAGGCGGCGGGATGATCGGCGAGCTGACGCGAGTCCCTGCCGATTGGCTCGACCTGCGGGAGCCTGCCGACGCCGAGGCGCGCGACCGAGAGCTCGTCGAGCGCCTGCGACGGTCTCTCCCTCCCGGCGGCCCCCATGTGATCCACGACCTCGCATGCGGCACCGGTTCGTTTGGCCGCTGGCTCGCCCCCCTCCTGCCGGGCCCGCAGCAGTGGGTCCTCCACGACCTGGACGAGGACCTGTTGGAGGTTGCCGAAGCCAAGCCACCTCCCCATGCCTCCGACGGCTCCCCCGTCGGGGTCGAGACGCGGCGGTCAGACGTCACCCGGCTGCAGGCCGAGGATCTCGCGGACTCGACGCTCGTCACCGCTTCGGGCCTCCTCGACCTCCTGGCACGCGAGGAGCTCGACGAGCTGATCGACGTGCTGGGAGAGGCGAAGTGCCCGGTTCTGCTGAGCCTGTCCGTCATCGGTCGGGTGGAGCTCACGCCGGCGGATCCCCTTGACTCGCACGTGGCCTCGGCGTTCGACGCTCACCAGCGTCGCGAGACTTCACGCGGCCGCCTGCTCGGCCCGGATGCAGTCGCGGCGGCCGAAGCTGGCTTCCGCCGGCAAGGTGCCGAGGTCCTCATCCGGCCGACCCCCTGGCGGCTTGGCGCAGCCCAGTCCGAGCTGGCTTCGGAGTGGTTCGCCGGCTGGATCGCCGCCGCCTGCGAGCAGTCCGCCGAGCTTGCCTCGGATGCCGGCTTCTACAGACGCCGGCGCCTGGAGCAGGCGCGGGCCGGGGAGCTCGACGTCACCGTTGGCCATGCCGACCTGCTCGCCTTTCCGTGATGACCGCATCCGCAAAACCGATTCCGCGTTCCCCGCGTACCGCGAGCACCATGAGCAGGGGCGTTTGGGGCTGGACGCGTCCTCTGGCCGCGGCGGCGATTCTGACCGTCGTCGTCTGGCAGCTGGGGATCGACCCGTTCCTGGACGGCGTGCGAGCGGTGAACGGCGCGGTGCTCGCGACCGGTGCCGCGCTCGGCGTCCTGACGACCGTGGCCTGCGCCTGGCGCTGGACGATCGTGGCGCGCGGGCTCGGCCTGCGGCTCTCGCTTCCGGCTGCCGTCGCGGCGTACTACCGGTCAATCTTTCTGAACCTCACGCTCCCCGGCGGGGTCCTCGGCGATGTTCACCGTGGCGTGAGCCACGGCCGCACAGTCAGCGACGTCGGCCTCGCCCTGCGCGCCGTCGCCTGGGAGCGCACCGCAGGGCAGGTCGTTCAGGCCGCCGTGACGGTCGCTGTCCTTCTGGCCCTCCCCTCGCCCGTGCGCCCTTCGGTGTCGGCGGTTCTTCTCGCGCTTGTCGCGCTGGCGGTCATCGTCACGCTCGTCCGCTCGCTGCGAGCGGACGAAGGCACGCGCTGGGCGAGGGTGCGGCGAGCGATCGCAGACGACGCTCGCCGTGCCCTCCTGCCCAAGAGGGCATGGCCGGCACTTGCGCTCGCGTCTTTGCTGGTCGTCGCCGGCCACGCGACGGCCTTCGTGGTCGCAGCGCGCACGGCAGGGGCAACCGCTCCGCTCGATCAGATGGTGCCGCTGGCACTGCTCGCCCTCCTGGCCATGGTCCTGCCCAGCGTCGCCGGGTGGGGGCCGCGCGAGGGCGTGACGGCCTGGGCCTTCGCCGCTGCCGGCCTCGGTGCGGCGCAAGGCGTCTCCACCGCGGTGGTGTACGGCGTCATGGCCTTCGTCGCCAGCCTCCCCGGCGCCCTCGTCCTCGTGGCCGCCTGGGTACCTCGCCCCGCTGTCGCGCAAACGGATGGAGCCGCGGATGCATGACCGCCCGTACACCCTGCTCTCCTGCAGCGTCTCGATGGACGGCTACATCGCAAACGCGGAATCGCGCCTGCTCCTGTCGAACGAAGCCGACTTCGACCGGGTCGACGCCGTTCGCGCGTCCTGCGATGCGATCCTGGTCGGCGCGAGGACGATCCGAAACGACAATCCCCGCCTCGTCGTCCGCTCACAGGAACGCCGCGAACAGCGAACGGCTCGCGGATTGGCACCGTCGCCGATGAAGGTCACTCTCACGAGCCGGGCCGGGCTCGACGCGCATGCCGACTTCTTCACCACCGGAGAGGCGGAGAAGCTCGTCTACTGCCCGAGATGCTGCGTGGACGACGCCCGGGCGCGACTCGATCCGGTCGCGACCGTCGTCGACGGCGGCCACACCGTGGAGGTGGACCGCCTCGGCAGCGACCTCGCGGACCGCGGAGTCGAGCGCCTGATGGTCGAGGGAGGCGCGATGGTGCACACCCAGTTCCTGACCGCCGATCTCGTCGACGAGCTGCAGCTGGTCGTCGCCCCGGTGTTCGTCGGCGATTCGCAGGCCCCGAGGTTCGTGCGCGACGGCTGCTTCCCCTGGAACCCGGCGCGCCGCGCGACCCTCGCGGACGTCCGGCAGATCGGTGACGTCGTGTTGCTGCGATACGCCCTTTCGTCCCGGTTCGAGGACTGAGGCGGCGACCGATGCTCATGCGCGTGCCTCAAGCGACGATTCGCACCTACGTCTCCGTGCCCCTGCGGTTCGCCGACGGGTATGAGACGGAGGCCCGAGTGTTCAGCTTCGACGGTCTCGTCGACGGTCGCGAGCATCTGACGTTCGCTCTCGGCGGCCTCGCGGCCACGGCTCCCGCAGACGGCGAGCGGCTCCCGCTGGTGCGACCGCACAGCGAGTGCCTCACCGGTGACGTCTTCGGCAGCCAGCGCTGTGACTGCGGGCCGCAGCTCCGCGAATCCGTCGAGCGGATCGCCGACGCCGGTGGCTTTCTCCTGTATCTGCGGCAGGAGGGACGCGGCATCGGCCTGTACGCAAAGCTCGAGGCCTACGCGCTCCAGGACATGGGGCTGGACACGTACGAGGCGAACCTCGCGCTCGGCCACGCGGAGGACGAGCGCAGCTACGTCGCGGCCGCGCAGATGCTGCACGCGCTCGGGGTGACGGAGGTCGCTCTGCTCAGCAACAACCCCGACAAGGCGCGGCAGATCCACCGTTGCGGAGTGAGAGTCGCAGCACAGGTTCCGACCGGCGTGCACCTGTCTGCCGTGAACGGCCGCTACCTCGCAGCCAAGGCGCAGAGGGGCGCGCACACGTTCGACCCAGGGCTTCTAGCCGGGTGAAGGCGGTTGCGCGCCGAATGCGCTGAAGAACCGGTCGCGGAAGGAGTCCATCGGCCAGACCGGCGCTTGCGGGCTCGGGCGCAGGCCATCCTCCCAACCCCAGCCGGCAATGCGGTCCAGCACCGCCGGGTCGTGGGCGACGACCGAGACGGGGACGTCGTGGCTCAGGTCGGGACTGAGCCCGGTGACGACCGTGGAGGGCTGATGATCGCCCAACACGACGAGCACGAGGTCGTCGTCCCCGTAGTTCTGCACGAAGGAGATCAGGGAGTTCAAGGAGTACTCGACGGAGCGGCCGTATGCAGCGCGTACCTCGTCCTGGTCGCCCCAGAGCGCGGCCGTCGTCATCTCCCCGGCGGGCAGGCCGTTGAAGATCGAGCCGTCGCCGACGTCGTCCCACGGAACCATCTGGGGGATACGCGTCCAGGGCGCGTGGCTCGACACCATGTCCACTTCGGCAAACAGGGGACGACGCTCCCGCTTTCCGAGCTCGAGCCGCTGCAGAGCGAGCAGGACGTACTGGTCGGGCATCGGCGCGTAGGCGAACGTGGGCCCCAGGTAGCCTAGGTTGCGCCGGTCATAGACCCTGTCGTAGCCGTAGAAGGTCGCCTGCGGCCACTCGCGGTCGTTCGCGGGCACGACGTCGATGGTCCGCCAGCCGGCTCGCTCGAACGCCTGGCTGAGCGTCAACCGATCGCTGGCGACGAGCTGGTCGTAGCGCCACTGCCTGTTGACCCAGAGTCCCGACTGGAGGGTGGAGTGCGCCAGCCAGCTGGCGCCGCCGAACGTCGGCGAGGTCAGGAAGGCGCTCCGCGCCTGGAAGCCCGCCGCCCGCAGCCGCTCCGTTCCCTGGTCGAGCAGCGCATCGACGCGAGGCGAGAACGAGGAGTCCTGAACGGCGACTCTCCCGTAGCTCTCGACGAAGGCGACGATGACGTCTTTTCCGCGCAGGCCGGCCAGCAGTTCGTCGCCTGGTGTCGCACGGAAACGGTCACGTGCGATCTCCTCTTCGAAGATCGCGCGATCCTGGATGCCCGTCCGCACGGCCCGCACCTCGTCGACGGCGAGGCTCGCAGTGCTCGTCGAGGCGACCGGAAGCTCGGAGACGAGCTGTGCGCCGAACGCCCAGCAGAGCACCCAGACCGCGGCGAGGCCCGTCACGACACGGAGGGACCACCACCGGTGCTCGGCCGCGACCCGGATCAGGCGGCGGACGGCCAGGGTCGTGAGGACGAGTATGGAGACGATCAGCATCGCCGCGCCCGTGACGACGAGGTACGCGTCTCGCCGGCCGACCGAGTCGCGGAGGGTCTCGATACCGATTCCCGTGTACCGCCAGTCGGCGATGGGATCGAACGGCCGGTCGAAGGCCGCGTACACGCCGAGGTCGAGAACCTTCACGAGGACGACGAGGCCGAGGATCGGCCCGAGGACCCAGGCCAGGACCCGTCGAGGCCTGTCTGGCAGGGCGAGAGCCAGGGCGACGACGACGAGGCCCTCGAGGGGGAGCCGGAGGAGCGAACTCGGCTCGAGAAGCCCCGGATGGTCCGGGGCGACAAGCGCGGCCCACACGAAGAGAACGGCGGCAACAGTGAGAGCGGCCGCGAAGCCCGCTCGCACGCGCCCGTGTGCGTCGACGGCGGTGGCGTCCCGTTGCCTGTGGGCCCAGAGCCACCAGGTGTCGCGGCCGAACGACTCGCAGAGCAGAAGAAGCGCCCCGAGGAGCGCACCCTGGCTCAGGGAGCGGGGGAGCACGTCCGCTGCCGCCACGGTCAGGACGATCCCCTGAATCGCTGCGACAACCTTGCGCCAGTACCGGGCCGGCAGCTGCTCGCGCATCCACGGCCAGACCCACCCGGCTGCGTAGAACGCGTAACGTGCCGCGCCGATCGCGAGCACCCAGGCACCGCTCGAGCGCGCGACGTACACGCTGAGGACGAGAATCAGGAACGCGTCGACCTCCGCGTCGAAATGCGCGCCCAAGGTCGAGGCTGTCCCGCTGCGCCGCGCGACCCATCCGTCGACCGCGTCCAGGACAAGCGCGACGGCCGAGAGCGTGACGAGGGCCCACATGGGAATCGCTTCCTCGAACGAATCGGCGACGAGCGCAGCAGCGCCGACGGCGAGCGTCGCCCGAACAAGGGTGACCCAATCTGCGACACCCAGGTGGTAGGGGCGGTAGCGGATGACGCCTCGCGCCAGCGCGGCGTTCATGACCAGGCCGCAGGTGATCACGGTGGCCCACCCCGCGCTCCCGAGCCCCACTGTGCCCGCAAGAGCGGCGCCCATGGTGACCTGGGCGATCAGCGCGGTCACCGGGAAGGTCTGAACCGCGCGTACCGTGCCTCCGTATTCGTGCATGCCTGGGATAGGTACGGGCGGCACCGTGTCCCGGTTCACGGCATGGCCCTTCGAAAGGAAGCGCATGAAGCAGGATGACCGAGCTCCGTTCGTCCGGGCCTTGCAACACGCTCGCGTGTCCGCCTACGCCCCCGGCGAGTTCGTCGAGCAGGAGAGCTTCATGCGCGCGTCGGAAATCCAGGACGTGGCGGAGCGAACGGGCATCCGTCCGGGAACCTCCGTCCTCGACCTCTGCTGCGGGATTGCCGGTCCGGGACGGTTCATCACCCGGGAGCTCGGCTGCGACTACCTGGGCGTGGACTCGAGCTCGAGCGCCGTCGACATCGCCCGTGACCGGTCAAAGGACCTACCCTGCCGGTTCGAGGTCGGGCTGGTTCCACCACTTCCCCCCGGCCCGTTCGACGTCGTCCTCCTGTTCGAGACGATGCTGGCCTTTCGCGACAAGGCGGCGTTGCTCGAGGCCATATCGCTGGCACTCGGGCCGGGGGGACGGTTCGCCTTCACGATGGAAGAAGGCCTCCCGCTCACGGAGTCAGAGCGCGAGCGGATGCCCGACGCCGACACGGTCTGGCTCAACCCGCTCCCGGAGATGCTCGCCGCGTTGGAGCTCGTGGGCCTGCGTGTCGTCTGGGAGAAGGACTACAGCCAGTCCCATCGCCTTGTGGCGGATTCCTTGCGAACTGCGTTCGAGGCCGATGCGACGGCCATCGCCGGCGAGATAGGCGCCACGGCGCTGGAGGAGCTGATCGGCGCCCACCGGCTCTGGAGCGACTGGCTTCAGGAGGGTCGCGTCCGCAAGATCGCCATCGTTGCGGAGAAGGCGAAAGCGGCCTAGGGAGACGAGCCGTTTGTGATGGAGCCAACGGGGCTCGAACCCGTGACCTCCTGCATGCCATGCAGGCGCTCTCCCAGCTGAGCTATGGCCCCTTGCTGCCGTCCCAGTGTAGCGGCGAACTCGTACTCCTTGACTCGGCGGATTCCGCGCTGTTGGTTGTTCCACGCAGGCGTCAAGCGATTCGCGCGAGCTCGAGCAGTTCCGTCGGTGTCGGAATCATCGTAGTTGTCGTATCGGACAACGCGTTTCCTCCCGCTGCAGGCCGGGGACCCTGAAGCCATGGAGCGAAAGACCGACTACAGCCCGGTCGTCGAGGAGACCGGCGAGGCGGAGAAGCGCCGCGAAGGGCGCAAGTGGAAGGCCTTCCTCGGGGGAGCGCACGCGTTCTGGATCTACGCGCTCCTCCTCGGAGGCATCGTGATCGTGCTTTTCTGGCTCCTCTAGTTCGCTGCGGCGAGCTCGACGGAGGGCACATCGCCCCAGAGATCCTCGAGCCGGTAGAAGTCGCGCGCTTCGGGCGTGAACACGTGCAGCACGACGTCGAGGTAGTCGGCGAGGATCCACTTCGCTTCGCCGCCTCCATGGACGTTCCGAGGCGTGAGCTTCGCTTCCTTCTTCAGGCGCTCGTGCACTTCGTCGTAGATCGCCTTGGCCTGCCGAGTGTTCCCGCCGGTGGCCAGCACGAAATAGTCGGTGTAGCTGCACACCGGGCGCATGTCGAGGATGACCACATCCTTCGCCAGCTTCTCCTGGGCGAGCTGAGCGATTCGGCGAGCTTGTTCGAGCGACGTCAGGTGGTCAGAAACTCCTCGGTTGCGACCCACTCAGGGTATCACCGGTAAAGGCCGAGACGGCCGATCTCGGCGGCCACGGCGGCCGGAACGAGAGAGTCGAGCGGCTCGCCGCGCGCGGCGCGCGCACGAAGGTCCGTGCCCGAAATGGGCAGCTCGGGAATCTCGAAGAACTCGACGCGGTCGGGCCGCTCGAGGCTCTCCAGGACAGGCTCCAGAGCGTCCCGAGGGAACCCCGGCCGCGTGGCGACGCCGAGCCGAACCTCGGCGAGAACGCCGTCGGGGTCCTTCCACGTCGGGAAGCTGAGGAACTCGTCCGCGCCGACGAGGAAGATCGCGTCGCCGAACCGTCCGCCGCGGACCGCGTCCACCGTGTAGCGGTGCTCCTCCGAGACGACCTCTGTCCGGGGCAGGTCGCCGAACGCGAGCTCGGCGAGGCGCAGACGCATGGCGAAGTCGAGCACGACGTTGCGGTGGCCGGGATCGACGACGACAAGGGCGACGAGGCGGTCCAGCCCGAAGTGGTCGAGGGCCGTCCGGGCGAGCGCGACGTGTCCGTTGTGCGGCGGGTCGAACGCGCCGCCGAAGAGCCCGGTCATTCGAACTCCACCGGGTCGCCTGGCTTCACGCCGGCCGCACGGAGCTCGTCCTCGGTCGCCTCTCCCCGCACCCGATAGCCGCCGTCGGTGCGAAACAGCCGAAACGGGCGCCGGCGCTCTGGCCGCGGCCGGTAGACGAGGAAGTCCGCCACCTCCTCAGCGGCGGACGGCGCCGGTGGCGCCTCGGGCACGAGCTCGAAGAGTGCGCGCACGAGCTCCTCCACCCCGGCTCCCGTCGCGGCGGAGACAGGGATCGTCGCGAGCACGCGCGGGTCGTGGACCTCGAAGGCGGGCGTCTCGTCCAGGAGGTCGATCTTGTTCAGCAGGACGATCTGCGGACGCTCCGCGAGCCCGGCGCCGTAGCCGCGCAGCTCGCGGTCGATCGTTGCGAAGCGCTCTGCGGCGTCCTGCGTCGCGTCGATGACGTGGAGGAAGAGGCGCGCGCGCTCGAGATGGGCGAGGAACTCGTCCCCGAGCCCCACGCCCTCGTGCGCACCTTCGAGGAGCCCGGGCACGTCGGCCACGGTGAGCTGGCGCCCGTCAGGGGCATCCACGGTGCCGAGGACCGGTGCGATCGTCGTGAACGGATAGTCGGCCACCTTCGGCTTGGCGTTCGAGACGCAGCGGAGGAGCGAGGACTTGCCCGCGTTCGGGAACCCGAGCAGCGCGGCGTCGGCGAGGAGCTTCAGGCGCAGGTCGATCGCGGACTCCTCACCAGGCCAGCCCACCTCCGCGATGCGAGGCGTCTGCTGGGTGGGCCGGGCGAAGCGGCGGTTGCCGGCTCCCCCGGGCCCGCCGCGCGCGACGACCGCGCGCGCGCCGGGGTGCGCGAGGTCGACGAGCAGCCGTCCTTCCTCGTCGAGCACCTGCGTCCCGACGGGCACGCCGAGCTCGACGGTCTCACCGTCCGCCCCATGCTTGTTCTTCCCCTGGCCGTGAGCACCGCGCCCGCCTTCGAACCGGCGCGTGCGCTGGAAGAAGGAGAGGTCGCGGCGATCGGGGTCGGCGACGAGAACGACGTCACCGCCGTCCCCTCCGTCACCGCCGTCGGGACCGCCCTTCGGCACGTACTTCTCGCGCCGGAAGCTGAGCGAGCCGTCGCCTCCACGGCCGCCGCGCACCTCGATGCGGGCGCGATCGTGGAAGATGGCGTCTCCTTAGACGACGCTGACGATGCGGCCGGAGCCGTTCGTCTGGAACGCGACCTTGCCGTCGCGCGTCGCGAAAATCGTGTGGTCGCGCCCGAGACCGGTGCCCGGTCCGGAGCGGAAGCGCGTGCCGCGCTGGCGGACGACGATCATCCCCGCCTTGATGTCCTGCCCGTCGAAGATCTTGACGCCGAGTCGCTTGGATTCCGAGTCGCGGCCGTTCTTCGAGGAGCCGAGTCCTTTTTTGTGCGCCATGCCTAGCTCTCTTCCTTCTTCTTCGTCGTCGTGCTCGCGGTCTTCTTCGCCGTCGTCGAGCGCGTCGCCTTCTTGCCGATCGACTGGATCTCGATCTGTGACAAGCGGCTGCGGTGCCCGTTGCGGCGGCGATAGCCGGTGCGGCGGCGGTGCTTGCCGACGATCACCTTCTCGCCGAGCACATGGGCCGAGACCTTCGCGGTCACCTGCGCGCCCTTGAGCGCGTCGCCGAGCTTCGGGTCGCCGTCGCCGCCCAGCATGACGAGATCGGGATGGAAGGTCTTCCCTTCGTCGTGCGGGAGGCGGTCGACGAGCAGGCGCTCGCCCTCGCGGACGCGGTACTGCTTTCCGCCGAGGGAGATGATCGCGTAACTGTCGGTTTTCGTGGCCATAGCACTAAGCGAGCGGGCTCTCCTGGCCCGCTTCGGGTGAGGATTCTACCGGCTTGCGCTTGCGTCCGCGCCCTCCCCGCGTTCCACGCCTGGTCTTTTTCTTGGGTTTCGGCTCTTCGCCGTTCTCCGACGGTGCTTCGGCGACCGGCTCCGCAGCATCCTCGACGGGAGCCTCGGTGGCCTCGGTGGCCTCCGCGGTCGCCGCGGTCTTCTTCTTCCGCCCGCGGCCCCCGCGCGTGCCGCGGCGCGTCTTCTTCTTCGGCTTCTCCTGCGCGGGATCGTCGCCGTTTTCGCTCTCGCCCTCGGCGATGACCGCGCGAGCGGTCGTCTTGGCGACGTTCTCGATCTTGATCGGGACCGTCTCGCCGACGCGGCTCGCGGCGTCCTTCACGGTGACGACGTAGCCGTCGACGCGCGCGATCGCGTCGGTGTCGGAATGCTGATGCGCCTCCTCGAGCTCGACCTCGAGCTCCTGGCCGCGCTCCACCGGTGCCGCCTTGTCCTCGACCGTGTCCGGCGTGCCTTCCTCGAGGACCACGAAGTGGTCGTGCGCTGCGCGCTGGCGGCCCTTGACCGCGAGCGTGCGGCCGGCCTCCTTCTCGAGCTCGGCGAGCCGCTCCGCGCCCGGCCCGATGAGGGCGGAGGCGACCTGCGAGTTGAGCTCGATGTGGAACGCCTTGCTCTTCGAGCCGGCGATGAGCCGGCGGATCCGGCGCTCGGCGTCCACGGCGTGCGTCTCCATGGAGACGATCACGCCGTCGCCCTTGCAGGTGGGACAGACGTTGGTGAGGATCTCGCGCGGCCCGTCCGTGACGTTCTGGCGCGTCATCTCGACGAGGCCGAGCGGAGAGATCTCGACGACGTAGGTCTTCGTGCGGTCGCGCGCGAGCTCGCGCTCCAGCGCCTCCTCGACGAGCTGGCGATTCTTCGGGTTCGCCATGTCGATGAAGTCGATGACGATGATCCCGCCGATGTCGCGGAGCCGCAGCTGGCGGACGACCTCGCTCACCGCCTCGAGGTTGTTCTTCGTGATCGTGTCCTCGAGCCGCGCGCCGCTCGAGCGGCCGCGGGACCCGACGAAACGGCCGGTGTTGACGTCGACGACGGTGAACGCTTCGGCGTAGTCGAAGATCAAATAGCCGCCGGAGGGAAGGTCGACCCGGCGGTTGAGTGTCGAGCGCACGGCCTCGTCGACGCCGTAGCGCTCCATGAGCGGCTCCTTGCCCTTGTACTGCTCGACGTGAGCGGCGAGCTCGGGCGACGTCCGCTTCAGATAGCCGACGATGCGGCGGTACGTGCGGTCGTGGTCGACCACGACCTTCTCGAAGTCGCGGATGAAGAGGTCGCGGATGATGCGAAGCGGCAGCTCCGACTCCTGGTAGACGAGCGAGGGAGCCTCGGCGCGCTTCGCGCGGCCCTGAATCGTCGACCAGAGCTTCTGCAGGAGGGCGAGGTCGCCCTCGAGCTCCTCCTTGGACGCGCCCTCGGCCGCCGTGCGGACGATCAGCCCGCCATCGGGAAGCTCGAGCCCCTTGCAAATCGCCTTGAGCCGTTCGCGCTCCTCGTCCTCGAGTCGGCGCGAGACGCCGATGCCGTCACCGTACGGGACGAAGACGAGGAAGCGGCCCGGGAGTGAGATCTCGGTGGTGAGCCGGGCGCCCTTGGTCCCCATCGGGTCCTTGACCGCCTGGACGAGCACCTCCTGGCCGCGCTCGATCAGCTCCTGGATGCGGCGCCCGTGGCGCTGCTTCCCCTCGAGCTCGGGGACGACGATCTCGTCGACGTAGAGGAACCCGTTCTTCTCGAGGCCGATGTCGACGAAGGACGCCTCCATCCCCGGCAGGACGTTGTCGACGATGCCCTTGTAGACGTTGCCCGCGACGGAGCGGTGCGAGGGGCGGCCGAGGTACACCTCGACGACGACGCCGTCCTCGAGGACGGCGACTCGCTGCTCCATCACCTCGACGGAGACGAGGATCTCCTTCTTGACCTTCGGAAGCGACGAGCGCTTCGCCGTCTGCGTGCGCCGGCGGCGTGGCTTCTGCTCCTCGCCGTCCTTCGCCTTCTTCTGGCGGGCCTGGCGCGGCTTCGGCTCGGCCTTCGCCTCGCCCTTCGACTCCACCTTCGTGCCGCTCTCGGCGGCGGCTTCTACCTTCTTCTTGCCGCGCCCTCGGCCGCCGCGTGTCCCACGGCGCCTGCGCGGCTTGGGCTTGTCAGCCTGTCCGTCCGCCTGGGACGGCGAGGCCTCCTCGAGCGCCTCCGGAGCGGCCGCCTCTGCCGGCGGCGCCTCCTCGGTGCGCGTCTTCTTGCGAAAGAATCGCACGGTGTGAATCTCCTTTCGGGCGCACGCCGACGCCCGCGCGTCCCGGCGCGGGCGAGATCAGCGTGTCTGCCACAAATCTCATTTGTTGTGAGCGCGGAATCCCGCTCGCCCGATCTGGGCTCGGTCCTCCCTGCGCGTACCCGTTAAGGGTAGCAGGAGCCCTCGCTGCCGCTGCTAGGCCGCGGCTGGGCGAAGCTGGGTTTGCTTTCTCTTGACGGCCCGCAGACGCTGGCTGAGTCGAGCCCAGGCCCACGGCTCGATCTCGTGATAGCGGCCCGACCCGATTTCGGCCCTGGTGACTTCCAGGTACTCGAACCAGGCGTCGGCCTCCTCGATTGCCAGTGCCTCGTGAACCGGCAACAGCTGCTCTGCGCTCATGCGCGAGAAGGCTAGGACCTGGACCGGACGGCATCGGCCGTGCGCGCGATCCCGCGCGGACCGCCCTGCTCGAAATAGGCCGTTGCGGCCTGTCCGAGCGCCTTGGTGCCCACGTAGGCCATACCGCCCTTGACCGCCCAGCCGAGGCCCGGGAGGAACCCGAGCGCCTCGCGCGCGATCGTGCGAAAGCCGAGACCGGCCCCAACGACCGCGAGGATCTCCGGAATGCGCTCGCGGTCGATCTGCTCGCCGTGCGCCGCGGCGATCCGGAAGGTCATCCGCAACTGGTTCAGCGTCAGCACCGGGAAATCGGCGCCCGGGATGAAGATCGCGACGCCGAGGATCCCGTTCTGGCGCGCGAAGCGTCGCACGATGGCCTTGACCACCTCCTCGCGGAGGACCGGCAGACGCGCGGCCAGCCCGTAGCCGTTCTCCTCGGTCAGCGTGGCCACGAGCTCGGCCAGCTCGGCGACCGGTACGGGCTTCCCCGGCGGGATGACGACGACGCTCGTCGCCGGCACGTAGGGAACGTCCAGCGGCCGGGACGTGGTGCCGGCGAGGACGTATACGACCTCGATGTCGCTTTGGTCGGCGAGCTTCAAGACCGCCTCGTCCTCGGGGCCCGGCGCGTCACCTTCGACGACGTGGATGAGGAGTGCGGCTCCCTGGAGGTCGTACTTCGTGACCTCCCGCCCCGAGAGGTCGCGGAGCGCGCCTGGCTCGCCGCCCTCGCCGAGAGCAGTGACGATCTCGCCCGCCGGACCGGGGGCGCCGGCGACGACGAGCGGCGAGAGATCCTCGGCCGCGGTCTTGATCTCCTTGACGACGCCCCAGACGGCGGCAGGGTGCAGCGGCAGGCGGGGCATGAAAGGAACCTACTACCTGCGACCCGCGAGGCGCCCGCGCACGTGTATGGCCTCGAGGAGGCCGATCATCAGCATCGTCGTGATCATCGAGCTTCCGCCGAAGCTGACGAACGGGAGCGGGATGCCGGTGACCGGCGCGATTCCGATCGTCATCCCCACGTTCACGAAGATCTGGAAGAGGAACGAGAAGACGATCGCCCCCGCGACAGCCGAGCTGTAGAGGCTCGGGGCGATCGCGACGATCTTGATCCCGCGCCACGCGATGAACGCGTAGAGCAGGAGCAGGATGGCGGCGCCGAGGAATCCGCGCTGCTCGGCGAGCGAGGAGAAGATGAAGTCCGTGTTGTGCTCGGGCAGGTAGTTCATGTTCGTCTGGCTCGCGCCGGCGACGCCCCGCCCGTTGATCCCTCCGGAGCCGACCGCGGTGATGGACTGGTTGACGTTGTAGGTCGTCCCGCTCGGATCGACGTCGGGATGCACGAAGCCGATCAGCCTGTCCTTCTGGTACGCGTCGAGGACCTCCACGCCCGCCGAGGGGAGGAACCAGAGCACGGAGAGAGCGACGAGCGCCGTGACGACGGCCAGGGTCGCGAGGTGCTTCCACGGCACGCCGCCGAAGAAGAGCACCGCGAGGAGCGCCGAGCCGTAGATCAGCGTCGAGCCGAAGTCCGGCTCCTTGAAGACGAGCAGCATCGGCAGCGCGGCGAGACCGACGGCGCCCCAGACGGTCCTCCACGGGGAATCGCTGCGCGCGCGGTTCGCCACGAAGGCGGCGAGGAAGAGGATGAGCAGGACCTTTCCGATCTCCGAGGGCTGGAAGCGGAACGAGCCGAACTCGATCCACCGCTTCGAGCCGCGCACGTCGTCGCCGACGACCAGGACGAGCAGGAGCAGTGCAACGGTCAGTGCGTAAAGCGGCTTCGCATAGCGGCGGTAGATCTCCGGGCTGATGGCCGTCGTCACCGCCGCGAGCACGGCGCCGACCGCGATGTAGACCTCCTGCCGCGAGACGAAATACGTCGGATCGCCGGAAACGTCGTTCCGCGTCACGGCCGTCAGGACCCAGATCCCGTACGTGACCACGCCGGCAACCGCGGCGATCAGGAGGTAATCGAGGTGACGGAGGTAGGCGCCGACCTCGGAGCCGACGTGCGCTCTCGAGGCGCGGTGGTCTCGGGCGATGGTGGCCATCAGTCGGAGTTGCTCACGCTCGCGCTGTACGAGCTCGGGTCGACGTTGAAGAACTTCTGGAAGACCTGGAGCGCGACCGGCGCGGCGACGACGCCGCCGTGGCCGCCGTTCTCGATCATCGCGCACACGGTCAGCGTCGGCTTGCCGTAGGGGCCGTAGCCGCACCACCAGGCCTGGTCCTGCAGACCCTGGTACCCCGGCAGGTGGACGAACTTCTCGGCCGTTCCCGTCTTGCCGGCGATCTGGACCGGGAAGGATCCGAAGATGCCCGAGGACGTGCCGTAGCTCGCATGCGTCGCGTCGTAGAGGCCCTCCTGGACGATGCGGATGTTGTTCGGGTTCAGGCCCACGTCCTTCGCGGGCTTCGGCGAGTACGGCTGCAGGACGACGGGCGGCTGGCCGGGGGTCGCGGGCTCCTCCACCGACCTGACGAGGTGCGGCTCGACGAGCTTGCCGCCGTTGGCGAGCATGGCGTAGAAGCGGGTCATCTGGAGCGGCGTCACCAGCACGTCGCCCTGCCCGATTCCGAGCTGGACGGAATCGCCGGACGTCCAGATCTTGTCGATCTCCGTCTTGAAGTAGCTGCGTCGCCAGGCGGGGGTCGGGATGAGGCCCTTCTCCTCGGGCCCGATGTCGATCCCCGTCGGCGCGCCGAAGCCCATCGTGCGGGCCCACTTCTGCAGCGGCGAGTCCGTGCGCTCGTAGAAGCGAAGTGCCACCTGATAGAAGTACGTGTCGCATGACGCGGCGAGCGCGGTGGTGAGGGTCATCGGCTCGTTCGCGTACGGGTCCCAGTTCGTGAAGGTCTGGCCGTCGACGACCTCCTTCGGCGTGCACTGGATGAGCTCCGTCGGCGAGAGGACACCCGTCTCGAGGGCGGCGAGGGCGGTCACCGGCTTGAAGGTCGAACCCGGCGGATAGAGACCCTGGACGGCGCGGTCCAGCGTCGGGTGGTTGGCGGTCGGATCGGCGAGCCTCTTGAGATCCTTCGGGTCGACGCGGCCCGTGTAGATGCTGGGATTGAAGGTCGGGTTGGACGCGAGCGCCAGGATCTCGCCGGAGCTCGGATCCATCGCGACGACCGCGCCGCCGTCTGCCGCCCATTGCCCGTCTTCGTGGGCGAGGCGGATGCCGTAGGCAAGCGCGTCCTCGGCGGTCTTCTGCAGACCCGCATCGAGCGTCAGGCGCACGTTGTCGCCCGCCTCCGGGAGCTGCTGGAACTGGCGCGCGCTCGTGACGCGGCCGAGTGCGTCCACGAAGACGCGTCCGATCCCGGGGAGACCGCGGAGGTAGGTGTCGTAGGCGGCCTCCACGCCGGTCTGGCCGATCCGATCGCCCGCCGCGTAGTCCTTTTTGCCCTTCGCCGCGTCGAGCTGCTGCTGGGAGATCTCGCTCACGTACCCCAGGGTCTGTGCCGCGATCCCGCCCTGGTCATAGTGCCGTTGGTAGGTCTGGTTGATCTGGACGCCGGGGAAGTCGTTCTGGTGCTCGAGGAGGTATGAGATCTTGTCCTCGTCGACGTTCTCCTTGACCGTGACCGGCGTCAGGAGATCGTCCTTGCGCGCGGCGATGTCGGACCGGATCTCCTTGTACGGGATCTTGAGGAGGGCGGCGAGCCGGTGGAGGATGAAGGCCTGGCGCTCCGGGGTTGCCTGGTCGAACGCCGCCGGCCAGAGTTGCACTGCCGTCCCAGGCTTGTTGGAGACGAGGACGACGCCGTTCCGGTCGATGATCGATCCGCGCGGCGCGGGCGCGCGGAACGTGCGCACCTGGTTGTTCTTCGCCACCTCGAGGTAGCGATCGCCGGAGATGACCTGGAGCGCCCAGAGGCGAAAGAAGAGCACGCAGAAGATCGTCACCGCGACGATGCCGAGGATCGCGATCCTGATTGCCGCCTGCGGCGTGACGCGGTAGGGCTCCTCCACCCGCGGGTCGGGCGGGAGGAAGCCGCGCGGCAGATTCGTGCTCGGGCTAGACAGCCGGGATCACCTCGCGGCGCTCGCGTGGCCTTACCGGGAAGATCCTGCGGCAGAGCCCGTAGAGCGGATAGGCGAGCAGGAGGTTGAGTGCGAGGGTCGGGAGCAGCATGCCGACGAAGAACTCCGCCACCGAGACGGTCTCGCCGAGCATGAAGTGGACAACGGCCGACCCGAGACCGACGCCGATCGTCCCGATCGTGACCGCGACGAGGGACGGGTGTGCCGAGGACTTCTTCGTCACCTCGCCCAGGCGGCCGGCGAAATAGCCGGCGAGCGTGAGGAGGAGCGATGTCAGGCCGAGTGTCTGGAACGAGATCACGTCGAGGACGAGGCCGGCCCAGAAGCCGCTCGCCGCGCCGAACGCCGGCCCGCGCAGAAGCGCGATGGCGATGACGAGGACGAGCAGGACGTCGGGGTGTCCCGACGCCACCTGGATGTTGGACGTGATCGAGACCTGGACGAGCGCCGCGAAGAGGAGCAGCCCGCCGGCCTTGAGCGCGTCGAGCGTCACTTCTGGCGAGCCATCGGGATGAGGACGACGACGTCGGAGAGCGAGTCGAAGTTCACGAGCGGCGCGATCTGGATCCGCTTGTAGAGATCCACGTCCTGCTGCCCGACCGACTCGACCGTTCCGATGGGAATTCCACGCGGATACAGCGACTCGAGCTTCCCGCTCTGCCAGCCGGCGGTGATGACGAGGTTGCCGTCCTCGACGAGCGCATCCTTGCCGACGCGGTCGAGGATGAGCGCGGACGGGTCGCTCGGCCCGTGGCGGACGATGCCGGCAGCTCCGCTCTCCAGGACCATCGCCGAGACCGCGCTCGACTGATCGGTCAGAAGCGTGACCTTCGCGCCGTCCGAGGTGACGTCGGTGACGAGGCCGACGAGGCCTTCCTTGGTCACGACCGGGTCGTTGCGCTGGACGCCGTCGGAGGAGCCGGCCGCGATGAGGATCTCCTGGTCGTACGCCGTGGGCGGACGGCCGACCACGCGCGCGATAACGCTGCTGAAGTTCTCCGGGAAGCGCGGTCCGTCGACGTAGCCGAGGAGCTCCTTCAGGTGGGCGTTCTCCTGCGCTGCGGTCTCGTTGGCGATCAACCGCTGCTGCAGCTCGTCGACTTCCTTCTTCAGCTTCTCGTTCTCGGACTTGGCGCCGAAGAGATCGGCGGCCCAGCCGTAGGCATCCCTGAACGGCCGGGCCACGCGCTCGCCGGCGACCTCGAAAGGCATGGCGACAGAGACGCCGATGCGCTGCGCGCCGTGCAGCGTGCCGCCCTCGGACTCGCGGAAGTAGACCGTCACGAGAGCGATCGAGACGAGCACGAGGGCAACGGCGATCAGACGAGCCCTGAGGGCACGACTGGTGCGTGGAAAGGAGCCTTCCGACCGTCGGACGTGCGCGTCCAGGACGGGAAGCCGTGCTGTTCGCTGCCGAGGCACGGGAGCCAACAGTCTAGAGCCTTGTGCGGAGAGTGAGGCCGGTTGCCTAGCGGCGGCGGCCGTTTCGGTTTCGAGCCTTTGCGGCGCGGTGGATGACCTCGAACTCCTCGAGGCTCCGGCCGGACCCGACGGCGACGCACGTGAGCGGGGACTCGGCGAGCTGGACCGGCATCTGGGTCTCCTCGCGCAGGCGCTCCTCGAGGCCCGTGAGGAGCGACCCGCCGCCGGCGAGGACGATGCCTCGGTCCATGATGTCCGCGGCCAGTTCGGGCGGCGTCTTGTCCAGGGTCGACTTGATCGCGTCGAGGATCTGGCCGACGGGCTCGTCGAGCGCGCGCCGCACCTCCTCGGAGGTGATCACGATCGTCTTCGGCAGGCCGGTGAGCATGTCGCGGCCGCGCACCTCCGCCTGCACCTCCTCGGGCAGCTCCCAGGCGGAGCCGATCTCGAGCTTCAGCTCCTCCGCGGTCTGCTGGCCGATCAGGAGCTTGTACTCCTTCTTGATGTGGCTCATGATCGCCTCGTCCATCTCGTCCCCGCCGACGCGGATCGACTGCGAGACGACGATGCCGCCGAGAGAGATGACCGCGACCTCGGTCGTGCCGCCGCCGATGTCCACGATCATGTTCCCGGTCGGCTCCGAGACCGGCAGGCCGGCGCCGATCGCGGCCGCCATCGGCTCCTCGATCAGGTAGGCCTGGCGCGCCCCGGCCGACAGGGTCGCCTCCTCGACGGCGCGCTTCTCGACGCCGGTGACGCCGCTCGGGACGCAGACGACGACGCGCGGATGGGCGAAGCGGTTGTGGTGCACCTTCTGGATGAAGTGGCGGAGCATTTGCTCCGTCACGTCGAAGTCCGCGATGACCCCATCCTTCAGGGGGCGGATCGCCGAGATCGTCCCCGGCGTGCGGCCGAGCATGCGCTTCGCCTCGATGCCGACGGCGTGCACCTCGCCGCTTCGCTGGTCGATCGCGACGACCGAGGGTTCGGAGAGCACGATGCCGCGCCCGCGCACGTAGACGAGCGTGTTCGCGGTGCCGAGGTCGACCGCCATCTCGCGCCCGCCGAATCCGCTGAGGTAGCCCCAGAGGGTCATAGAACGGACAAGTGTAGAGCAGTGTCGCGCCTACCCGAAGCGGACATGTCCGGGGTCAGACCCCGGACATGTCCCGAATTGCAGGCAACTTTGCGAAAGGAGCGTCATGCGGGGCCCGAGCACATCGCCCAGCTCCGTACCTTTGGCTCATGCCGCGACTGCCGCGAACAGTCCTCCCGGAAGGGCCTCTCCACATCACGTCACGGGGGAACCGCCACCAGCCGATCTTTCTCACCGACGGGGATCGGCGGTTCTTCCTCGCGCTCCTCGACCGGGTCGCCAAGAAGATGTCCTGGCAGGTCTACGGATACTGCCTGCTCACGAACCACTATCACGTTCTAGTCGAAACCTCCCCGAGCGCGGTCTCGGTCGGAATGCGGCATCTGAACGGGGTTTACGCCCAGTGCTTCAACGCGATCCACGGACTCGACGGACATGTTTTCCAGGGCCGGTTTTTCGCCGGATGCGTGGAGGCGGATGGGCATCTCCTCGAACTCACGAGATACATGGCGTTGAACCCGGTTGAGGCCGGCCTGTGCCGGGCACCCGCCGAATGGGCATGGAGTAGCTACCCGGCGCTTCTCGGCCTTCGGTCGGCTGAGCGCTTTCTCGAAGTCGACAAGGTCTTGTCGCTCTTCTCACCCCGGCGAACGGATGCCCGTCGGATCATGCGACGTTTCGTCGACGATGCCGCGACGAGGCGGCCTTAATGGCCATGTCCGGGGTCAGACCCCGGACATGGCCCTTTTAGCCGAAGCCATAAACGCCTGCAAACCGTTCGGAGAGGAGCCCGACGAGGCGCGCGGCGGGGAGACCGACGACGTTCAGGTAGTCGCCCTCGATCCGCTGGACGAGGGCGGCGCCGAGACCCTGGATGGCATAGGCACCCGCGCGTCCCTCCCACTCCCCGGCGGCAACGTAGCCGGCCAGGTCGCGCGCGGTGAGCGGCCTGAACGTGACGCGCGTGACCTCGTGCTCGACCACCTCCCAGCCGGCCGTGCGCAGGCAGAGGCCCGAGACGACCTCATGGGTCTGCCCGCCGAGCGCCTCGAGCATCTCCTCGGCCTCCTCCGGGCCTGCCGGCTTTCCGTACAGGCGGCCGCCCAGGTGGACCGCCGTGTCGACCCCGAGCACCGGCCGCTCGTCGGGCTCCCCAATCGAGCGTGCCTTGCCGGCGGCGTGGTCGCGCACGAGGGCGATCGGATCGGCGTCAGGAGGATCGTGCTCTTCGTAGTCGGGCTCGGCCAGCTCGAACGGGATCCCCAGCTGCTCGAGAATCGCGCGCCGCTGCGGCGACGTCGAGGCGAGCAGGAGGGGCGGTGCGGGCGGAACGCTCACGAGCGCTTGCCGGCGACCCAGATCTGTTCGGACGGCCATCGGCGGGCCCACTCCCGGTCGGGCAGGCCGGGGTAGCGGTGCGGCTCGCCCTCGGGCGGGGCCTTGATCTCGATGAGGTCCTCGACGGTGAAGCCGTTGGCGCGAAGCAGCCGGATCCAGTCGCCGTAGCCGAGGTGGAACTCGACGCCGCCCGTGCCGTCCCATTCGAGCCGGTGGAGGCCGAAATACGGGCGCAGCAGCTCGCGGCCCGCGGGCAACTCCTCGTCGGGCGAGCAGAGGATCATGATCGTGCCGTTGACCAGGAACACGAGGTGGCCGCCGGGCCTGAGCAGCCGCGCCGCCTCGGGGATCCAGCGGTACGGATCGGCCCAGATGGAAGCCCCGTACTCCGAGATCGCGAGGTCGAAGCTCCCGTCCGGGAGCGGTACGTCCTCGGCGCTCGCCTCGACGAGCGGGAAATCCAGCCCGAACTCGGCCTGCATGCGCCGAGCGGTCTCGAGCTGCGCCGGCGTGATGTCGACTCCGACGGGCCGCGCGCCTCGGCGTGCCAGCCAGGCGGAGACGTAGGCCGTTCCGCAGCCGAGCTCGACGGTGTCCATGCCGACCACATCCGGAAGCGCACGAAGCTCCGACTCCGGGACGTGCCAGACACCCCAGTGGATCTCCTCGCTCGCCCACTGACGCGGCGCCCACTCGGCGTACTCCGGCGCGTAGCCGGTCCACGCCTCCCGGTTGCGCTCGACGTGGCTCACGGTTCCCTCCGCACCACCCAGATCTGCTCCATCGGCCAGCGCCGAGCCCACTCGGTCTCCTCGGCGGTCCGATAGGTGGACTCGGCTCCCGGTGGAGGCTGGATCTCGCGCAGCTCCTCGATCTCGAGCCCGTTCGCGCGGAAGAGCCGGATCCACTCGCCGTAGGGCAGCTCGAACTGCACGGGCCCGTCCTTGTCCTCGGTCCTGTGGAGCCCGAAGTAGTCGAGATGGAGCTCGGAGTCCATGCGCTCGGCGGGCTCGTTCCAGCACATGACCTCGAAGGGCGTCGAGCCGCTGAACGCGAGCAGGCAGCCGGGCCTCAGGAGCCTCGCCGCCTCCGGCACCCACGCGTACGGATCGGCGAAGCGGTTCGCGCCGTGGTCGGCGAAGACAATGTCGAAGCTCGCGTCCTGGAACGGGATGCTCTCGGCGGGCGCATGGACGAGCGGGAAGTCGAGGCCTGCGGCGGCGAGAGCCTCGCGCGCGTGCTCGAGCTGCTTCGCCGAGTTGTCCACGCCGACCGGCCGAGCGCCGAGACCGGCGAGGAGGATCGACCACTGTGCCGCGCCACACCCGAGCTCGAGGACGTCCTTTCCGCCCACGTCGCCGAGAATTCGGAGCTCGCTCTCGGGCAGCTGCCACATGCCCCAGCGTGGCTCGGGCCGGCCGATGTGCTCGCGATGCGTCTCCTGGTATTCGTCCGAGTGACGGTCCCAGAAGGCGCGATTGCGCTCGAAGTCAGACAAGCTCGGCTGCGGTGAACCAGAGCCCGATCTCGCGCTCGGCCGACTCGGGCGAGTCGGAGCCGTGCACGAGGTTGTCGGGCATGGCGAGCGCGAGGTCTCCTCGAATCGTTCCCGGAGCGGCGTCGACCGGGTTCGTCGCGCCCATCGTCGTGCGCACGACCTTGATCGCTCCGTCGCCTTCGAGTACGAGGGCAAGGGTCGGCGCCGACGTGATGAACTCGACGAGCTCGCCGAAGAACGGCTTCTCGACGTGCTCGGCGTAGTGCTGCTCGGCCAGGTCGCGGTCGACCTGGACGAGCTTTGCGCCGCGAACGGTCAGGCCCCGGCCCTCGAAACGCGCGAGGATCTCGCCGGCGAGCCGGCGCTGCATCGCATCAGGCTTGATGAGGACGAGGGTCTGCTCGGCCACGGGCCGAGTCAGCCTAGAGATTTTCGACGGCTCGAGGCGATTCGACGGGCGTTTCGCAGTATGGGCAGACCTGCCACAGCGGCTCGAGCGGCGCCTTGCAGCGCCGGCAGGCCTCCTTCAGCTTCGTCGTGCACACGGGGCACGCGAGGAAGGTCGGCTCGACGACCGCACGACAGACCGGGCAGCGCTCAGCCTGGCCCAGGGACTCCTCCATGGCCTTGATCTCGAGCTCGCGCTCCCGAACCTCCTCGAGGTACTCGGGCGGGCGGAAGAACATGTAGAGGAGCGGCCCGAGGAACGGCGGGAAGATCCCGAGCGCGACTGCCATGGCGAGGAGCCAGGGGTCCTCGATCCGCCGGCGCGCGTCCTTGTAGACCCAGAACGCCGACGCAAGCCAGAAGACGACGAGGAAAAAGAAGAAGACGTTGCGGACGACGAGCCACACATCGGAGTCGAAGAAGTCCTTGAAGCCTCCGAAGAGGTCGTTCGAGTCAGTCGTCGTCTGGGCCAGGAGCTGCATCGCCATCACAGGAGCATCTTTCCAACAAGCCACCCGGCGCCAAACGAGAGCGCGACGATCGCCACGAGGACGAACGCGGCGAGCACGAAGACGCTGAGCCGCTCTCCAACGCTGCTCATGGTACGGGAGCGTGCGGTCGGACGGCGGCCAAATCGGCAAGCAGATAGAGGGAGCCGGTCACGAGCACGGCGCCCTCTGGACCGGCCAGCCCGCGGGCCCGTTCGAGCGCGGCCTCCGGCGCGGGCACCGTCTCGGTGCGCGCGAAGAAGCGGCCCGCGCGCGCGGCGAGGTCGTCGGCGCCAAGCGCGCGCTCGTTGCTCGAGGCCGTGGCCACGAACGTGTCGCCGAGGGCGGAGAGCGCCGCAAGCATCCCGTCGACGTCCTTGTCGCCGAGGATGGAGGCGGCCACGACGTAGGTTCGGGCGGGAAGGCGGGCGAGCACGTAGCCGACCCCGGCGAGGTTGTGGGCGCCGTCCCAGATCTCGAGCGGCGACTCCCCCACCCGCTCGAGCCGGCCGGGCACCGACGTTTCCTCGGCAGGCGTCGCATCGACCGGCTTACCGAGGAACGACTCCGCCGCGGCGAGCGCGAGCGCGAGGTTGCTTCGCCCGGTGACGACGACCGCGGCGGCTCCCGCCTCGCGCGCGAGTCCCTCCCATTTGGGCTCGCTGAGCACCGCGGTTGCGCCGGGCCGGATAACCGCGAGCTTCTCGCGGGCGATCTCCTCGCGCGTCTCACCGAGGACATCGGTGTGCTCGAGATCGACGTTGGTGAGCACGACGACGGGCGCGTCGAGGACGTTGGTCGCATCGAGGCGCCCGCCGAGCCCTGCCTCGACGACGGCGGTCTCGACCCCGGAAGCGGCGAACTCGGCCAGCGCCGCGGCGGTGAGCGCCTCGAACTGCGTCGCGCCCGCGGCCTCCGCGGCCTGCCGCACGCGAGCCAGAGCCGCATCCATGTCGGCCGGCTCGCCGTTCACCTGGATCCGCTCCGCCCAGCTCGTCACGTGGGGAGAGGTGTAGGCGCCGGTGGGCTTGCCTTCGGCCCCGAGGAGCGCCGCGATCATCCGCGTCGTCGTCGTCTTCCCATTCGTACCGACGACGTGAACGGCGCGAAACGCGTCCTGCGGCTCGCCCAGCTCTGCGAGCAGCTGCCACATCCGCCCGAGGCCGAATTCTTCCGGCCATGGCGAGAGCGACTCGATCCACGCGACGTTGTCAGCCACCGAGTGCATCGAGCTCGCGGCGATAGCGCTCGAGCTTCTCGCGCTCGCCGGCGACGACATCCTCTGGAGCGTTGGCGACGAAGCGCTCGTTCGCCAGCATCCCCTTGGCCCGCGCGATCTCCTTGCGGAGGCGGTCGCGCTCGGCCTCTTCGTTCCCGTTCGCCTGCACCCGCTCCGGCTTTACGACCGCCGAGAAGATCCGCAGCGCGTCCCCCTCGAGGTCGACCAGGACTCCGCTTCGGCGGAAGATGGCGGCCGCATCCTGGACACCGTCGAGGGCTTCGAGGTCCGCCGCGAAGCGCTCGTCCGGCTCGGGCCAGGCGGACACGATCAGCCGGGCCTCGCGGCCGGGCAGGTTCGACCAGATCTCCTCCGTCACGTGCGGCATCACGGGGTGGAGCAGGCGCAGGAGCCTCTCGAGCGCGGCGAGGGCGGTGGCGGCCGCGTCCTCGTCGCGGTCGTAGAGGCGCGGCTTGATCGCCTCTGCGTACCAGTCGCAGAAGTCGTCGAAGGTGAGCCGGTAGAGGGACTGCACGGCGTGCGAGAAGTCGAAGGCCGCGAGGTCGGCCTCCAGCTCTGCACGCGTCGCCTCCAGCCGAGCCAGGATCCACCGCTCCTCTGTCTCGCGCGGCTCTACGCGCGGCTCGACTACCTCGGCGTTCGCCAGGAGGAGACGACTCACATTCCACAGTTTGTTGGCGAGCTTGCGCCCCTCCTCGACGGCGCCGTACGAAAAGCGCACGTCCTGCGTGGAGGACATCTTCAGGAGCCCGTAGCGCGTCGCGTCGGCGCCGTGGTCGGCGATGACGTCCAGTGGGTCGATCCCGGTGCCGAGGCTCTTCGACATGCGCCGGCCGTCGGGCGCGAGCACCGTCGAGTGGATGATCACGTGCTCGAACGGGATGTCGTCCATGAGCTCGAGCCCGGAGAAGATCATCCGGTTCTCCCAGAGGCGGATGATCTCGCGCGCCGTCGTGTTCAGGTCCCCCGGGTAGTACGTGCGCAGGTCCAGCGTGTCGTCCGGCCAGCCAAGGGTGGCGAACGGCCAGAGAGCGGACGAGAACCACGTGTCGAGAACGTCTTGCTCCCGGCGCAGGCTCTTCGAGCCGCACTCCGCGCACGCCTCGGGCTCGCTCTCGGCGACGGTCACATGGCCGTCCTCGCAGTACCAGACCGGCAGCTGGTGCCCCCACCAGAGCTGGCGGGAGATGTTCCAGTCGGGAGCACCCTCGAGCGAATCGGTCGCGAAGCGGTGCTGCGACTCGGGGTGGTAGGCGACCCGGCGCTCGCGGAGCGCGGCGAGAGCCGGCTTCTTCAGCTCCTCCATCGAGCACCACCACTGCAGTGAGATGAGAGGCTCGATGCGCGACTCGCAGCGCTCGCAGAGGGCGACGGAGTGCCGGTAGCTCTCGCGCTTCTCGAGGAGTCCGCGCTCCTTGGCCCACGCGATGATCCGCTCGCCTGCCTCCTCCTGCGTCAGCCCGGCGAGATCTCCGGCTTCGGCGTTCATGCGTCCATCGGGGCCGATTACCATCGGCTCGGGCAGCTCGTGCCGGCGCCCGATCTCGAAGTCGAGCGGGTCGTGGCCAGGAGTGACCTTCAGCGCGCCCGTCCCGAACTCGGGATCGACGGCGTCGTCCGCGATCACGGGCACCGCGCGCTCGACGTACGGGACGACGACCTCGCAGCCGACGGCGTCGCGGTAGCGCGGGTCATCCGGATGGACCGCGACGGCCACGTCACCCGGGATCGTGGCGGGCCGCGCGGTCGCGATCGTCACTCCGCCTTCACCCTCGACGAACGGATACGTCACGTACGAGAGCGCGTCGTCCACGTCCACGTGCACGAGCTCCAGGTCGGAGAGCGACGTCTCGTGGAAAGGACACCAGTTGATGATCCGGTTGTCCTGGTAGATCCAGCCCTTGCCGTGCAGGTGGACGAAGAAGCGCATGACCGCGCGGACGTAGTCGTCGTCCATCGTAAAGCGCTCCCGCCGGTAGTCGAGCGAGGCGCCGATCCTGCGGAACTGGGTCATGATCGTGCGCCCGTAGAGGCGAAGCCACTCCCAGACCCGCGCCTCGAAGGCATCGCGGCCGAGGTCGTGGCGGGTCTTTCCCTCCTTCGCGAGATGCTTCTCGACGGCGTTCTGGGTCGAGATGCCGGCGTGGTCGTAGCCGGGCTGGAAAAGCGTGTTGAAGCCCTGCATTCGCTTCATGCGAATGAGCGTGTCGGCGAGCGCGAGCTGCAGCGCGTGTCCCATGTGCAGCTCCCCCGTCACGTTCGGCGGCGGGTGCGCGATCACGAAGGTCTCGCCGCCGCGCTCGGCATGCGCCTCGTAGAGGCCTTCGGCCTCCCAGGTTTCCTGCCAGCGCTCCTCGACGCCTTCCGGCTTGTACAGCGGCTCCATGCGGTGATTCTAGGCGCGCTCTCCCGGCGGGCAGCACGTTGCGGTCGGCGGAAGTTTGTAGCATCTTGCGTTGGACTCCCGAGCATGAGCCAGGTCCTCGAATCTCCTCTCGAAGAAGGCCGCGACGCCGTTCGGCGCCGGGACTGGGAAACCGCGTACCCGCTCCTCAGCGAGGCGGACAAGGCAAGCGATCTCGCGCCGGAGGATCTCGAGCTCCTCGCGGAAGCCGCACTCTGGGGCGGGCTCTTCAGCGAGTACATGGAGGCGAACGAGCGCGCCTACAAGGCGTACGTCGAGGCCGGCAACCTTGCACGCGCCGCCTACATCGCAACGCTCCTTGCCCATGACTACCGCGCCCAGCTCCAGCCCTCGGTCGCGAGCGGCTGGCTTTCCCGGGCGAAGCGTCATCTCGACGAGACGGACGAGGCGCCGGAGCACGGCTACTGGGCGCTGCAGCGCTCCCTCGTCGCTCTCGGCGAGCATGACTACGACGAGGCTTTCCGCCAGGGGAAGACGGCCGAGGACATCGGCAGGCGCTTCGCCGACCGCAGCCTCGAGATCCGCGGAATCCAGCGTCAGGGCGCCGCACTCCTCGAGAAAGGCGAGGTCGGGGAGGGCAAGCTCCTTCTCGACGAGGCGAGCGCCGCTGCCCTCGGGGGCGAGCTCGACCCCTATTCGACGCTCGTCGTCTACTGCAACACGATTGGCGCGCACCGAGAGGTGTCCGATTTCGACAGCGCCGCCCAGTGGACGGAGCGGGCCACCCAGTTCTGCGACGCGAACTCGATGTCCGCGTTCCCGGGGATGTGCCGCGTCAACTGGGCAGAGGTCATGCGCTACAAGGGCCGCCTGAACGAGGCCGAGGAGCTCGCCGGCCAGGCGGGAGAGGAGTTGCGCACCTGGTGCCCCCGCATCGCCGGCGCCGCGTTCTACGAGCTGGGCGAGACGCGCCTTCGCCTGGGCGACCTCGCCCAGGCCGAGCAGGCCTTCCGCGAAGCGGACGAGCATGGACACAATCCCGAGCCCGGCCATTCGCTCCTGCGCCTCGCGCGCGGGGACGCCAAGGGCGCGTGGAGCTCGATCCGGCGGCTTCTCGCCGACGAGACGATCGGCCTCGCCGCGCGGACGACGTTCCTTCCCGCGGGCATCGAGGTCGCCGTCGCGGCCGGAGAGCTCGAGGCAGCCGAGAAGTACGCGGGAGAGCTCGAGCAGGCGGCCAGTACGTTCGAGACCTCAGGCCTCAAGGCAGCCGCCTCCTACGCGCACGGCAAGATCGCGCTTGCGCGAGACGACGCCGACCGCGCCGAGTCCTGCTTCCGCAACGCGCGCACGATCTGGGAGTCGACGGGCGCGAGCTACGACTCCGCACGGGCCCGCGAGCAGCGCGGGCTCGCACTGCGCGCCGGTGGAGACGAAGAGGCAGCCGTCTGGGAGCTCGAGGCCGCCGCGGCGCGCTTCGAGCGCCTCGGCGCTGCGCGCGACGCGGACCGGGTCGCCGAAGCGCTGATGCGCGATGTCTCGAGGGCCGTCATGAAGACCTTCGTCTTCACCGACATCGTCGGATCGACGGAGCTCGCGTCGACGCTCGAAGACCGGCACTGGAACAACGTGCTCCGCCGCCACGACGAGACGCTCCGCACGATCTTCGCCGACCACGGCGGCCAGGTCGTCGACCACACCGGCGACGGCTTCTTCGCCGCCTTCGAGGATCAAGCGGAGGCGCTGAACGCGGCGATCGCCGTCCAGCGGGCGATCGCACAGGGGTTCGAGTTCGACCTTCGCATCGGCGTGCACACCGACGGCGCGCTCGCGCGAGGCGAGAACTACCACGGCAAGGGCGTGCACGCGGCGGCGCGCATCGGCGCGGCCGCGCAGGGCCAGGAGATCCTCGCTAGCCGCGAGACGATGGAGAAGCTGCCGCAGTTCAAGACGACCGATCATCGTGAGATCGCCCTCAAGGGCTTCAAGGACGACGCGCCCGTCTGCTCGGTCGACTGGAGCTAGCTCTGCCCGAGCTGCGCGAGGCCCTCGTCGTCGGCCGGGCGATCGCCTAGGGTGTCGAGCTAGGCCGAAGCCTCTTCGGGCTCGTCGATCTCGACCGCGCGCCCGGCGCTCGTGACGAGCGTCGGGCGCAGGTTTCGCTGGATCGTCTCCTTCGTGATCACGCACTTGGAGACGTCCTTGCGAGACGGCAGCTCGAACATGACGTCGAGGAGCGCGTGCTCGATGATCGAGCGGAGGCCGCGGGCGCCGGTCTCGCGCTCGAGCGCCTTGTCGGAGATCTGCCAGAGCGCGTCGTCGGTGAAGACGAGCTCGACCGAGTCGTAGTTGAAGAAGCGCTGGTACTGCTTGACGAGCGCGTTCTTCGGCTCGAGCAGGATCTGGACGAGATCCTCGCGCGTGAGCTGGTGCACGGCCGAGACGACCGGCAGGCGGCCGATGAACTCGGGGATGAGCCCGTACGAGAGGAGATCCTCCGGCATCACCTGCGAGAGGAGCTCGCTCGACTCGACCGACTTCTTCGACTTGATGTCGGCGCCGAACCCGACCGAGTTCTTGCCGATCCGCTTGCCGATGATCTTCTCCAGCCCGGCGAACGCGCCGCCGCAGATAAAGAGGATGTTCGTCGTGTCGATGGAGAGGAACTCCTGGTGCGGGTGCTTACGGCCGCCCTGCGGCGGCACGCTCGCGACCGTCCCCTCGAGGATCTTGAGGAGCGCCTGCTGGACGCCCTCACCGGAGACGTCGCGCGTGATCGACGGGTTGTCCGCCTTCCGCGCGATCTTGTCGACCTCGTCGATGTAGATGATCCCGGTCTCGGCCTTCTTCACGTCGAAGTCGGCCGCCTGGATGAGCTTCAGGAGGATGTTCTCGACGTCCTCGCCGACATAGCCGGCTTCCGTGAGCGCCGTGGCGTCGGCGATCGCGAAGGGGACGTTGAGGATCCGCGCGAGGGTCTGCGCGAGCAGCGTCTTGCCGCAGCCCGTCGGGCCGAGCAAGAGGATGTTCGACTTCTGCAGCTCGACGTCGTTGTCGTCCGACGCCATCTGCACCCGCTTGTAGTGGTTGTAGACGGCGACGGAGAGCGTCCTCTTGGCCTCCTCCTGCCCGACCACGTAGTCGTTCAGGATCTCGTAGATCTCCTTCGGGCGCGGGAGGTTGTCGAGGTCGAGCTGAGCCGGTGTGGTCAGCTCCTCGTCGATGATCTCGTTGCAGAGATCGATGCACTCGTCGCAGATGTAGACGCCCGGCCCGGCGATGAGCTTCTTCACCTGGCGCTGGCTCTTGCCGCAGAAGCTGCAGAGCAGCTGTTCGTTACCGTCGGTCGCGCGGGCCATCTTCTACCTTTTAGCTCCTTTTTGCCTGCTCGGCTAGGCCGCTTTGGTCAGGGGCTTGCCGCGATG
>JBKPRJ010000005.1:0-13612 GCA_046734455.1 Actinomycetota bacterium | reverse complement strand
GAGTCGCATCGGTGTTCCCGGCCGCGTCGGTGGCGCGCACCTTGAAGGTGTGACTGCCCTCGGAGAGGCCGGTGTAGCCCTTCGGGGAGGAGCACGACGAGAAGCCGCCGCCGTCGAGCTCGCACTCGAAGGTGGCGCCGCTCTCGCCTGCGGAGAAGTCGAGCGTCGCGTCCGCGGAGGCGGAGGGGTCGGACGGCCCGGAATCGATGGCCGCGTTCGGGGCGACGTTGTCGATCGTGAAGCTTCGGCTCGGTCCCGTCTCCGCGTTGCCCGCATGGTCTGCCGCGCGGACGTGAACGGTGTAGCTCCCGTCGGCGGGGAAACTCGAGGCCGGGAAGGCGAAGGACCAGTTGCCGCCCGCGAGGCTCGCGGCCTGGAAGTCCTCCGAGCCCGAGGAGAAGGAGCTTCCGTTCCAGTAAAGGCCGGTGCCGACGCGCTGGATCGAGACGTTCACGGCCTGCACGCCCGACGTGGCATCCGAGTACGTGCCGCAGAAACCGCTCGTGGTGCACCCGGCATTCCAGCTCGAGTCCGAATACGCGCCGCCCGAGGCCGGGAAGGAGAAGAGCGCACCCGGGTTCGCGTTGTCGATCCGGAAGGTACGGCTCGGCCCGGGCTCGGTGTTCGACGCGTCGTCGCTCGCGCGGACGCGGACGGTGTAGGAGTCGTCCGCCGGGAAGCTCGAGGTCGGGAAGGCGTAGGACCAGTCGCCACCCGAGAGCGACGCCGTCTGGAAAACCTCCGACGCGCTGCCGAACCACGTGCCGTTCCAGTAGTTCCCCGAACCGCGCCTGATCGAGATCTCGACGGCCTGGACTCCGGACGTGGCGTCGGAGTACGTGCCGCAGAAGCCAGCCGTGGCGCAGCCCGCGTCCCAGGCCGAATTCGTGTAGTCGCCGCTGGAGGCAGGGAACGAGAAGAGCGCGCTCGGATCCGCGGCGTCGTAGGCGAACGAGCGGCTGGCGGGGGTCTCCCCGTTGCCGGCATCGTCGGTCGCCTTGACCCGAATCGTGTAGCTGCCGTCGGCGGAGAAGTCGGTGGTTGCGAACGCGTACGACCAGTTTCCGCCCGAGAGGCCGGCGAGATTCCAGACCTCGCCCGCGCTCGAGAACCCGGAGCCGTTCCAGTAGTTCCCGGCGCCGCGGCGGATGGAGATCTCGACCTTCTGCACGCCGCTGGTCGCATCCGAGTAGGTGCCGCAGAAGCCCACGGTCCCACAGCCCGCGTTCCAGCCAGAGGCGTTGTAGCTGCCGCCGGAGGACGGGAAGCTCGTGCTCGAGGACGGCGCCACGGTGTCGACGGTCCAGGTGTACTGGGCCGGGGTGGGATCGGTGTTGCCCGCTCCGTCTGTCGCTTTCACCTCGAAGGTGTGGCTGCCGTCGGAGAGGGACGAGTAGCTCTTCGGGCTCGAGCAGGCGGAGAAGCCGCCGCCGTCGAGCTCGCACTCGAACGTCGAGCCGCCCTCGTCCGCGGAGAACGTGAAGGTCGCGTCCGCGCTGGTGGAAGGGTCCCCTGGATCGGAGTCGATCGTCGTCTCGGGCGGCATCGTGTCGTAGGTGAACGTGCGGCTCGGGCCGGTCTCCGTGTTCCCTGCGTCGTCCGTGGCACGGACGTGCACCGTGTAGCTCCCGCCCGCGGGGAAGCTCGAGACCGGGAACGCGTAGGACCAGTCGCCGC
Source organism: Actinomycetota bacterium (assembly GCA_046734455.1). Lineage (GTDB taxonomy): Bacteria > Actinomycetota > Thermoleophilia > Gaiellales > Gaiellaceae > DATEOR01. The sequence continues at coordinate 11,935 of JBKPRJ010000005.1, read as the reverse complement.
CCCCGATCGTGGCCGCCTGGAATGCCTCGGTCGCGCTGCCGAAGGACGTGCCGTTCCAGTAGTTGCCCGTCCCCTGCCGGATCGAGATCTCGACGCCCTGGACGCCGGAGGTCGCGTCCGAGTACGTGCCGCAGAAGCCGGCGCTCGGGCAGCCCGCGTCCCAGCCGGTCCCGTCGTAGTTCGAGCCGGAGGCCGGGAAGGTGAAGACGGCGCTCGGGTCTACCGTGTCGACCGTCCACGTGAACTGCGCCGGCGTGGCATCGGTGTTTCCGGCCTGGTCGGTGGCGCGCACCTCGAAGGTGTGGCTGCCCTCGGAGAGGCCGGAGTAGCTCTTCGGCGTCGCGCAGCTCGCGAAGCCGCCGCCGTCAAGCTTGCACTCGAAGGTCGAGGAGCCTTCGGTCGAGCTGAACGTGAAGGTCGCGGCGGCGGAGCTCGAGCTCAGGTTCGGGCTCGAGTCGATGGTCGTGTTCGGGGCGATCGTGTCCACCGTCCACGTGAGCTGCGCCGGCGATGCGTCGGTGTTTCCGGCCTGGTCGGTGGCGCGCACCTTGAAGGTGTGGCTGCCCTCCGAGAGGCCGGTGTAGCCCCTGGGGGAGGAGCACGACGAGAAGCCGCCGCCGTCGAGCTCGCACTCGAAAGTCGAGCCGCCCTCGTCCGCGGAGAACGTGAAGGTCGCGTTCGCCGAGCTCGACGGGTCGGCGGGGTTCGAGTCGATCGTCGTCGCCGGGGGTGTCCTGTCGATCGTGAAGGAGCGGCTCGACGGCGTCTCGACGCTCGACGCGTTGTCGGTCGCGCGGACGCGGATCGTGTAGCTGCCGTCAGCCGGGAAGCTGGCCGCGGCGACGGCGTAGGACCAGTTCCCGCCCGCGAGGCTCGCGGTGTTCCAGACCTCGCTGGCGCTCGAGAAGGAGCCCGCGCTCCAGTAGTTGCCGGAGCCCTGGCGGATCGAGATCTCGACCTTCTGGACGCCGGAGGTCGCGTCGGAATACGTGCCGCAGAAGCCGATCGTCGCGCAGCCCCCGTTCCAGCCCGAGGTGTTGTACGTGGCGGCGGAGGCCGGGAATGTGGTCGTCGAGCTGGGGGCGACCGAGTCGACCGTCCACGTGTAGCTCGCGGGCGTCCCGTCCGTGTTTCCCGCGCCGTCGGTGGCCCGCACCGTGAAGGTGTGGCTGCCCTGGCCCAGCGGTCCCGCGTAGCTCCTGGGGCTCGTGCACGCCGAGTAGCCGCCGCCGTCGAGCTGGCACTCGAAGGTCGAGCCGCCCTCGGTCGAGGAGAAGCCGAAGCTCGCGCTCGTAGAGGTCGTCGGATCGGAGGGATTCGAGTCGATCGTCGTGTTCGCTGCTGTTCGGTCGATCGTGAAGGAGCGGCTCGACGGCGTCTCGACGAGCGAGGCGTTGTCCGTCGCACGCACGCGGATCGTGTAAGAACCGTCCGCCGGGAAGTTGGAGGCCGGGAAGGTGTACGACCAGTTGCCTCCCGAGAGTGAGGTCGTGTTCCAGACCTCGCTCGCGCTCGAGAAGGAGCCCGCGCTCCAGTAGTTGCCGGAGCCCTGGCGGATCGAGATCTCGACCTTCTGGACGCCGGAGGTCGCGTCCGAGTAGGTGCCGCAGAAGCCGTTCGTCGCACACCCGCCGTTCCAGCCGGACGTCGAGTACGTGCTGCCCGATCCGGGGAAGGTCGTCGTCGAAGAGGGCGCGGCCGTGTCGACCGACCATGTGTAGCTGGCTGCCGACGCATCCGTGTTCCCTGCCCCGTCAGTGCTTCGCACCTGAAAGGAGTGGCTCCCGTCGGAGAGCGGGCCGGCGTAGCTCTTCGGGCTCGTGCACGCCGAGTAGCCGCCGCCGTCGAGCTGGCATTCGAACGTCGAGCCGCCCTCGGTGGAGGAGAAGCTGAAGCTCGCGCTCGTCGAGGTCGTCGGGTTGGCGGGGTTCGCCGTGATCGACGTGTCCGGTGCCGCAGTGTCGATCGTGAAGGAGCGGCTCGCCGGTGTCTCGACGAAGGAGACATAGTCGGTCGCCCGCACCCGGATCGTGTAGCTCCCGTCCGCCGGGAAGTTGGAGGCCGGGAAGGTGTACGACCAGTTGCCTCCCGAGAGGGAGGTCGCGTTCCAGACCTCGCTCGCGCTCGAGAAGGATCCCGCGCTCCAGTAGTTGCCGGACCCCTGGCGGAGAGAGATCTCGACCTTCTGGACGCCCGACCCGTTCGCGCCGTCGCTGTAGGTGCCGCAGATGCCGTTCGTGCCGCAGCCCGCGTTCCAGCCCGAGGCGTTGTAGGTGCCGCTCGACGCGGGGAAGCTAGTCGTGGAGGTCGGCGCGTTGTTATCGATCCGCCGGTTCGAGATCGTCGCCGAGCTCGCGGTGTTGCCGCCGCCGTCCGTTGCGACCGCGCGCAGGTCGTACAGGCCGTCGCCGACCGCGCTCGTGTCGAAGGCGACCGAGTAGGGCGCGGTCGTGTCGGCTGCGCCGACGTTCGTCCACGTGCCTGCGCCCGCGGGCGAGCGCTGGAACTGCACCGAGGCGACGTAGGAGTCGGTGTCGCTCGCAGCCGAGGTCTGCAACGTGATCGTGCCGGTGACCGGCGAGCCAGGATCGCTCATCGTCACGGTCGGCGCCACGTCGTCCACGTTGAAGGCGGCCTGGTGCGCATACACGCGGGAGGAAACCGTCGAGGTCGCGCTCGCGTTGCCGGTTGCTCCGGCCGTCACCTGGATCTTGTCCGCGGTCGAAGCGCTGATCCCGGTCGTGTTGACGTCGCCACGTTCACTCCATCCACCCGGAGGCGTGTACGTCGAGTTGCTCGCGCTGCCGAAGAACGCGACCACGATGTCGTCGTTCGCCGCTGTCGTGATGCTCGACGCGGTCACCGTCGTCGTGTTGTTCGTGCTCACAACGGTGCCGGGCAGGTCGAGGGGCGAGCTCGATTTGACGCCGTAGTAGGCAGTCAGCGTCGCAGCGGCCGCCTGGGAGCCTGTCCAGGTGAACGAGTAGGAGGCAGGCTCAGAGCCGCCCGCGATCTTGTAGAAGCTCGCCTGCGTGGCCTGGTTGGCTGAAGTGCCGGAGGCGACGGCCGTCCACCCCGATCCGGCGATGCTCGACGTGACGTTGCCGGTCACCATCACGTGGGCCACGAGGAGGTCGTTCGCCTGCACGCCGGCCGGCTTGTTCACGGTCACCGACGTGCCGCTCGCCTGCGTGCCCGTGAGGGTGGCGCGGTGCGTCACGGCCGGGTCGATGACGTAGGGGAGCGGGAGCCCGGAGTCGTCGAGGCGAAGCGTCAGCCACCAGCTGCCGTTCCGCTGCTCGACGCTCCAGCGCAGGCCCTTCGGGGTGATGTCGTCGCCCTGCGCGTCGAAAATCGCGACGGGCGCGATCGAGACGTCGGTGAGCTTGTGCAGCTTCGTGTCGAGGAACGCAACCGCGCCGTCGTCTCCGACGCGCGGGGTCTGCGTCGTCTCGATCTGCCAGCGCCACGTGCGGACGCCCTGCCGTTCGCGGACCGTGAGAAACTGCTCGAGAGTCGGGCCGTCGACGAGGATCGTCTCGGCGCCGGCTGTGGTCCCGCGCGAGACGCCGTTCTCGAAGCGATGCCAGTCGCCGGCCTCGGCGCCCTGGGTCGCGAGCGTGACAGTGGCGTTGCGGCTGCGAATCCTGAAACTCGAGTTGCCGATCGCGAGCTCGACACCCGGCGCCGGGTGTCGCACGAGGGGAGCCTCGGAGTCGGACGCGCCGAGCGCTCGTTCCAGGAACGCCGGCGGGCCCTCGGAGCGCGTCGAGCCGCCGAGCTGCAGGACGGCCATGAAGACCGCAGCCGCAAGGGCTGCGAGCGCCGCCAGCCGCACCGGCGATGCGCTGCGCATGACGGCGATGCGCTCGGCCTCCGCCGAGCGCTCACCGAGCCGCAGTTCCGGAAAGTTCGCCATAAGGTCTCCGTCCTCACGCGCGTTCACCGCACGATTCGTGGTCGAGACATCGTCGGGCCAGGGGTCGGGGAGGCCTCGATTCGGTATGAGAAAGGACTGAACTGCCCGAACTTCCCTCGTTCGAGGGAGCTTTGGCGCCGGAACTTGAAGACAGCGCGCCTCGCGGCCAGAATCAGGGAAACCCCGCGAAGGAGGAGACCATGCGGCACACCACGAGAACAGCGGTTCTCTTTTTTTGGCTCTTGCTGTTGACTACAGGAAGCAGCGCCTTGGCAACAGACGGCGAGTGGGCCTCTGCGGTCGACGCCGCGGAGGCAGTGGACCCGGCGATCGCCCCTCCGCCGGCGGTCGAGTCCGACGTCCGAACGGTCGGCGGGGGCGACGTCCTCGGAGCAGGCTCGACCGGGAACTTCGCGCTGAGCGGCGTTCGCGAAGGTGAAGACGTGAGCGGCCAACTCACGCTGATCGGCTCCCAGGGCCAGGTGTTCCGCGCCGACGTCGTCTGCATAGGCGCCGCCGTCCTTCCGGACGGGACCAAGCTCGCTCGCCTGGTCGGCAGGCTGACGGAGCCCGTCTTCACGTCTCAGTCGCTGCTCTTCAACGTGAGTGACACCGGGCTTCCCGGCGGAGAAGGCGACACGTTCACCGGCTCCCCGTCTCCGACGGCCCCGGAGGACATCCCGTGTGAGCCCACGCCGGGGATCGACCCGATCGCCCACGGCAACATCTCCATCCGGTTCGACTAGGCGTACCGCCCCGCGGCCTCCGCTTCGGAAAGGTGGGAGCGGAGGCCGCGTAGAATGAGTGCGCATGGCCACAGCGGAGGAACGGAGGCGCGCCCACGCCACCGACGAGTGGCGGCGTGCGCTCTACGAGCAGACCCCGGAGCGCGAGGGCCTCTTCACGACGATCTCGGGGCTCGACAACGAGCCGCTCTACACGCCTGAGAACGTGGAGATCGACTACGACCGCGATCTCGGCTTCCCCGGCTCGTTCCCGTACACGCGAGGCGTCTACCCGTCGATGTACCGCGGCCGCCTCTGGACGATGCGGCAGTTCGCCGGCTTCGGCACCGCCGAGGAGACGAACGCCCGCTTCCGCTACCTGCTCGACCACGGGCAGACCGGACTTTCGACGGCCTTCGACATGCCCACGCTGATGGGCTACGACTCCGACCACGCGAGATCCCTGGGCGAGGTCGGGCGCGAGGGGGTCGCGATCGATTCGCTCGAGGACATGGAGCATCTCTTCGCCGGGATCCCGCTCGGCGAGGTGTCGACCTCCATGACGATCAACGCGCCTGCGGCGATGCTGCTCGCCTTTTACATCTGCGTCGCCGAGGAGCAGGGCGTCTCGCAGGACCGTCTGCGCGGGACGATCCAGACCGACATCCTCAAGGAGTACATCGCGCAGAAGGAATGGATCTTCCCGCCGGAGCCCTCGATGCGGCTCTGCGTGGACATGATCGAGTACTGCGCGCGCAACGTCCCGCTCTGGCATCCGGTCTCGATCTCCGGCTACCACATACGCGAGGCCGGCTCGACCGCCGCGCAGGAGCTCGCCTTCACGCTCGCCGACGGGTTCGCGTACGTGGAGGCCGGCATCGAGCGCGGCCTCGACGTCGACGATTTTGCGCCGCGGCTCTCGTTCTTCTTCAACGCGCACATCGACTTCTTCGAAGAGGTGGCGAAGTACCGGGCCGCCCGGCGGATCTGGGCCAAGGAGCTGCGCGAGCGCTACGGGGCGAAGAACTCGCGGTCGTGGCTCATGCGCTTCCACGCGCAGACGGCCGGCGTCTCCCTGACGGCGCAGCAGCCCGAGGTGAACATCGTGCGCACCGCGCTCGAGGCGCTCGCAGCCGTCCTCGGCGGCTGCCAGTCGCTGCACACGAACTCGTTCGACGAGGCGCTCGCGCTTCCGACCGAGCACGCCGTGAAGCTCGCCCTGCGCACGCAGCAGGTGATCGCCCACGAGACCGGCGTGGCGAGCACCATCGACCCGCTCGGCGGCTCCTACTACCTCGAGGATCTGACCAACCGGCTCGAGCAGGAGGCATACGACTACTTCGCGCGCATCCGCGACCTCGGCGGGGTGGTCGAGGCGATCAAGGAGAACTTCTTCCAGCGCGAGATCGCGGAGGCGTCCTTCCGGTTCCAGAGCGAGGTCGAGGCCGGCGACCGCGTGATCGTCGGAGTCAACCGCTACGAGGATCCCAATGAGCGCGAGGTCGAGATTTTGAAGATCGACGAGGCGCTCGAGCTGAAGCAGGTCGAGCGCGTCCGAGCTCTTCGCGCCCGGCGCGACTCCGCGGCTGTCGAGTCAGCGCTCGCCCGGCTCAAGCACGACGCGGCGGAGGCCGACACCAACCTCATGCCGGCGATCATCGACGCTTCCCGCGCCTATGTGACTATGGGCGAGATGTGCGACGCCCTCCGCGAGACCTGGGGCGTTTGGCGCGAGACCCCCGTCTTCTAGGCGCTCTTTAATTCGAGGCGGCAGTGAGTAGCAACGGAGCATTGCTCTCGATCGAGGGCCTCAGCCGCCGGTTCGGCGCGAAGGAAGTCGTGCGCTCCCTCGACCTTTCCGTCGCCCGCGGGCAGCGTGTCGCTCTCTGGGGGCCGAACGGGTCTGGAAAGAGCACGGTGCTCCGCTGCGTCGCCGGGACGCTGACTCCTTCGGCAGGTTCTGTTCACGTTGGCGGGCATCCGGCGGGCGAGCTCGCCGCGCGCCGTCTCATCGGGGCCTCGCTCTCCCAGGAGCGATCGTTCTACCTGCGCCTGAGCGGCAGGACGAACCTCCTCTTCTTCGCACGCATCCGCTATGACGACCGGCGCGAGGGCGCTCGCGCGGTCGACGCGCTGATCGAGGAGCTCGAGATCGCGGACATCGCCGCCACGCGGGTCGATCGCTGCTCGACCGGGATGGTGCAGCAGCTGGGCATCGCCCGCGCGCTGCTCGGAGATCCGGCGGTTCTCCTTCTCGATGAGCCGACCCGGTCGCTCGACGCCGATGCACGAGCCCGACTCTGGTCGGCCCTCGAACGCCGGCCCCAGGCTGCCGCGCTGATCGCAACCCACCTCGACGAGGACGTGAAGCTCTGTGACGAGCGCGTTTCCTTTCCTGTTTAGCCTCCCGCGCCTCGGCGTGATCACGGCGCTCGTCCGACGCGACTACCTCGTGCAGCGGTCCTACCGGATGGCGTTCGTGCTGGACCTCTTCTACGGGATCATCAACCTCCTCGTCTTCTTCTACATCTCGGAGACACTCGACGGAGGGTCCACGCAGGATCTCGGCGGCGCTCCGAGCTACTTCGCCTACGCCTCGGTCGGCATCGCGATCACGATCGTCCTGCAGGCGGCGAGCGGTGGCCTCTCGCATCGGATCCGCGAGGAGCAGTTGACCGGCACGCTCGAGGCTCTCTCGGCCCAGCCGGTCACGACTGCCGAGCTCGCGTTCGGGCTTGCCGCGTTCCAGTTCGGGTTCGGCATGATCCGGGCGGCCTTCTATCTTCTCTTGAGCGCGCTCATGTTCGGGGTGAGCTTCTCGCAGGCGGACTGGGTCGGCTTCGTGTCCGTTCTCGTCACCTCGGGTCTCGCCCTCGCAGGCATCGGCGTCTTCCTCGGAGCGCTTGTCCTGGTGATGAAGAGAGGTGAGGTCCTCACGGGCGCACTCACCTTCGCAATGGGCCTCGTCAGCGGTGCGTTCTTCCCGGTCACTGTCCTCCCGGCCTGGATCCAGCCGCTCGGCAAGATCGTGCCGACGCGCTTCGCCTACGACGGGCTGCGCGCGGCGATCTTCGAAGGCGAGGGCTGGACCGGAGACGTGCTGGCGCTTCTTCTCTTCGCCGCAATCGGGCTTCCCCTCGGCGTCTGGTGCTTCGGCCGCGCCCTCCTCCATTCGCGCCGCGCGGGGACGATCTCGCAGTACTAGACGTGGCGGTGCCTCGCGACAATCGCCTCGCGCACGCTGCGCGCCGGCTCGCGATCGACGGGACAGCGGCCCGGCTCATGGAGTCCTTCTCGGTCGCCGGGGTGCGCTGCATACTCCTCAAGGGCGCCTCGCTCTCCGAGCTCTACGACGGCGCGCGGCACTACTCGGATGTCGACCTGCTCGTTGCTCCGGACACGCTCGAGGCGGCCGAGGCCGCACTCGCAGGCCTCGGCTTCGAGCTTCGCCATGACGACCCCCACAGCCGAATATGGAAACGCGACGTCCTGGACGTCGACCTCCACACGACGCTCGTCGGCCCGCGGGCGGAGCCTGCGCGTGTCTGGGATGTACTGAGCGAACAGACCGAGACGATCACCGTCGGCGGAGCACCGGTGGAGGCACTGAACGGGCCCGGTCGCGCGCTGCACGTCGTGCTCCACGCGGCACAGCACGGGGCCGAGGAGCCGAAGCCGCGCGAAGACCTGCGCCGAGCGGTCGAGCGGTTCCCGCACGACGTCTGGCTCGAGGCTGCCGCGATCGCGCGCGAGCTGCGGGCCGAGGCGGCGTTCTGGACCGGCCTCGGCGTCGAGCCGGCCGGTGTCGAGCTCCGCTCGCGGCTCGACATCGAAAAGGGCAGGTCGGGCACGGAGACCGAGCTCCGGGCGGCGACGGCCCCGCCGACCGCGGTCGGCCTTCTCCGCCTCGCCCGAACGCCCGGACTCAGGGCGAAAGCCGCACTCGTCTGGCACGAGGCGTTCCCGTCGAGGGCGTTCCTCGAGAACTGGTCGCCGCTTGCACGGCGCCGACCGTTCGGGCTCGCGCTCGCCTACGTGTGGCGCCCGATCTGGATCCTGCTTCGGCTCGGGCCGGCGCTCGTCGCGATTAGGCGGGCGCAGCGGGCGGCCGAGCGCTGACGGTCCCGGGCGGCTGCTGGCGCCTTCCGTCCAGATCGAAGGCGACCACGGGAACCAGCTTCTCGAGCTTCTCGTCCGTGTCGTGGACAGCAACGCCGTCGACCACGAGCCAGGCGTGCCCGGGCGGGCCGTCGTCGCCCCTGCTGACGCCGAGGACGAGCAGCGACCCTTCGTTGCCGGCGGGGAGGTAGCGGTAGGTGATCAGGCTGCGCTCCAGGCAGTTGTCCCGCAGTGCTCGTGTCCGGTACATCCACCGGGCCAGCGTGACGACGTCCTCGGTCCGCTTCGCGCTTGGCCCGCTCCGGTGCCGGGGAGCCATCAGGGTCACGAGCCGCGCAAGCGGAACGGTGCGCTTGAGTACCGGCAGCATCCCGGCCCAGACGAGCATCCGTCCGGAGAGAAGGAGCTCGCTCGGCCCAGAGACGACGCTCCGCACCTTGTGCAGGCGGTCCGCGCTGCTCATGCCGCCTCGGGAATGAGCACGCGCTCGATCTCGCCGAGCAAGCTCGGCAGCTCGTCGAGCGTGGCCGTGAATCGGGCCTCGTAGACGGGGACCCGGCCTGCGAGCCACAGGTACTCCTGGACGGTCCGCCGCTTCAGCTCGTCGTCGAGCAGGCTGAAGCAGTAGGCGTGGGGGAGGAGCGTACGGATGACAGCCTCGGCCTCGAGGCGCCGTACCTCGACGGGTCTGCCTTGGGACTGGCGGCTCAGGATGCAGAGCGCCGCGAGCGTTTCCTGCTCGTTGCCGACGGTGATGAGGCCATCCGGACCGAGGTCGGGAGCCGGCGCACGCTGGACGCCGAAGTAGTCCGCGGACGCGGGGCGAAGTCGCACGGAGAACGGCAGCTTGAACGTGTGCACCGCCCCGTCGACCGACTCGAAAGCGAGCGCGTCGTCCGCCCAGAGCTCGTAGCCTCGCTGGCTCAACCCATACGCGACCGTCGATTTTCCCGTCTGGGAATCCGCGCAGAAGCCGATGACGCCGGCCGCCGTGAGGACCGCGCTTGCGTGGATCGCCTGGCGGCCGAGGAGCTGAAGCGCCATCGGCACGACCGTTCGGCGGTAGGTGTCGACGACGAGCTCATGCGAGACGCCCTGATTCGGAATTCCCAGGACAGAGCCGTCGTCGCCCACTCGGAATCCGCCGACGACCGGGAGGTACGCCCAGTAGTCACCGTTCGAGCGATAGAAGTAGGCGGCCGGCGTACCCGCGTAGTCGACCCACACGAGCGTGGTCGGATCGTCCTCGTCCGGGCGCGGGACAGGAACGGTTCCCGGCCGGGCGGTCGTGAGGGTCAGGGTCGTCAACATGCCCCTAGAGTACGAGCCGCCCGGCTCGACCTCGCGGTCCGAGCCGGGCGGTGACGAAGCGATTGACGCGGCTACTCGAGCCCGGCGGGCTTTTTGTCCGCCTCCCCCGGGTCTCCAGGGGTCGGAATGGACTTGCCGTTTGCCGGCCCACCTCCGCCGGTGCCGTGGATCACGTGGGCAACGTCTCCGAGGTGACGGAGCTCCATCGTCTCCCATGTCGACAGATTTTCGAACGTCATCGCCTTGTCACCCCCTTCCGTAAGACGCTTAGGTCCACTGGCGAGCCCATGACTCCAGATTGAGCACGCTCCAGAGCTTGTGCGCAAGTCTCGAAAATTCGAGAATGTTGGAATCGTCGCCTCTCTCTCTCCCTTGCAGCCGTGCAAGTGAACCGCTAAAGGCTGATTGTAGAGCCTCCTCATCGACGATTCCACTCGCCGAAAGTATTGGTGCTCCCCCGTACTCTTCCCAGGCACGCGGAATCTGCGCGGTCAGGGTCGACGTTGCGAAATCCGTGATCAGGACTTTCTTCTGATCGCCGAAGCCGGCGGTCGGAAATCGGTCCGCCAGCGTCCCCCGCATGATTCCCTTCGAGCGGTGGTTCGCGTGAAGAAGCCGCGGGGGGGTACGGATGAGAAAATCGACCACATCGGGGTCCCACAAGGGCATGAACGGCTCGAGCCCGAGCCGCCGGCCGCGCTCGTACGACTCCTCCCGTTCCATCGCGATGACGACGTTCTCGTAGTACGGCACGACGTCGCTCAGGTAGGCACCCTGGCTGTGGGCCTCCTCCGACCACGCCGCCGCACGATCCTCGAGTCGACGTGCGAGCTCCTGGTCGGGTGCGAGCCAGGGGTCCAGGCGGTCGCGTAGGCGCTGCCGCTTGATCTCCCTGAGTCGCTCGGGCGCGACGCGGCCGACCACCGAACGGCCCGCGTCCTTGATGACCACCTTGGCCCCGTACTTCCAGAGGAGATTCCTGAGCATCGGCCACTTCCGAACCGTGTAGGACTGACGGAACGTGAGCCAGAAGTGGTAGAGCTCACGGAAGTGCAAGCCTCGGAAGCAATCTGCCGCCCAGCGAGGAGAGACCGAGAGCCACTCGTCCCCTCCTGCACCGGTGAGGATCGTTTGGGCGCCCTGCGCCTGCCCGATGCGCGCGAGGTGGGTGTAGAGCGGATGCCAGATGTTCACGAGCGGCGTCGGCCACGAGCCCGTCGTCCTCAGGGCGGACAGGACGAGTCCGTCAGGCCCCTCCGCATCCGCGAAAGACACCACCGTCTGTGGCATGCCGAGCTCGCCTGCGACGAGACGCTGAATGCGCTCCTCGTCGTAGTTGGGATCGGGGAAAACGAGCGACAACGCGATCGGCGGCTCGGCGGCGACTTTCCGCGCTTCATCCGCGGCATATGCCGCGACCGCGACCGAGTCGATTCCGCCGCTGAGGAAAATCGAGGGGCGTCCTGCCGAGAGTGCTCGTCCGAGCGCCCGCTCCATGAGCGTGGAGAGATGAGGCACGTCGGCCTCGGTGATCCACTCCACTGAAGTGTCATTGGGCGTTGGATCCCAGTAGCGCTCGGTCGTGACGCCGCTCGCGTTCGCAGTCAGCGCGCGGCCGGCGGGAATTCGGCGAACCGCTTCGAAATAGGTCTCGCCGGGGTCGAGGTGGTAGCTCACGAGGAGCTCGGCCATCGCAGGCCGGTTCAGCGTCGCCGGGACTTGGTCGGCGCGGACGAGCGCCGCGATGGAATCGGAGAAATACCAGGCGCCGTCCAAGCCTTTGGCATAGAAGAGCGGATGGTGTCCGAGGGGGTCGCGGGCCGCCAGGACCGAACCCGAGCGCTGGTCCCAGATGACGAGA
>JBKPRJ010000004.1:0-8750 GCA_046734455.1 Actinomycetota bacterium | reverse complement strand
GTCGAGCGGGATCCGCTCGGTGCCGAAGCACTCGACCTCGATCGAGACCGGATGCGCGACGCCGATCGCGTACGCGACCTGGAGCTCGCAGCGTTCTGCGATTCCGGCGGCGACGATGTTCTTCGCCGCGTGGCGCGCGGCATAGGCGGCCGAGCGGTCGACCTTCGTCGGATCCTTCCCCGAGAAGGCGCCGCCGCCGTGGCGTGCCGCGCCCCCGTAGGTGTCGACGATGATCTTCCGCCCGGTCAGGCCGGTGTCGCCCATCGGGCCGCCGAGGACGAACTTGCCCGTCGGGTTGACGAGGACAAAATCGCGCTCGTCGAAGCGGCGCTCGTCGTAGAGGTCGCGCGGGAGGATCGGGTGTAGAACGTGCTCGATCAGGTCGGGCTTGACGAGGGCCTCGGTGTCGAGCCCGTCGCGGTGCTGCGTCGAGACGAGAACGCGAACGACCTCGACCGGACGCTGAACCCCGTGCTCGTCGATCTCGTATCGGATCGTCACCTGCGTCTTCCCGTCGGGCCGCAGGTACGGGAGGATTTGCGCCTTGCGCACCTCCGAGAGCCGCTTGGCGATCTTGTGCGCGAGCATGATCGGGAGCGGCATGAGCTCCTCGGTTTCCATGCAGGCGTACCCGAACATCATCCCCTGGTCGCCGGCGCCCAGCTGGTCGAGCGGATCGTCGTCGCCGCGCTGCATCTCGTAGGAGCGGTCGACGCCGAGCGCGATGTCCGGCGACTGCTCGTCGAGCGCGACCATGACGCCGCACGTGTCCGCGTCGAAGCCGTACTTGGCGCGGTCGTAGCCGATGCCCTTGATCGTCTCGCGCACGAGCCGCGGGATCTCGACGTAGGTCTCCGTCGTGATCTCGCCGGCGACCACGACGAGGCCCGTGGTGACGAGCGTCTCGCAGGCGACGCGCCCGTTCGGGTCGTCCGCGAGGACCGCGTCGAGGATCGTGTCCGAGACCTGGTCCGCCACCTTGTCCGGGTGGCCCTCGGTCACCGACTCGGACGTGAAGAGAAACTCGCGCGCCATGGCCGAAAAGGCTACTGAATCGAAAGCACGCCGACGAGCCGAGCGAGATCGCCGTCACGCTCGCCGTAGAGGACGAGCGAATGCAACGGCTCGAGGTTTCGCTCCAGCCAGTCGGGCGTGCCCGCCCCGCCGAAGCCCATGAGGCTCAGCACCGTGGGCACCGCCTTGTCCAGGTCGACGTAGAGAAAGCCCGTCGTCTCGCTCGGCATCCCGGCGGCCTCGGCCGCGTCCCTGAAACCCTCGTCGTCGGCAAGGCTGCTCTCGGGCGTCTGGAGGTCGGCGATGCCCTGCTGCGAGGTCGTGATGACGAGCTTCCCGCCGAAAGCCGCGTAGTAGATCGAGAAAAGCTCATTGACCGCGAGCTGCTTCGCCTGCACTCCGTCGATGTCGAGGGAATGGAGCTCGGCGCTGCCGTAGTACTCCGAGACCTCGCCGGCCAGCTTGTCGGCCACCGCGAGGGCCCCCTGCTCGTCGTCCACCTGGGTCACGATCGTGACCTCGGGGATCGGGAAGCCGGGGCGGATGTACAGCGCCGACTCGGCCGAGAAGAGCGGGAAGACGTCCTCGTCCAGCGAGACGCCGATCTCGGCCTCCGCGCGGCCGAGGTCGCGCTCCATCTCGGGAGCCGCCTCGGCGAGGGCGTCGCGCAGGGTTCCGAGCTGGCGCTCGAGATCGTTCGTGCCCGCATAGACGAATGCGCCGCCCGGCACCTGCTCCGGAAGCTCGGCGGAGAACTCCTCCGGGAAGAGGTCGCCGGTCGCCGGGCCTGCCGCTCCCTCGATGTGGATCCCGTCCTCCTGCGGGTCGAGCGAGAACGCGAGCGCGGGCGCATCCGAGCCCAGGAATGGCCTGAAATACGAGATCTCACGCGAAGAGAAGGCCGACGGAGCCATGTAGACCTGCGCCAGCGGATCGTCGCCCACCTCCCCGCTCACCTTCTGGTAGTCGCCGTCCGCGTCGAGGGTACCGTCCGACCGGAGGCGCTCGAACTCGTCGAGATTCGCTTCGGAGTCGGAGAACGCGACCCAACCGTCGACCTCCCGGGAGACGAGCTGCTCATGACTCTTCTCGAGGAGCGCATCGAGCTTGGCGCGGTCTTTCGGCTGGGTGAGCCCCACCACTTCCGCCTCACCGTTCAAATCGAGTGCGACGAAGTCGGTCTCTGGGCCGAGCGCGGGCTTGACGTCCTGTTCGAAATCGGCGCCCAGCCCGCCCAGCTCGTGCGCGAACGACGCGATGGCGCGGTCTCCGTCGGGGAACTTGCCCAGGAGCCCCTGCGCTGCCTCCCAGTTGGACGAGTCGAAGCTCGTGTCGAGGCTGACGAAGACCTGCGATCCGGCCGGTGCGACGCTCGCTCCCGCGGCACCCGGCGACGACCCCTCCCCGCAGGCTGAAGCGGAGAGAGCAAGCGCGGCGACCACAGAGATCAGCGCGACCTTATTCACCGGTCGGCCTCCGACCCATCAGCCCTGAGACTAGCTGGCTCAGACTCGCGCCATCGAGGACTTCGCACACAGCTTCGGTTATCGGCAGCTCGACCCCGTTCCTCCTCGCCAGGTCGCGCAACACGGGCGCCGTCGTAAGTCCTTCGACGACCTGGCCGATCTCGGCCGCGGCCTCTTCCGGTGAGGCACCGCGAGCGATGAGCTCGCCGGCCCGGCGGTTGCGGCCGTGGCGGCTCCAACAGGTGACCATCAGGTCGCCCATGCCGGCCATGCCCGAGAACGTCTCGGGACGCGCGCCGCAGGCCTCCCCGAGCCGCGCCATCTCGGCGAGCCCGCGTGTGATCAGCGCCGCCTTCGCGTTGTCGCCCGCCTCGAGACCGTCCACCGCGCCCGCAGCGAGCGCGATGACGTTCTTCGCTGCAGCGCAGAGCTCCACGCCGACGAGGTCCGTGTTCACGTACACCCGGAAGCGCACCGAGTGGATCTCGTGCTGGAGCTCGGCTGCGAGCACCTCGTTCTCGCTCGCGAGCACCGCCGCCGCGGGCAGGCCCTGCTCGATCTCCTCCGCGTGATTGGGGCCCGAGAGCACAAGAGCCTCGCGCCCCTCGACCACCTCGGACAGGCGGCGGCCGCTCGCCGGGTCGAGGCCCTTCGTGAGGATGACCAGGGGCGCGTCGCCTGGAAGCGAGGCCGTCACCTGGCGAAACACACGGCTCGGGACCGCGACGCAGAGAAGCTCGGCGACGGCGACACCCTCGCTCTCGGGCGCGTCCCTGCCCACCAGCGTCACGTCGTGCCCGCGCTCTTCCATGACACCGGCGAAGGCAGTTCCCCACGAGCCCGCTCCGACGACGGCGACCTTCATCCGCGCCTCACGAAGTCGATGATCACCGGCACGCCCTCGAGGGCGAAATGCTCCCGCACGCGGTTCTCGACCCAGTAGCCGTAATCGCGCGTCACGAGACCGGGATCGTTGACGAAGAAGCGAAAGCGCGGCGGGCGCGTCGAGACCTGTGTGCCGTACAGGAGGTTGAGGCGCCGGTTCCCCTTCGCGGGGCCGGGACGCTGCTCGCGCAACTCGGCGAGGAAGCGGTTCAGGCCGCCCGTGGTGATGCGGCTCGTGTGCTTGTCGTTGAGCTCCTGCACGCGGTCGAGGAGCTTGCCGACGCCTCTGCCCGTCTGCGCGGAGACGGCGACGATCGGGGGACGCTGGCGCAGCCGCCCGGCAAGGCGCTCGCGGACGTCTTCGATCCCCACCTGGGCAATGTCCCATTTCGACAGCACGACCAGGGTCGAGCACCCGGCGGTGCGCGCGACGTCCGCGACTGCGAGGTCCTGGTCGACGACGCCTTCGCTCGAATCGACGAGGACGAGGGCGACATCGGCCCGCTCGGCTGCGCGGATCGCGCGAAGCTCCGAGTAGTACTCCACACCCTGCCGTTGCCGGCGCTTGCGCCGCATGCCGGCGGTGTCGACGAGCACGAAGGTCTTCCCGCCGCGCTCCAGGACAGTGTCGACGGTGTCCCGCGTCGTGCCCGGCTCGCCCGAGACGATCACGCGCTCCTCGCCGACGAGCGCGTTCAGGAGGCTCGACTTGCCGACGTTCGGCCTCCCCAGGATGGCGACCCGGATCGCGTCCTCCCCCACCTCTTCGGGTCCTTCGCCGGGCAGCCCGGCCACGATCGCGTCGAGGAGATCCCCGGTTCCGTGGCCATGCATGGCCGAGATGGCCACCGGGTCGCCGAGGCCGAGCCGGTGGAACTCGTAGGCGGCAGCCTCGCCCTGGGGGTCGTCCACCTTGTTCGCAATGAGGATGATCGGCTTGCGCGCCTTGCGGAGAATTTCCGCGAGCTCCTCGTCCCCGGGGGTCACTCCCGCGCGCGTGTCGACGACGAAGAGAACGAGGTCGGCTTCCTCGACCGCGCGGCGCGCCTGCTCGGCGATGTCTCGCGTGAGCGGCGACGGGTCAGCGATGTCCACGCCGCCCGTGTCGACGAGGATGAAGCGCTTCCCCGCCCACTCGCATACGACCTCCTTGCGGTCGCGCGTCACTCCCGGCGTCTCGAAGACGACCGCCTCACGGGTGGCCGACAGCCGGTTGACCAGCGTCGACTTGCCGACGTTCGGGAAGCCGACGACGGCCACCGTCCCCAGCAGGGGAGCGCTCATCTGGCCTTGGAGGGAACCGCCGCGCGGTGCGGAGGAAGCGCGTCCGGCCGGCCGAGCTCGTGCATCTCGACCAGGAAGCGCCAGAGGCGCAGGATCTCGTCCTGGATCTCCGCGGTCGCCTGCTTGTAGCCGCGACCGTTCCGTGGATATTCGTCGAAGCGCATGGGCTCGCCGAAGGCGACCGAGACCGGGGCGCGGTTCCATTTCCAGTATTGGGAGCCGTGAATCGCCGCCGGTACGACGGGGACACCCTCCTGGATCGCGACCATCGCCGCGCCGGACTTGGCTTCGCCCGGCACTCCCGTCTTCTGCCTCGTGCCCTCGACGAAGAGGCCGAGGAGGTCGTTCGAGCGCACGGTCTCGCGCATGAGACGGAGCGCGTCGCGGTCGGACTCGCCCCGGCGCACGGCCAGCGCGCCGTGGGCGCGCATCAGCTGCCCGAAGCCGTAGACGCCGTGGAGCTCGATCTTGGCGACGAAGACGATCCTCCGCGGGCAGGCGACGCCGACGACGGGCGGGTCGGCGTAGGAGAAGTGGTTCGCGGCGAGGACCGCCCCGCCCTCGCGCGGCACGCGCTCCCGGCCGTAGGCCTTGATCGGAATCATCGAGCGCGTGAACGTGCCGATGAGCCCCTTGCCGATCCCCCAGTAGACCGGGGAGTGAACGGGATGGATGCTCATGCGTCGGACCTTGCGAGTACGAGCTGCTCGATGCGCTCGACGACCTCGTCGATCGAGAGCTCGGTCGTGTCGATCTCCTTGGCGTCGGGCGCCGCCTTCATCTGCGCCGCGTCGCGCTCGTCGCGCAGGCGCAGGTCGGTGGCGAGCGCCTCCTCGCCGATCTCGGGCCGGTCGGAAACGCGGCGCCGCGCCCGCTCGGCGGCGTCGGCGACGAGGTAGACCTTCACGTCGGCGTCCGGGCAAACGACGGTGCCGATGTCGCGACCCTCGATGACCGCGTCGCCGTGGGCGCCAAGCTCGCGCTGGCGCGCCCGCATGACCTCCCGTACCTCCGGGTGGCGCGCCACCGAGGAGACGATGCGGTCGATCCGCGGCAGGCGGATCTCCTCCGTGACGTCCTCGCCATGGATGAGCACGCAGTCGCCCTCGAACGAGACGGGCTCGCGGCGAGCGAGCTCCCCGAGCGCGGCGCCGTCGTCGAGGGAAACGGTCTCCTCGAGAGCGAGCCAGGTGAGCGCGCGGTACATGGCGCCCGTGTCGAGGTAGCGAAAGCCGAGCCGGGTCGCGAGCGTGCGGGCGACCGTGCTCTTGCCCGCTCCTGCGGGTCCGTCGATTGCGACGATCATGGGAGGCCTACCTGGCCGCGAGGGAGTCGAGCATCGGGAAGAAGTCGGGGAAGCTTACAGCGACGGCATCGGCCCCCTCGATGCGGACGCCCTCGCGGGAGACGAGGCCGGCGACCGCGGCGAGCATGGCGATGCGGTGGTCGGCGGCGGCTTCAACCGTACCCCCACCCTTAGGGCGGGTGGGAACCCCACGAACCCGGAAGCCATCATGCGCCGCTTCGATCCGGATTCCTAGTGGCCGCAGCACGTTTTTCACGGTTTCGATGCGGTCCGATTCCTTTATGCGCAACTCCTGCGCGCCGCGGACCACACTGTCTCCCCTGGCCATGCCGGCCACGAGCGCGAAAAGGGGCAGCTCGTCGACCAGGCGCGGAACCTCGCCCGCCGCGATCTCCGTCGCGACGAGGTCGGCGTGCTCGACCTCGAGGTCGGCGACCGGCTCCCCGGCCTCGACCCGCCGGTTGAAGTGCGCGATCCTCGCCCCCATTCGCTCGAGCACGTCGAGGAGCCCGGTCCTCGTCGGGTTGAGCCCGACACCGTGGATCCGGACCGAGGACCCCGGAAGGAGCGTCGCCGCGACCACGAACGGCGCCGCCGACGAGAAGTCCCCTGGAATCGCGAGCGACAAGGGGCGCAGCCGCTCCGCGGCCCAGACGGCCGGCTCGCCCGACTTCTTCCGCACCCGCGCACCGGCGGCCTCCAGCATCCGCTCGGTGTGGTCGCGGCTGGGATGCTGCTCGACCACCACCGTCCGCCCCTCTGCGAAGAGCCCCGCGAGGAGGACGCACGACTTCACCTGCGCGGACGCCACCGGCAGCTCGTAGCGAATCGCATTGAGCGGGGCACCGCCCTCGACCACGAGAGGCGCGTGGCCTTCCTCCGTCTCGATCCGGGCGCCCATCTGCGCGAGCGGTTCGGCGATCCGCCCGAGCGGGCGGCGCGAGAGCGACGCGTCGCCGATGAGCTCGAACTGCCCTTCCTGCCCGACCAGCAGCCCCGGCAAGAGCCGCATGAGAGTCCCCGCGTTCCCGCAGTCGATCGGCTCCCCGGTCGGACGAAGCCCCCGGAGGCCGACCCCGCCGACGCGCACGGCGTCGCCGGCGGCCTCCACCTGCGCGCCGAGGGCGCGCATCGCTGCCGCGGTGGAGAGCGTGTCCGCGGAGACGCCGAAACCCGTGAACCGGCTCTCGCCGTCGGCGACCGCCCCGAGGAGCAAGGCGCGATGCGAGATCGACTTGTCGCCGGGCACCGCGAGGTCGCCGCGAAGCGAGACGGCCGGCTCGACCTCCAGCGGCACGCCTACTCGTCCTCGAAGGCCGGCGACACGATGACGGAGTAGCCCTGCGCCTCGAGTAGCGCGGCGGCGCGCACCGCCTCGTCCTCACCGGAGACGAGCACTGAAAGGGTTCCGCCGCGTTCGGGCGACATGTGCTGGAGCTCGAAGTCCTCGATGTTGATCTGCTCCGCGCCGAGCGCCTGGGTGATTCCGGAGAGAACGCCCGGCCGGTCGGGCACGTGCACCCGCACCCGCTGGAGCGCGCCCACGTCGCGGTAGGCCTCGTCGAGCAGCGTGCGCCGGTTCACGGCCGCCTCGCCGATCCAGCGTGCGAGCCAGCCGGCATCGCCGGCCGCGAGCGCGCGCTCCAGATCCTCGACGCGACGCCGATGTTCGGCCAGGGAGGCACGGAGCTCGTCGGCGTTGTCGAGGAAGATGTCGATCCAGATGCGCGGGTTCGCGCCCGCGACGCGCGTCATGTCGCGCAGCGAGCCGCCCGCGGTTGCCAGCGGCTCGTGGCCGTTCACCCGCACGGACCCCGCGTGGTTGAGGATGAGGTTTGCGAGCGCATGCGGGAGGTGGCTCGTCACCGCCATCAGTCGGTCGTGCGCGGCCGGATCGATGGCCACCGGGACGGCGCCGAGCGAGGAGACGAAGCCATGCAGGAGCTTGTAGCGCTCGGGCTCCGTCTCGGCCACGGGCGTGAGGAACCATGTGGCCCCGTCGAAGAGCTCCGCGCTCGCATGGTCGGGGCCCCGGGCCTCGGAGCCGCAAACCGGATGCCCGCCGATGAAACGCTTGCGCTCCGAGACGGAGCCGCAGAGACCGCTTTTCGTCGAGCCGACGTCGGACACCGTCGCGTCCGACCCGGATGCGAGCACCGCTCGCACTGTCTCTTGCAGCGAGGCGACCGGCGTGGCGACGAGCGCGAGGTCGGCGCCGTCCACCGCCCCTTCGAGCGAATCCGCCGCCTCGTCGACCGCTCCGCGCTCCGCCGCGATCCCGAGCGACTCCCCGTCGGCGTCCCAGCCGAGGACATGGGCAACCCCGGCGCGCTTGGCCGCCAGGCCGACGGAGGCCCCGATCAGCCCCGTGCCGACCAAAGCAAGCCGCTCGAGCGGCACTACGTGTCGAGCTCGGGACCGCGCATGAGCTCGGCGAGCCGGAAGGCGAGGTCGAGCGACTGGCGCGCGTTCAGCCGCGGATCGCAGAGCGACATGTAGCGAGAGGAGAGCTGCTCCTCGAGGACTGCCTCGGAGCCTCCAAGGCACTCGGTCACATCCTCGCCGGTGAACTCGAGGTGCACGCCTCCCGGCCACACGCGCTCGGCGCGGCACGCGGCGAAGAACCCTTCGATCTCGGCCATGATCGCGTCGAAGCGCCGCGTCTTCACGCCGGAATCGGTCTTGAAGACGTTCGCGTGCATCGGGTCGCACGTCCAGACGACGGGGTGCTCGGCGTCCCGCACCGCGCGGAGGAGGGGCGGCAGGAGCTCGAAGACGTGCTCGGCGCCCATGCG
>JBKPRJ010000003.1:0-17582 GCA_046734455.1 Actinomycetota bacterium | reverse complement strand
AACATGACGAGACCCGCAGCGGTCACGATCCGCCCCGTCTTCGCGAGCCCGGCCGAGACGGCTTCCTCGTTCGTGTGCCCCGCGTCCCACTCCTCGCGCATCCGGCTCACGAGGAAGACCTCGTAGTCCATGGAGAGGCCGAAGACCATGGCGAAGACGAAGACCGGGATCCAGCCCTCGATCTGCTGGAAGCTGATGAGCCCGACCAATCCGGCACCGCCCCACTTGAAGAACATGACCAGCAGGCCATATGCGGCGCCGATCGAGAGCAGGTTCAGGGTGATCGCCTTCAGCGGCAGGATCACCGAACGGAACGCACGCAGAAGCAGGACGTAGGTCAGGAGCAGCACACCGAGCACGAGCCAGGGGAAGGCTCCGTACGTGACGTCGAGGAAGTCGACACCGCTCGGCGGGCCGCCGCCCGCGTAGACGCTCACGTCGTCCGGGAAGCCCGCACCGGGGACGATGCCGTTACGCAGCCGGTCGACGAAGTGCAGTGCCGGCGGCGAGCCGTACTCGCTCTTGCCGATCACCTCGATGTGGAAGTAGCGGCCGGTCGGGTCGACGTACTGCGGCCCCTCCCCGAACTGGACGGCGGCGACCTCCGGGTCCGCGCGAAGGCCCTGCTCGAGCTGCCCGATGGCCGCGCGGACTGCGGTCTCGTCGACTCCGCCGGGCCGCCCGGTGTCCCCGACGAGCGCGGTTGGCGCAAGCGCGCCTTCGCCGACGGCGTCCGAAATGACGTTCAGGCCCTCGACGCCTTCGAGGTTCTGCGGGATGCCCTTGTTCGAGCCCGGCCCGACCTCGAGCCAGAAGACCGGAATGGCGAGGAGGAGCAGGAAGGCCGTGGTCGCCGCCGCGACCGCCGCGGCGTGGTGCATCACCCAGCCGGAAAGCCGCCACCAGAAGTTGTGCTCGGAGTTGCGCCGGTCGAGAACGGCCCTCGGAACGATTCGGACGCGATCGAGCCCGTTGACCAGGAAGTATACAAGCACCGGCAGAAGCGTCAGCGCGCAGACCACGGAGACGAGCGGGATCACCAGGCCGCCGATGCCGAAGCCCCGCATGAACGGGAGCGGCATGAAGAGCATGAGCGCGAGGCCGATTCCGACTGCCGAGCCGCTGAAGACGACGGCGCGGCCGGCGGTCTCCATCGTCCTGACGATGGCGTCCTCCTTGGACTTCCCCGACCGCAGCTCCTCGCGGTAGCGATAGACGATGAGAAGCGAGTAGTCGATCGCGATGCCGAGCCCGATGAGCATGACGAGGTTCTGGAGGTAGGTCGTCAGCTCCATCAGGTGGGCGAAGATCCAGATGATCCCGAGCGTCGTCGGGATCGCAGCCGCCGCAAAGATCAGCGGCAAGAGGAACGCCAAAGTCCCGAAGACGAACGCGAGGATGAGCGCGGCGATCGGGATCGCGATGAAGAGCTCGCCGATCTGGAGGTCGTGTGCGAAGACCGGGTCGAGGTCGTGCTCGATCGCGGCTTGCCCGGAGACGTAGACCGTCGCGCCGGGGATGTCGCCCGCGGCTGCGCGCATGTCGTCCGTGTAGCCCTTTGCGTCGGCCGGCTCGAGACTCGAGACGATGGTCGCGCTCACGACCGCGTCAGAGACGGCCCGGACTCCCGCGAGCTGCCCGGTCGGCAGGACCTCGGCAGCCGCTTCCGCGCGCTCGCGGGCCGTCGGCAGTAGCTGCTGGGCCGACCCCGGCTCTCCCTTCACGACGACGCTGAACGAGCCGACGGTCTTCTGGCCGAAGTGCTCTTCGAGGATCTTGTCCGCGCGGGCGGTGTCGGTTCCCGGAAGCGAGAAGCGGTTGGTCAGCAGGTCGCTGAGCCCCGAGGTCGCGTACCCGCCCAGGAGAAAAAGGGCCGTCCATGCCGCGACGACCCACCAGCGATAGCGAATCATCGCCCGCGTCCAGCGTTCCACCTAGCGTTCCTTCCGCTCGTTGGCGGCGACAAACGCGGCGGCCCTGCGAGCCGCCTTTCGCGACTTCACCCGGTCGGCGTTTCGGACGCCCGCAACCCAGATATACGCGAGGAAACCGAGCACGAGCCCGGAGGCTTTGAGGATGCGGCCCATCGGTACGATTGTCTCATGACCCGCAGGGAGATCGACCGCATGAAGTCGGAGATGGAAGAGCTCTTCGCCGACCTCTGCCAGGTGCCCAGGCTCGTCGCACGGCGAGCCGGATTTCGCCCTGCCCTGGACGTGTACCGCACAGAGGAACCGCCCGCGATCACCGTCGTCGTCGAGTTGGCCGGGATCGATCCGGACGAGGTCGACGCCGCCGTCGTGGAGGGCGTGCTCGTCGTGCGTGGACGCCGCGCGCGACCGGCGGGAAATCGCTTCTACCAGCACATCGAGATCGACTACGGGATCTTCGAGCGCCGCGTGCAGCTGAACGAGACCGTCGACTCGGAAGCGGCGAGCGCTACCTACGAGAACGGCCTTCTCTCCATTCACCTGCCGCTCGCGCACAAGGCTCCCAAGCCGGTTCGCGTGACCATCCAGTCGACGGAGGACGCATGAGCGTCGTCGAGGAAACCGTGCGCCCGGATGAGAACCCCGTCGGCGAGGTCCTGCCGATTCTCCCGCTGAAGGAGACGGTCGTCTTCCCCGACTCGATGACGCCGCTCGCCATTGGCCAGGAGCGCTCGATCCAGCTCGTCGACGAGGCCGTCTCGAACGACTCGACCATCGCGCTCGTCGCAACGCGGCATGCCGACGAGGAAGCGCGCACCGCCGAGGACATCTACGAGGTCGGGACCGCGGCGCTGATCCACAAGATGATTCGCGTCCCCGACGGGACCCTCCGGATCCTCGTCCAGGGCGTGCGCCGCGTGCGGCTCGACCGCCTCGTGCAGACGGAGCCCTACCTCGTCGGCGAGTTCTCGGACCTGCCCGACGTCGAGGGCCCCGAGACCGAGGTCGAAGCGCTCGCCCGCAACGTCGAAGCGCTCTTCAGCCGGATCATCGGGCTCGTCCCCTACCTACCCGACGAGCTGCAGCTCGCCGCCGTGAACGCCGAGGATCCGAGCACGCTCGCGAACCTCGTCGCGACGACGATGCGCCTGAAGACGGCCGAGAAGCAGGAGCTGCTCGAGGAGGCCGACATCGAGGCGCGCCTCCGCAGGCTGACCGTGATCCTGAACCGCGAGCTCGAGGTGCTCGAGCTCGGGACGAAGATTCAGTCGCAGGTGCAGTCGGAGATGGAGCACTCCCAGCGCGAGTACTTCCTTCGTCAGCAGCTCAAGGCGATCCAGGACGAGCTCGGCGAGGGCGACGAGCAGCAGGCCGAGATCGCCGAGCTTCGCGGGCAGATCGAGGAGGCCCACCTTCCCGAGGAGGCCGACCGCGCAGCCCGCCGCGAGCTCGACCGCCTCGCGAAGCTGCCCCCGGCCGCCGCCGAGTACGGCGTCATCCGCGGCTACCTCGAGTGGATCCTCTCCCTCCCGTGGAACGAGACCACCGAGGACAACCTCGACCTCGAGCACGCGCGAAGCGTTCTCGACGAGGACCACTACGACCTCGAGAAGGTCAAGGAGCGCATCATCGAGCAGCTCGCCGTGTCGAAGCTCAAGGACGACCTCTCGGGCCCGATCCTCTGCTTCGTCGGCCCGCCCGGCGTGGGCAAGACCTCCCTGGGGCAGTCGATCGCCCGCTCGCTCGGGCGGAAGTTCTCCCGCATCTCCGTCGGCGGCGTGCGAGACGAAGCGGAGATCCGCGGGCACCGGCGCACCTACATCGGCGCGCTGCCCGGGACGATCATCCGGGCCCTTCGCGACGCCGGCTCCAAGAACCCGGTCTTCATGATCGACGAGATCGACAAGATGGGCGCCGACTGGCGCGGCGATCCCTCGAGCGCCATGCTCGAGGTCCTCGACCCCGCGCAGAACTCGAGCTTCCGCGACCACTATCTCGACCTGCCGTTCGACCTCTCGAAGGTGCTCTTCATCTGCACGGCGAACCAGCTCGAGACGATCCCGCCCCCGCTCGTGGACCGCATGGAGATCATCCGGCTCTCGGGCTACACCGAGGAGGAGAAGCTCGGCATCGCCAAGCGCTACCTGGTCCCCAAGCAGATCGAGGCGCACGGGCTCGACCCGGAGAAGGTCAAGATCGGAGACAAGGCGCTCCGCTTCCTCATCGCCGAGTACACGCGCGAGGCGGGAGTCCGCAACCTCGACCGCGAGATCGCCGCGCTCTGCCGCAAGGCCGCAGCCGAGATCGCCTCGGGCAAGCGGGAGACGGCGCGCGTCGACGAACGACGCGTCCGCGCCTGGCTAGGGCGCCCGCGCTTCCGCCACGAGATCCGCAAGCGCACGGCCGACCCCGGAGTTGCGACCGGACTCGCGGTCACGCCGGTCGGCGGGGACATCCTCTTCATCGAAGCGTCCGCCGTTCCCGGCGACGGCCGCCTAGTCGTGACCGGCCAGCTCGGAGACGTGATGCGCGAGTCCGCCCAGGCGGCGCTCTCCTGGGTGCGCGGGCACACGACCGACCTCGGTCTCGAGGAGGACTGGTTCGCGAAGCGCGACGTCCACATCCACGTTCCCGCAGGCGCGGTGCCCAAGGACGGCCCCTCGGCGGGAATCGCGATGGCGACGGCGCTCTCCTCGCTCGCGATGGGCCGGCCGGTCTCCGAGGAGGTCGCGATGACCGGCGAGATCACGCTCACCGGGCAGGTGCTTCCCATCGGCGGCCTCCGCGACAAGGTGCTCGCCGCCCAGCGCGCGGGGATCACCACCGTGATCCTTCCGAAGGAGAACGAGGCGGATCTCAACGATCTGCCGCGTGAAGTCCGCAAGCAGATGACGTTTGTCCCTGCCGACCACGTCGACGAGGTGATCGAGGCGGCCTTTCCCGACGCGAAGGTGCTGGAGTTTTCCTCGGCAGCACGCGGGTAGTAGTGTCCCAAGGACGACCTAGAGACGAAAGGATCGAACTGATGGCGAAGGCAAAGGACATGGTGGGCGACGCGGTCGACACAGCTCGGCCGTATGTCGAGCGCCTCGCTCAGGACGAGGAGCTGCACGATCACGTCAAGAAGGCGTACGTGTCGGCTCGGAAGATCTACGACGAACTGCTCGGCGACCGCGGGACCACGGGGATGGCGTTCAAGGTCGCGCGCGACAAGGACATCCAGGACGAGCTCAGGAAGGCCGTCGAGGAGCTGCGGAGGGCCGGCGAGCGGGCCCAGGGCAAGCAATCCCACGCGGGCCGCAACGTCACGCTGCTCGTGGCCGGAATCGCACTCGGCGTCCTCTTCAACCCGGCCACCGGCCCCGACACGCGCCGCTGGCTCAAGGACAAGCTCTTCGGGCCCGAGCAGCCCTTCGATTCAGTGCCCTCCGAGGGCAACGGCGGCGCCGGCTAGTTTCCGAAGCCCGGCGCGGCGTAGACGATCTTCGGCCCCGGCGGGCCTTCTCCGAAGAGCGGCTCATCCGTGAGCGCGCCCTCGAATCCCGCCGAGTCGAGACCTGAGAACGACGAGATGTCGTCCGCCTGCAGCAGAACCGCTGCGGGCGGCGGCGCCTTTTGACCCGGCGGCGTCCAACCCGTGGCGTCGAAGCTCGCATCGTCCAGGCGCTGCCAGGCGAGTAGGTAGGGATACGGGTCGATGACGCCGTCGTAGCCCATGCCGAGCAGTGCGGCAGGGTGGATCTCGAAGTGGAGATGGGTCGGCGTCCCCACCGCGTCTCCCGTTGCGCCGACGAAGCCGATCACGTCGCCGGCCTTGACCTGAGCTCCGTCGCGCGCGAGAGGCGTGAACGCGGAGAGGTGCGCGAAGTAGAACTCGTTCCCCTGCAGGTCCCGTAGCCAGAAGCGGTTCCCGCCGATCGTGTTCCAGCCGACGAGGAAGAGCGTTCCGTCCGTGACCGCAAGGACGGGGGCCCCGAGCGGCGCGAAGACGTCGTTGCCGTGATGCCAGCCGGTGTCGGCCCGCCCGGCACCGAAGTCGTCAGAGAACGAGGCCGGCCCGTACACCGGGAAGACGTAGCCGCCGTCCGTGAGGTGCGGGTGAACCCCCGTCGGCGTGCTCTGGACCGGAGGGGGCGTCGCCGGCGTACCGACCGGAGGCGGCGGCGCCGGCTCGTGATGATGGTGGCTGGGCGAAGGGGTCGTCGGAGGCTGGCTCGGGGGAGGCGGAGCGACCGCCTTCGCGGCAGTCGCAGCGGCCTCGGCGTACCCGACGAAGATCTCCGTGCCCGCCGGAAGGCCGCCGTGCGCCGCGGTCAGGTGGACGTGGAGCCCAACGACGAAGCCGCGATGGCCCCGGCGCAGGCTCGAGTTTTGATCCGTCACCGCCTGCTCGAGCGCGATGGCGTATCCCCAATCGCCGAGTGCGATCTTCGCGTTGGGCGTGGCCGTGACGCTCGATCCGAGGACGACGAGGTTCGAGACGCTGGATCTTGAGAGATCCCCGCTCGCGCTCGTGGGCGATGCGCGGGAAACGGACTTGAGCGTGACGGCGTCTGCGGTCACCTCTCCCCCGAAGAGCGAGACGGAGCCGACCTTGACGACGGCGCGGCCGAGCGCGCGGTCGTCGTTCACAGTCCCGTTCGCGCCACCTGTGATCGCGCCGGTCGTGACGGCACCGTCACCGTAGGACCAGCTGACGACGGAGGCTGCCGACTGCGGCGGCGCCGAGATCGATCCTGCCGCGGCCGGTGTCTTCCCGGGCACGACCACGCGCACGCCAAAGGCGCTCGCGGAGGCGGCAGGCGATACGGCCACGGCCCCCGAGGAGCCGACCGAGACGAGTGCGAGGAGAAGAAGAACCCCTAGGACGACCCGCAAGCGCACGACTGGAGGTTAGCGCCGGAAGCGGCTCGGTTGGCCATCGGTCATATTTTGTTCGCATGGAGACCGAGAGCACACAAGCCGCAATCGAGGCGCTGCTCGACGAGCAGCGAACCTTTCCGCCGCCGGAGGAGTTCGCCGCCGGCGCGATCGTCAACGACGAGGAGGTCTACAGGCGCGCCGAGGAGGATCCCGAGGGGTTCTGGCGCGACCTCGCGGGCGAGTTCCTCACCTGGTTCAAGGAGCCGACGAAGGGGCTCGACTGGGATCCTCCGCACTGCACGTGGTTCGCCGACGGGGAGCTGAACGTCGCCTGGAACTGCCTCGACCGCCACGTCGAGGCCGGAAAGGGCGACCGTGTCGCCTACCACTGGGTCGGTGAGCCCGAGGGGGAGAGCGCCGACCTGACGTACGCGGACATGCTGGCGGAGGTGTCCCGGCTGGCGAACGCCCTCCGCAAGCTCGGCGTCTCGAAGGGCGATCGCGTCGGCATCTACATGGGCATGGTCCCGGAGCTGCCGATCGCCATGCTCGCCTGCGCGCGCATCGGCGCCCCGCACGTCGTGGTCTTCGGCGGGTTCTCGTCGGAGTCACTGGCCGAGCGGCTGCGCGACTCCGGCGCAAAGCTCCTCATCACGCAGGACGAGGGCTGGCGCAAGGGCGGCAAGGTGCCGCTCAAGGCGAACGCGGATGCGGCGGCGGATGCGGCGCCGAGCGTCGAGCGCCTCGTCGTCTTCCGCCGCACGGGAGATGACGTCCGGTGGAACGACCAGCGCGACCTGTGGTGGCACGACGTCGTCGACGGCGAGTCCGACGAGTGCGAGCCCGAGCGCATGGGTGCCGAGGACACGCTCTACCTCCTGCACACCTCCGGGACGACGGCGAAGCCGAAGGGGGTCCAGCACACGAGCGCGGGCTACCTCCTCCACTGCGCCGTGACCCACAAGTGGATCTTCGACATCCACCACGACACGATCTGGTGGTGCGCAGCCGACGTCGGCTGGGTCACCGGCCACAGCTACATCGTCTACGGGCCGCTTGCGAACGGGACGACGAGCGTCCTCTACGAAGGCGACCCCGCCTATCCCGACTGGGACCGCCACTGGGAGATCGTCGAGCGCTACAGGGTCGACTCGTACTACACGGCACCGACCCTCATCCGCTCCTTCGTGAAGATGGGCGAGGAGTATCCGGCCGCCCACGACCTCTCGTCGCTCCGTCTCCTCGGCACCGTCGGCGAGCCGATCAACCCCGAGGCCTGGGTCTGGTACTGGAAGGTGATCGGACAGGAGCGGTGTCCCGTCGTGGACACCTGGTGGCAGACGGAGACCGGCGGCATCCTCATCACCCCGCTCCCCGGGCTGACGACCCTCAAGCCGGGGTCCGCAACGATTCCGTTCCCCGGGATCAAGCCGGCGATTCTCGACGAGCAGGGCGAGCCGGTCCCGCAAGGCCAGGGCGGCTTCCTCACCATGAAGCACCCGTGGCCGGGGATGTTCCGCACGCTCTGGGAAGACGACGAGCGCTACGTCGAGAACTACTTCTCGAAGTACGGCCCGGAGACGTACTTCACCGGGGACGGGGCCAAGCAGGACGCAGACGGCTACTTCTGGCTGATGGGCCGGATCGACGACGTGATCAACGTCGCGGGGCACCGCCTCTCGACGACGGAGATCGAATCGACGCTGGTCGAGCACGAGGCAGTCGCCGAAGCGGCGACCTGCGGCGCCACCGACCCCGAGCGCGGGCAGCGCATCGTCTGCTTCGTCCTCCTCAAGAGCGGCTACGAGCCGTCGGGCGAGCTTGCGGAAGAGCTACGGCAGTTCGTCGCCGCGAAGATCGGCAAGATCGCCCGGCCGGCGGCCGTCCTCTTCGGCGATGACCTGCCGAAGACGCGCTCGGGGAAGATCATGCGCCGGCTCTTGAAGGACATCGCCGAGGGCCACGAGCTCGGAGACACGACGACCCTCCGCGACGCAGCGGTCGTCGACGACCTGAAGCACAAGGCCGACTCGGCGCTCGGCAGGACCGACTAAGCGCTATCGAGGCCGCGGGCGAACGCGCGGAAACGTTCGCGGGCGGCTTCGTCTGGCCCGAACGGAGCCTCGTCGGCGAGCGCCGGGTCGGCGGCGACGTCGCGGGCGACCGCGCGAATCTCGTCCTCGACGGCCTTCCGGTGCACCGGGTCCGCAAGAAGCTCGTCGATCCACGTGCGTGAGCCCTCATTCGTCACGTCGTGGTCGACGAGCAGCGATCCGAGCAGGATGCCTGCGCGCACGTACGCGAAGGTCCGGAAGGCGAGCTGGCGCCGCGGGGAGTCGGCGAGCGCGGAGATCTCGGCATCCTCTGCCTGCAGGCGCGAGACGAGCTCTCCGATGGGCTCGTCGACGAGAGGAAGCCAGAAATCTTCCTCGGCCATGGCCAAAGTCTAGTGGCGCGCCGACCAGGCCAGCCGCGCGGCCACGATGAGGAGCAGGCAGCCGAAGAGCCTCTCGAGCGTGCCGTCCGAGAGCCACGTCGCGAGCGCAACCCCTGCGACGACCCCCGCGGCCGATGTCGCCCCGATCACGAGGGCAGGGCGCCAGCGCACATTGCCGTAGCGGTTCTGCTGCCATGCGCCCACGGCGACGACCGGGATGATCGCGGCCAGCGAGGTGGCTTCGGCCGACAGATGCGACAGGCCGACCACGAGCGAGAGGGTCGGGACGAAGAGAATCCCGCCACCGACGCCGAACATTCCCGAAAGGACGCCGGCGGTGAAACCGAGCACGAGGGCGTAGACGACGGTCATCCGATGAAGAGCCTCACCGCGACGGCGACGAGCAAGGCGCTGAGGAGCAGGGTGAGGACGCGGGTCGGCACCCGTTGCTGGGCCCAAGTGCCGAGGAGCACGCCGACCACCGCCGGGAAGCCCACGAGCGCCGCGTCGGACCAGCTCACCTCGCCGAGCACGCCGTACGCGGTCATGCCGAAAAGGGCTGTGAGGCCAATCGCGGCGAGCGAGGTTCCCGTCGCCCAGCGGGTCGAGTAGCCGAGGACGAGGATGAGAAGCGGGACGACGACGATCCCGCCGCCGACGCCGAAGAGCGCGCTGAAGAACCCGGCCGTGAGCCCGATCGCGGGCAACGCGGCGACCGGGCGAACCGTCGAGCTCACGCTCGTATCCTAGTGCGGTGGATCTGCTGGCCCCTCTGCGCGAGGCTCCCTGGGAGTCTGCGCTCCTCTTCGACGTCGACGGCACGCTCGCACCCATCGCCCCGCGGCCGGACCTGGCCTTCGTCCCCGCCGAGACCAAGGCAGAGCTGGCCCGGCTGGCAGCCGACTATCTGCTCGTGGCTTGCATCAGCGGCCGGGCCGGTGAGGAGACCGAGTCCCTCGTCGGCGTCGAGGGCATCCGCTACGTCGGAAACCACGGTCTCGAGCTCGACCCGCACGCCGCCGAGCTGACCGACCGGATCGCCGCGTTCAGGGACTCCATCGCCCTTCCCGTCGAGGACAAGGGGCTCTCGCTCTCCTACCACTATCGCGGTGCGGAGGACGAGGAGGCGGCGAGAGCGAGGCTGGAAGAGATCGCAGAGAGAGCGCGGGCCGAGGGGCTCGACCCTCGTTGGGGCCGCAAGGTGCTCGAGATCAGGCCGCCGCTCGCGGCAAACAAGGGCACGGCCGTGAGCGCGCTTCTCGCCTCCGTCGCTGCGCGCAACGGTCTGTACGCCGGAGACGACACGACGGACCTCGACGCCTTTGAGGGCCTCACGCGCGCTGGGCTCGATCACGCCGTCCGCGTGGCCGTCGAGTCCGAGGAGGGGCCCGCCAAGCTTCCCGCAGTCGCCGATCTCGTTGTCCACGGGCCCGCGCAGCTGGCATCGCTCCTGGCGACGTTGTAAGCGTTTGGCGGATACCGGGGGCCGGAGATACTGGCTCCATGCGCTTTCGACGAGGTGCCCGGCTCGATCCGGGTCAGGTCAGGGATGTTCGCGGCAGCCGCGTAGGCGGGGCCGGCGGGCTCGCCATGGGCGGAGGCGGGATCGGCATCGCCATCCTCGTCATCTACCTCATCTTCTCGGCGCTCTCCGGAGGAGAAGGCTTGCCCGGCCAGCTCGGCCCTCTCGACAACCAGCGCGTCGGCGAGGACTCGGCGCCCTCCCAGCTCTCGGAGGAATGCAAGACCGGCGAGGACGCGAACCAGCGCGAGGACTGCCGCATCGTCGCCGTCGTGAACAGCGTGCAGAAGTTCTGGACCGGCGTCTTCACGGCAAGCGGCGAGCAGTACAAGCCGTCGGACACCGTCTTCTTCACCGATGCGATCGACACCGGCTGCGGCCACGCCACCTCGCAGGTGGGGCCTTTCTACTGCCCGGCCGACAAGCTCGTCTACATCGATCTCGGGTTCTTCGACGAGCTCCAGCAGTTCGGCGCGGAGGACACGCCGTTCGTCGAGGCCTACGTCCTCGCCCACGAGTACGGCCACCACGTGCAGGACCAGCTCGGCGTGCTGAACCGGATCGGGAACGACACGCAGGGGCCTGAGAGCCGAGGCGTGCGCTCCGAGCTCCAGGCGGACTGCTACGCCGGCGTCTGGGCCGCCCACGCGGTGCAGACCGGCCTCGTCGTCGAGCTCACGCAGCAGGACATCAACTCGGGCCTCGACGCCGCTGCCGCAATTGGCGACGACCGCCTCCAGGAGCAGACGCAGGGCCAGGCGAACCCCGAGACCTTCACGCACGGCACCTCGGAGCAGCGGCGCCGCTGGTTCTCGCGCGGCTACGAGACGGGCAAGCCCGCCGAGTGCGACACGTTCACCGGCTCGATCTAGCCGCGTCCTGAAGCGCACCCCACGCGCGGCGCACGTCGTCCTCCGTCGTGCGCGCATTGCCGATGGCCAGTCGCAGGACCAGCCGCCCGTTCAGGCGCGTCTGGCTGAGAAAGGCCTCGCCGCTGCGGTTCACGCGCTCGAGGATCGCCTCGTTCTCCTGGTCCGAGCCCTCGCGCCGGAAGCACACCACCGAGAGCGCGTGCGGCGCGGCGATCTCCCAGCCCGGCTCCTCCTCGACCCACGAGGCGAAGCGCTGGGCGAGGCGCACGTGCTCGCGAATGAGTGTCTGCAGCCCCTGGCGGCCATAGCAGCGCAGCACCGCCCAGAGCTTGAGCCCGCGGAAGCGCCGGCCGAGCGCCGGCCCGTAGTCCTTGAGGTCGGTCACCGTTCCCTCGCGCGCGGGCATGTACTCGGGGCTCGCGCTGAAAGCGCGGAAAACGACGTCGGGTCGGCGGGTCCAGAAGCACGAGCAGTCCATCGGAGTGACCAACCATTTATGAGGGTTGATTACGAGGGAGTCGGCGAGTTCGGCGCCGTCGAGCGTCCAGCGAAACTCCTGGCACACCGCGGCCGAGCCCGCATAGGCCGCGTCGAGATGGAGCCAGGCGCCCGCGTCCCGGCAGAGCGCCGCGATCTCGCGGACGGGATCGACGGAAGTGGTCGAGGTCGTCCCCGCGGTCGGGACGACGGCTGCGGCGCCTTCGATTTGCTCCGCGAGCGCGTCGACGGGCATCCGGAACTCGTCGTCGACGGGCACGAAGCGGCACTCGAGCCCGAGCAGCCGCGCAGCCTTCTCGACCGAGAAGTTCGCATGCTCCGAGGTGAGAACGTGACCCCCGGGCCGCAGCTCACGGGCAGCGGCAAGCGCGACGATGGTCGCGGTCGAGGCCGTGTCGTCGATGTGGCCGTGCAGGCCCTCGGGGAGGCCGAGCAGCTGCGCCAGCCAGTCGAGCGCCAGCTCCTCGACCTCGGTCGCCGCCGGCGAGGTCGTCCAGAGCATCGCGTTCACGTTCAGGGCCGCGATGATGAGCTCGGCGAGGATTCCCGGCTCCGACCCCGTGTTGGCGAAATAGCCGAAGAAGCGTGGATGGTTCCAGTGCGTGATCCCGGGGAGGATTGCCTCGTCAAGATCGCGCAAGACGGCCTCGAACGGCTCGCCCTGCGCGGGTGGAGAGGCCGCGAGCTTCGCGCGCACCTCGCCCGGCGAGACGCGAGCCGCCACCGGCAACTCCCCGACCCGGTCGAGGTATGCGGCGACCCAGTCGAGCGCCGCTTCGCCGTCCCCGCGAAAGTCGCTCACGGCTTTTTCATCAGCTTCTTGACGTCGCGCCACGGTCGGGTGTTCACGATCTGCTCGGGGCCGATCCACCCCCGCCGCGCCATCGCCACCCCGAGGCGCATGTTCGCGAGCTCGTGCGTGCGGTGCGCATCGGTCGAGACGACGATCCTGACCCCGGCCTCGGCGGCGGCGCGCGCGTGGTTGTCGTCGAGGTCGAGACGGTCGGGCTGGCAGTTGATCTCGAGGAACGTGCCTGTGTCGATCGCTTTCTCGAGCAGCGCCTCGAAGTCGACGTCGTAGGGATCGCGCCGGTTGATCTTCCGTCCGGTCGGATGGCCGATGCAGTCGACGTGCGGGTTCTCCATCGCGGCCGCGATGCGGCGCGTCAGCTCCTCACGCGTGCGATCGAAGCCCGAGTGGACGGAAGCCATCACCCAGTCGAGCCCGGCCAGCACGTCGTCGTCCATGTCGAGCGAGCCGTCCGCGCGGATGTCGACCTCGATCCCACGCAGGATCTGGAGTCCCTTCGTCCGCGCGCCGACCTCCTCGATCTCCTTCGCCTGCTGCTCGAGGCGGCCGTCGCGGAGGCGGCGTGCGTGGTCGCAAACGGCAAGGTACGAGCGGCCGAGCCCCTTGGCTGTCGAGGCCATCTCGTCCAGCGAGGCGCGTCCGTCCGACCAGGTGGTGTGGGAGTGCAGGTCGCCGCGGATGTCGTCCAGCTCAACGAGCTCGGGGAGCCCGCCGTCGCGCGCTGCTGCCAGCTCGCCGCGGTTCTCGCGTAGCTCGGGCGGGATCCACGCGTAGCCCAGGAACTCGTAGAGCTCTTGCTCGGTCGCAGCGGTGAAGACCTCGCCGGTCTCGGTGTTCTTGACGCCGTACTCGGAGATCGACAGACCGCGGGTGACGGCCTCCTCTCGCATGGCGACGTTGTGGGCCTTGGAGCCGGTGAAGTGCTGGAGCAGGTTCCCGTAGCTCTCCGGCGGGACGACGCGGAGGTCGAAGCGAAGGCCGTCGTGGGAGACGACCGTCGCCTTCGTGCCGCCGTGTGCGACGACCTCGGCGACCCAGGGCTGCGCGACGAAGTGGGCGGTCAGGGCGGCGGGATCGTCGGCGGTGGCGATGATGTCGAGGTCGCGGACGGTCTCACGCCGGCGGCGTACGCTCCCGGCCTCGGACACCTGGCGCGCGGCCGGGTGGGAGCGCAGTTCCTCGACCGCCTGATCCACGGAGGGAAGAACCCGCCCGAGCAGGGTCTTTTGCTCGACGGCCTTCTTCGGCCTGGCGAGCGAGGCGAGCACCTTCTGCTGCGTCTTCGACCCGAGGCCCTGTACCTCCGCGAGCCGGCCCTGCTCGGCCGCGGCGCGCAGATCGTCCGCCGACTGCACACCCAGCTCGACCCAGAGCTTGCGCGCGGTCTTCGGGCCGAGACCGGGCACGTGCATGACCTCGACGAGGCCAGTTGGGAGCTTGTCGCGGAGCTTGGCCAGCGCCGCCAGGTCTCCGGTTTCCGTGTACTCGACGATCTTCCCCTCGATCGTTGCGCCGATCCCCGACAGCCTCGTCGCCTTCTTGTCCAGGGCGAGCTGCGCGACGGGCACAGCCGATTCGCGGATACGCGTCGCCGCCCGCCGGTAGGCGCTCAGCCGGAATGCGTCGGCCCCGTCGAGCTCGAGCAGATCGGCGAGAAGCTCGAACTGCTCGGCCAGCTGGGCGTTGGAGGGCAGCGTCTGCGCCACGCGGGCGATGATACGCGGGTGCGCCTGGTCATCTGCCTCCCGACCTACAACGAGCGTGCGAACCTCGAGCCCATCGCGCGCCGGTTGGGCGACGTGCTCGCAGGAACCGGCGTCGAGGCGCGCATCCTTGTCGTCGACGACTCCTCGCCCGATGGGACCGGTGAGCTCGCCGACCGGCTCAGCCGGGAGCTGCCGTTCCTCTCCGTCCTCCATCGCGCCCGCAAGGAGGGGCTCGGCCCGGCGTATCTCGCGGGCTTCGGCTGGGCGCTCGAGAACGGAGCCGAACGGATCGTGCAGATGGACGCCGACTTCTCGCACGACCCCGCCGACGTGCCGCGGCTCCTCGCGGCGAGCGAGGATGCCGGCCTCGTCCTCGGCTCACGCTACGTCGAGGGCGGCGGAACGGAGCACTGGGGGAAGGGCAGGCAGGCGATCAGCCGGTTCGGCTCTCTCTATGCGCGCACGATCCTCGGCGTGGGGGTCCACGACCTGACCGGTGGCTTCAAGTGCTGGCGGCGCGAGGCCCTCGAAGCCCTTCCGCTCGACCGGATCAGGACAAAGGGGTACGCCTTCCAGATCGAGACCACGTATCGCGCGCTGCGGGCCGGTTTCGAGGTCCAGGAGATTCCGATCGTCTTCGCCGAGCGCCGCTCCGGGGGGTCGAAGATGACGCGCGGAATCGTGCTCGAGGCGATGTGGAAGGTGCCCGAGCTCAGGCTCCGAGGCGCCCGGAATCGTCTGTAGCCGTGGCTATAGTGCGAACATGGTGGGCGACGTCACCGACGCGGACTTCCAGGCCGAGGTTCTCGACTCCGACCGGCCCGTGGTGGTCGATTTCTGGGCGCCGTGGTGCGGCCCCTGCCGCGTGGTCAGCCCGATCATCGACGACCTGGCCGAGCAACATGGAGACCGCGTCAAGTTCGTGAAGATGAACGTGGACGAGAACCTGCAGACGCAGTCCCGCTACAACGTGCTCTCGATCCCCACCGTCATCCTCTTCGAGCGCGGCGAGCCGCAAGAGACCGTCATCGGCGCCCGCTCCAAGAGCCACTACGAGTCGGCGTGGGAACGCTGGCTCGGCAAAGCCGCCTGAGCGCTCCTAGAGCTCGCGAACGGCGAAGGCGCCGCGTCGCTCGCAGCGCAACAACCACCTAGTAACAGACTGTTACTTGGCGAGAGACGCGCGGAAGGCGTGCGGCTTTCGTGACGGCGGCGATCCCCAAAAACGTGCGGTG
The DNA here is from genome assembly GCA_046734455.1 of Actinomycetota bacterium. Lineage (GTDB taxonomy): Bacteria > Actinomycetota > Thermoleophilia > Gaiellales > Gaiellaceae > DATEOR01. The sequence goes on along the minus strand of JBKPRJ010000003.1, from coordinate 1,707 downwards.
GCACGCGGCTACGACGACGCCAGAGGGCGCCGAAGCAAGCAAGTAACAGACTGTTACTTGACATCTTTCGTGACGGACTGTGTGGATTACGCGACGAAGGAATCCCAGCCGGGGAGGTCGGGCTCGACGCCTGAGCCTTCCTCGACGCGGCCGACGACATTGAAGCCGCTCGTTTCGGCGTCCTCGGGCGCCAACGCCGCCAGAAGCTCGTAATCCTCGCCCAGCGTCCAGAAAGGCAGGTCGGCGACTTCTTCGATCCCGGGTGTCCGCGGAATTGCCTCGACGTCGAGGACGACCATGCAGGCGGAGCGCTCGGCGATTCGCGCCGCGTCGGAGCCGATCCCGTCGCTCAGGTCGACCAGCGCGTGCGCGACGCGGGCAAGCCTGCGTCCCTCCTCGAGCCGAAGCGGAGGCCGGCGGTGCGCCTCCACGAGCTCGTCGAAGCCGTCCAGCCCGTGCTCCAGGACGTAGCGACCGGCTGCCGAAGCGCCGAGCGGGCCGGTGACCACGAGCGCGTCGCCCGGCCGAGCGCCGGCGCGGCCCGGCACACGCTCGCTCGTGCCGAAGGCCGTCACCGACAGGAACCAGGACCGCGTCCGCGTCGTGTCGCCTCCGACGACCGGAACACCCGTCTCGTTCAGGCCCTCGTAGAGCTCGACGACCTCTGCGACCTCTGCGCGCTCGGGCGCACCCAGGCCGACGAGCAGGCCTTCCGCGGCGGCGCCCATCGCGGCGAGGTCGCTGAGGTTCACCGCAGCCGCCTTGTAGCCGAGGTCGCGGAACGACGTCCAGTCCAGGCGAAAATGGACGCCCTCGGCGAGAACATCCACCGTCGCCACCCGGCCCCCGCCGAGCAAAGCGCCCTCCGCATCCTGGCCGGAGACGAGCCCGAGCCGCTCGAGCTCCCGCAGGAGCCCGAATTCACCTGCTTCGGACAGCCTCAAGACCGATGACGTCGACGGGGCCCGAGCCGGCGCCGATCTCGGCGATGCCGGCGCGCACGGCCTCTGACGCAATGCGGGCAGCCCCGCGCGCCGCCTCCTCCAGCGACTCTCCGCGCGCGAGCAGCGCGCTCAGGCTCGCCGAATGGGTGCAGCCGGCCCCGTGGGTCGCGTCCGACTCGTAGCGCTCCACCGGGATCGGAACGTGCTGCTCTCCGTCGTAGAGCCAGTCGACTGCCTCGGTCCCGTGACCCCCGGTCACGATCACAGCCGAGGCGCCGAGCGCATGGATCCGCTCGGCCAGCTCACTCCGGTTCGCATCCTCCGAATATGGGACGCCCGCGAGCGCGCAGGCCTCGTGCAGGTTCGGGGTGACGACGCTCGCGAGCGGCAAGAGTGCGCCCACCAGAATCTCCACCGCGTCGTCCTGCAGGAGCTTCGCGCCTGAGGCTGCCACCATGACCGGGTCGACGACGAGCGGCACACGGTGCTCCGAGAGGAAGCCTGCGACTGTCTCGATGATCCGGCGCGAGAAGAGCATCCCGGTCTTGGCAGCGTCCACGCCGATGTCGGCGAAGACCACATCGAGCTCGTCGCGGATGAACTCGGGCGGAGCCTCGTGGACGGAGCGCACCTCCGTCGTGGACTGGGCGGTCAGCGCCACGATCGCGCTGATGCCGTGACAGCCGAGCGCGGCGAAAGCCTTCAGATCGGCCTGGATCCCGGCGCCGCCGCCCGAATCCGAGGTCGCAATCGTGAGGCACCG
>JBKPRJ010000002.1:0-13606 GCA_046734455.1 Actinomycetota bacterium | reverse complement strand
ACGAGCAGCGTGATCGCGATCGCGAAGACCCCGTCCGAGAACGCTTCGAGCCTGCCCTTCGACACACGGCAAGCCTAGAGAGGGGCCCGGTCGTGAAACCGGGCCCCTCTCGAATAGCTCCTACTCGTACTGCAGCGCCTGGAGGACGTTCAGCTTCGCCGCACGGCGGGCGGGCAGGATCGCCGCCACGATGCCGACAATGATCGCGGCGATCGCGAAGACGATGATCTGCGAGACCGGGACGGCGAAGTTGATGAAGTCGATGCGGGCCGTCAGGAGCCCGGCGAGGACGATCCCCAGGATGATTCCGAGAGCAGCCCCGATGAGCGCGGTGATGACGCTCTCGTAGCGGATCATCCGCCGCACCTGACGGCGGGTCATTCCCACCGCGCGAAGCGTTCCGATCTCGCGTGTCCGCTCGAAGACGGTCAGTGCGAGCGTGTTGATGATGCCGAAGAGGCTCACGATCACCGACAGGGCCAGCAGGATGTAGAGGACGTTCAGGATGTTGTTCAGGAACCCGACCTGGTTGTCCTTGAACTCCGCCCGCGTCTGGGCCTTCGCGTTCGGGAAGTCCTTCAGTGCGGCGTCGAGCGCCTGCGTGTTAGCGTCGGTGACGCCGCCGTCCATCTTCACGAACGAGAAGAGATTCTCCGGTTGGTCGTAGTTCGCGTCGAACGTCGCGCTCGAGAAGGTCACGGTCCCGAACGGTGAGCCGCCGGCAGGCGGATCGAAGATCCCCTTGACCACGAGCGACACGACCTCGCCGCTCGGAACCGTGATCTTGATCGGAGACCCGATCTGGAGATCGTGCTTCTCCGCGTAGCCGTTGTCGATAAAAGCGCCATCCTCGCCCAGCTCCGAGAAGACGGCCTGCGAGCCATCTGTCCAGTCGAGCGCGATCGCGTCGCCGGCGTTGGGGGTCACCGCGGTGACGTTCTGGACGCTTCCGAAAACGAGTGCCTGTCCCGCGCGGACGCTTGCGACTGCCTGGACACCGGGCGCGCGCTCGGCGGCGTCGGCTGCGTCGGTGGGGATCGGGGAGAAGTTGTTCTGCGCCGTGATCGCGTAGTCGGAGACGAAGATCTTGTCCACCGCCCCGGTGAAGCTCGAGCGAATTCCCTGCCCCAGTACCGCAACGAGCGTCACGAGCGCGAGCCCGATCATGAGCGCGGCAGCGGTCGAGGCCGTTCGCTGTGGATTGCGCTTGGCGTTGCCACGCGCGAGCTGGCCCGACGCTCCGCCGAGACGAGCCGTGGGCCAGCCGAGAATCGTTGCGAGCCCAGGCACGAGCTTGGAAGCGAAGAGCGCGACCCCGATGAAGACGAGCAGCGCGCCTGCTCCCATGGAGATGAGGATCGCCGCGGTGCCGAGCCCGCTGCCGAAGAGCCCGTAGATGACGAGGGCGAAGCCGATCACGGTCAGAAGCACGGCCGCGGGGACCCTGAAACGGGCGAAGCGCGACTCCGGCAGCGTGGCGCCTTCGCGCGCTGCGGCGATCGGCGGAACCCTCGTGGCTCGGATCGCCGGCCGCAGGCTCGCGCCCACCGTGACGATGATGCCGACGACGAGCGCGACGATGGCCGTGCGTGTCTCGAACGTGAGGCCGCTGTTCGGAAGCGTGAACCCGATCGCGTCGAAGAGCCAGAAGAGGCCCTTGGCAAGCCCGAGGCCGAGGAAGAGGCCCACGACCGAGGCGAGCACGCCGACGACGAGAGACTCGATCAGGATGGATTTCAGAACTTGGCGGCGGGAGGCGCCGATCGTCCGCAGAGTCGCGAGCTCACGCGTGCGTTGGGCGATGGTGATCGAGAGTGAGTTTGCGATCACGAACGCGCCGACGAAGAGCGCGATGCCGCCGAAGGAAAGCAGGAACGTCCGCAGGAAGGTGATGAACTCGTCCGTGTCCTTTGCGTCGTTCTTCGCCTGCTCGGCTCCGGTGCGCACCTGGGTGTCCTGCGGCAGTACGGATCTGAGCTCGGCAGCTACCTGACTGTCCGACACGCCCGGCTTCGCGGCGACGGCGATTTCGTCGAGCTTTCCCTCTCTTCCGAAGATCCGCTGGGCCGTCCGGAGGTCGAAGCCGGCAAGCGTTGCGCCTCCGATCGTCGAGACCGAGCCGAACTTCACGATGCCCGAGATGCGCAGATCCTCAACGCGGCCGCGCCCCTGGACGCCGACGGTGTCGCCGATCTTGAATCCCTCTTTGTCCGCGGTCGATCCGTCGATGACGACCTCGTCCCCGGTCGGCCACTCACCCTCGGTGAGTGTGAGCGGGTTGAAGCGGCTGTCTCCGTTTGCGATCGAGAAGCCGAGGTTCGGCGCTCCGCCGTAGACGATCGCCTTGCCGTCGTCCCCGATGATCTGGGCGTCGCCCGAGACGCTTCCTTCCGCCTCGGCAACGTCCGGTTGCGACCTGACCGACTGGAGAAGCGATTCGTTCAGCGGAGGCGCGGTCGCGCCGCTGTCGTCGGTGAGGTCGAACGCCGACTTACCGCTGATGACGACGCTCGAGCCCTGGCGGGAATCGGTGAAGATCGAGTCGAACGCCTTGTCGATCGAGTCGGTCAGCACCAGGGTGCCGGCCACGAGCGCGACGCCGAGAACGATCGCGATCGCCGTGAGGATGGTGCGAAGCTTCCGGCCCCAGAGGCCCCTCAGTGCAACGCGTGTCATTGCCGGGCGACCTCGTCCATCGTCGTGACGATCTCGCTCTGATCCGCCCCCTTGAGCTCCTTGACGATGCAGCCGTCGGCGAGGAAGAGGATCCGGTCCGCGATCGCGGCGGCGCGCGCGTCGTGCGTGACCATGACGATCGTCTGCCCGAACTCGGCGACCATCTCGCGGAGCAGTTCCAGAATCTCGCCACTGGTGGCCGAGTCGAGGTTGCCCGTCGGCTCGTCCGCAAAGATCACGGTCGGCCTGGAGGCGAGAGCACGGGCGATGGCGACACGCTGCTGCTGTCCACCCGAGAGCTCAGAGGGACGGTGCGTGCGCCGGTCGTCGAGGCCTGTGCGCTTGATGACGTCGTCGACCCACTGCTTGTCGATCTTGCCGCCGGCGAGCTCGAGCGGGAGCCGGATGTTCTCCTCTGCCGTCAGCATCGGCAGGAGGTTGAAGAACTGGAAGATGAAGCCGATGTGCTGGCGGCGGAGCTTGGTCAGCTCGTTGTCGTTCAGCCGCGTGATGTCCGAGCCCTCGATCAGGACGTTGCCCGAGGTGGGCCGGTCGAGCCCGGCGAGGATGTGCATCATCGTCGACTTGCCGGAGCCGGACGGGCCCATGACGGCCGTCAGCTCCCCATGGGTGACGGTGACCGAGCAGCCGTTCAGGGCATGAACAGCGGTCTCGCCCTCTCCGTACACGCGGGTGATCTCGTTTGCCTGGACGACTGCGCCTGTCGGCCGTTCCTCCGCAGTCCGTTCCTCACTCATCGCCGATGTCATTCGGACCTCCAAGTCTCTTGTCCCGCCTAGGGTGTCAAAACCCGTCCGAGAGTCAAAGGTGGCGACCCGCAGTCTTAACGTGCGGCTAACCGCACCCTCGTGAGGCGCTAGTGTCGGCCCGACGACTGCGGCTGACCCAAGCGAAAGGAGCGGGCAGTGACGAGGCGGAAGGTTCTGGAGTGGGGCGGAGTGGCGGCTGGCGTGATCCTGATCGCGTTTGGAATCGGGTCGCTCGTTCTGAGCATCGGCGGGCACAACGAGGTCCGAACGCAGCTCAGCAGAGAGCAGATCGTCGGCTCTCCGGACATGAACCCCGACGCGATCGCGCAGGAGGCCAACGATGCCGGCCTCCCCGCGAGCACCGAGCTGCCTACGTGTGACGTCGCCAACGAGGAGATCGACACCGGCTCGGAGGCGAAGTGCTTCGCGGACTACATGCGCATCCACGCGCTCGAGTCGACCGGCGGACTGACCTACGCGCAGATGGGCCGGTTCCAGTCGGCGGCGAATCCCGACGACCCCAAGGGGACGAACGACGAAGCCGCGGCTGCGAAGGACGAGAACGGCCAGCCGGTGTCGAACGGTGCCCGCGACATCTGGGTCACCGAGACCGCGCTCGCGACCGCTCTGTATACGTCGTTCCTGGCGGAAGGCACGGCGCTTTTCGGAATCGTGGTCGGGATCGCGCTGATCCTCGCGGGGATCGGCTTCATCGTCTTGGCGCTTGGAGGTGCGCTGCGGCGCACGCGGGCCGCCGACGCGCCCGCCTAGCGGTCGCCGGCCAGCAGGAAGGCGAGCGCCACGAGCCCGTAGGCGACGATCAGCGCGATTCCCTTCGGCCTGCTCGAGCGGCCGTTGGCGAGGATCGCAGCGGTGAACGCCGTCGCCCCGGCAAGGGCGGCGATCTCCACCTGCCTGAAGGAGAGGGCCAGCGGCTCGATCGCCCATGAGAGCAGTGCGACCGCGGGGATGAGAAAGACGGCGACCTGAGCGCTCGACGCCAGGGCGATCTCGGCGGCGAGCTTGATCTTCCCCCGGGCGGCGACCACCACCGCGCCGCCGTGCTCGGCCGCGTTCCCGACGATGGCCACGATCACCGCCGCGACGAAGAAGTCGCTCAGGTGGGCCTTTTCCGCGAAGGCCTCGAGCGTGCCGACGAGGATCTCGGCGACGAGGGCGGTGACCACCGTGGCGGCGCCGAGGACGAGGAGCGAAACCGTGAACGACCAGGCGGCCATGTCGGGTGATTCGTCCGATGTGTGCTGGGCCCGGTGGCGCCGGAGCGAATACCAGGTGACACCCAGGTAGACGAGCAGCAGCACGATCGAGACCGGCACCGACGCGACTGCGAGGGAGTGCCGGTCGGGATCGCCGCTCCAGCCGGGAATCGCCGGGATGAGGAAGAGGAGAACGGCGAACGCGACGAGGCAGAGGGACATGAAGCTCGAGCGGCGGTCCAGCTCGCCGTCTCCGCCGAACGCGAGCGAGAAGCCCAGGACGAGCAGCAGGTTTCCGACGACGCTACCGGTGAGCGAGCCGCGCACGACCTCCGTCAGCCCGTCGTGCACGGCGAAGAGCGCGATGATCAGCTCGGGCGCGTTGCCGAAAGTGGCGTTGAGGAAGCCGCCGATTCCCGGACCGGTGTGGTGGGCCGCGTGTTCCGTCGCCTCCCCGATCAGCCAGGCGAGCGGGATGAGGGCCAGCGCGGCGAGGACGAAGAGCTCGATGTCGCCGAGACCCGCGTGGTCGAGGACGACGACGAGCGGCCCGAGAGCGAGGAGCGCGAACAGAATTTTGCGGACCACGGCCGGGGGACCCTAACGTTCGTCCTCCAGTGATCGACGCGGTCCTCTTCGACTGGGGCGACACGCTCTTTCAGTTCGTCTACGACGAGGCGCTCCTCGAAGCGGGGTGGGAGGCCGGCCTGGCGGCGATCGGGCGGGATGGCCTGCCCGGGCACGAGGACGCCGCCGCCCGCTTTCGGGAGCGCTACGTCCCGCTCCTCTGGCAGCCCGGCTCGCTCGAGGAGATCGAGTACCCGGATCTCGTCCGCGAGTGTCTCGGGAGCCTCGGAGCCAGGGTGGAAGGCGAAGAGCTCGAGCGCTTCCTCGAGGCCGAGCACGCGGCCTGGGAGCCCGCCCGCCTGATCGGCGACTCGACGCACGCGCTCCTCGACGTGCTCCGAGACCGCGGGCTCAAGACGGGGCTCGTCTCGAACGCCTTCGACCCGCCGGCTCTTCTGCACCGCGACCTCGACCAGATGGGGCTCGGCGAGCGCCTCGACGTCGCGGTCTTCTCCTCCGAGACGGGCAAGCGGAAGCCGCACCCCGCGATCTTCGAGGAGGCGCTCGGCCGCCTCGACGTCGAGCCGACGCGCGCGGTCTTCGTCGGCGACCGCCGCTTCGAGGACGTGCGGGGTGCGAAGGAGCTCGGGATGGCCACCGTCCAGGCGTTCTGGTTCCGGGCCGACGACGACGAGCGCGGGCTCGACCCCGACTTCGAGGCGTTCACGCCGATGGACGTCCTGAACGTCGTCCGCCGGCTCAGGGGCGAGCTCTAGCCGCCGCGGGCCTACACCCCGTTTCAGGGTGTGTCAAGTCTTGCGGGACGTATGAACCTCACCCACAATCCAGACTGGATGCAACGGCGATTGCCGATCGTTCAAGAGCTTCCCCTGCGGCCACAGGACGAGACTGAATGTCGCCGCTGCGGGGTTCACTGCGACAAGGTCGTCTACCCGGCCGCGTGCGTCACGCGCGCCTGCCCGTTCCTCTACGCCTACGAGGAGTGGGGGCACACGTACATCGGCTGCATGCAGAAGGTCTACGACGTCGAGATCGACCTCGACGCGCTGCACGAGGCGCAGAAGCGCAAGGGCGGCTTCGGCGCGATGAAGACCGTGCGCCAGCCGCTCCCGATGTGCAAGGCGGAGGTGGCCACGTGCTACGAGCACAGGGCCGACGAGCTCGGCTGCGTCAACCCCGAGTTCTTCGAGCTCCCCCGCGGGAAGCCGTCTTTCCGCGTGGTCGAGCAACAGCCTTCCGACGAGCCGGCTTAGCGCCCTTCGCGCCGACGGCGTGCAGGTCGCGCAGCTTCTGGATCTCGTTCGCGTCCGGTCCGTGCCCGTCAGGTCCCGGGACCTCGAGAACCGTCGGGAGCCCCTGAAGCTTCGGGTGTCCGAGGAAGACGCTCATGCCCTCCGCGATCTCGCCCTCGCCGAGGTTCGCGTGGCGGTCGCGGTTCGAGCCGAGCGGCGCGGCGGCGTCGTTCACATGCAACGCGCGTAGTCGGTCGAGCCCGATCCGCTCCTCGACCTCGTCGATGCAGGCGTCGAGCGCTGCGCGGTCGGTCACATCCGTGCCCGAGACCCAGAGATGGCAGGAGTCGAGACAGATCCCGAGGCGCGGGTGCTGCCCGAGGCGGTCGACCAGGACGGCGAGCTCGTCCACCGAGCGGCCGATCGTCCCGCCGGCTCCGGCTGAGTTCTCGATCAGGAGCCAGGTCGTGTCGGAGCAGCGTTCGAGCGCGCGCTCGAGGGCCGGGACGACATGCTCGAGCCCGGACTCGAATCCCGCACCGAGGTGCGAGCCGACGTGGAAGATCACGCCGTCCGCCTCGATCGCGCACGCGACGTCGACGGTGTTCATGAGCGTCGTCACCGACTTCTCGTAGATCTCCTCGTCCGGGGTGGCGAGGTTGACGAGGTAGAGCGCGTGGCAGACGACGCCTTTGATGCCCGCCTCTGCGCGCCGCTCCTTGAAGCGCTCGAAGTTCGCCGGATCGTGGTTCGTCGGCCGCCAGGTGCGCGGGCTCTGCGTGAAGATCTGAACGGATTCGCCGCCGATCGCCTCGATGCGGTCGATGGCCGTGTGGATCCCTCCTGAGGTCGAGACGTGGGCGCCCGGGATCACCCGACTACCATAGCCGCGTGCCACCGGTCGTCCGCTTCGCGCCCAGCCCGACGGGGTTCCTGCATATCGGAGGCGTCCATACGGCGCTCTTCAACTGGCTTTACGCCCGCCATGAGGGGGGCGAGTTTCGCCTGCGCGTCGAGAACACCGACACGAGCCGTGAGGTCGCGGAGGCGTCCGAACAGATCATGGAGTCGCTGCGCTGGCTCGGTCTCGACTGGGACGGCGAGGTCACGTACCAGCTCGACCGCATGGAGCGGTGCAAGGAGGAAGCCCGGCGACTCGTGGCGGAGGGCACGGCGTACGAGGACGAGGGCGCGATCCGGATCCGCATGCCCGACGAGGGCTCGACCGCCTGGGAGGATCTCGTGCGCGGACACATCGAAGTCCCGAACGAGAAGCTCGAAGACCTCGTCGCCGTCCGCGCAGACGGGCGGCCCACCTACAACTTTGCCTCGCCGGTCGAGGACTGGCTCGACGGGATCACGCACGTCATCCGCGGCGAAGACCACATCTCGAACACGCCGAAGCAGATCCGCGTGCTCGAGGCGCTCGGAGCGCCGCTGCCCTCCTACGCGCACCTCGGCAACATCTACGGCCCGGATGGCAAGAAGCTCTCCAAGCGTCACGGCGCCGTCTCGGTGGAGGAGTTCAGGACGGCCGGCTACTACGCGCCCGCGCTCCTCAACTACCTCGCCCTCCTCGGCTGGAGCTACGACGATCGCACCGAGATCTTCAGCCGCGACGACCTCGTCCGGCTCTTCACCCTCGAGCGCGTCGGGGCGAGCCCGGCCGTCTTCGACTACGACAAGCTCAACCACCTGAACGGGCTCTACGTGCGTGCGCTATCGCCTGCCGAGTACGCGGAGGCGCTTTCGACCTGGCTCCGCGAGCAGGGCTACGAGTGGGCCGGCGAGCTCGTGCGGAGGGCCGCGCCGCTCGTGCAGGAGAAGATCGGCACCTTCGGCGAGTTCCCCGCCTTCGCCGGGTTCTTCTTCGAGCGCGTCGCGCCCGACCCCAGCCTGCTGGACGGCTCGGGCCCCCTCCTCGCGGAGGCGCGCTCGACGCTCGCGGCCGTCGAGCCCTTCGACTCGGAGCGGATCGAGGCGGCGCTTCGTGAGCTGGCCGAGCGGCAGGGGCTGAAGCCGCGGCAGGCGTTCCAGCCCATCCGCGCGGCGGTCACCGGCTCGAACGTCTCACCGGGACTCTTCGAGTCGATCGAGCTCCTCGGCCGCGAGGAGACTCTCGCGAGGCTCGACGCCCTGTCTGGCTAAGGCCTGTAGAGGATGAATCCGCCGGCGAAGAGGGCCAGCCCGGCGGCCCACACCGGCCAGGCGACGAGCACGGCGCCGGCGGTGAAGAGGAAGGCTCCGCCGAGAATGAGCACCGTCGCGACGATCGCCGTCCACGAGGCGCCCTCGTGGTCGGCCTGGCGCCGGCGCGGGGGCTCCGCCTTGTTGGCCTCGCTCGCAAGCGCATTCGTCCGCTCCAAGGCCCGCAGCCGTGCAAGCCGTACGCGGAAGAGCGAGCCGCGCCATTCCGGGAGCAGCGGCTCGACGCCCTCCGCCTCGTCGATCTCGACCGCGTAGGCGACTTCGGCTGTCGCATCGCGCGCCTCGGCGAGCGCGGACACGAGCTCCCGGTGGAGATCCTCCGCATTCGGGGGCGCCTCGATGCCGACCGCGAGCTCGGCCCCTGCGTGCAGCGAGTACTGGAGGCCGGGAAGCTCGTCCGAATGTTCCTCCGCGAGCACGTCCGCCGGGCTCTCGGCGATGCGCTCGAGGCGGGTCAAAGCCGTCCCGACGCGCTCCCAGAGATCCGTGACGGCTGCCGAATAGGTCTGCCGCCCGCCGGTCCGAACGGAAGGTTCCATGCGCTGTCTCATCATACGCCGTTCCCTCAGCCGGGAAGAACGGAACGCGAGCTCTGGGGGGCCGGCTCCCCAGGTGCGGGCTCGGAGGTCGCCTTCCTGAGCTCCTGGTCGGCGAGGACGTGCTGCTTCCAGCGCAGGGTGCGCAGCATGACGGCGATGAAGCCGAAGCCGAGGACGACGTTCACGGCGGTCGTCACGAGCTGCATGCCGACGCTGAAGCCGAGCACGGTGCTCGCGGCGGCCGTCCCGCTGAACGCGTAGACGAGCACGGCCTGCTGCGTGCCCGCGCCGCCCGGCGTGAAGGGCAGGAGGGTCGAGAGCCCCTGGACGACGAGCACGGTCACCGTCGCCTCCACGCTCGCGGGGATGTGGAACGCCTCGAGGAAGAAGTACACCGCCGCGCCGCGCGCCAGCCAGCTCGCCGCCTGCCAGGTGACCACTCCCGTGAGGAAGGCGCGGCGGTCGTGAAGGATCGCGAAGCCCTGGGCCAGCTTCTCCCCGAACTGAGCCACGTGGTGCGATGCCCAGGACATCCCGATGATGATGAGGCCGATGAGTACGCACCCGATGAAGGCGGCGATCACGGGGTGGCGAACGACGAAGGCCCAGTCGAAGGCGGGCAGGGCGGGGAGGTCGGGCAGTCCCGGAAGGATTCCCAGCTTGATCGCCCAGAGGAAGAGGAACGACGAGACGACGAAGTCGAACAGCGTCTCGACGACGAGGCTCGACGCCAGTGTCGGATAGCTCGAGTCGTTCACCTGGCGCCTGACGAGGTAGAGCTTGACGACGTCGCCGCCGCGCGCCGGTGCGAGCGAGTTGACGCCGACCCCGGCCATGTACGAGCCGAACACGCCCCAGTAGGGAACGTGCGACTCCGGGTACGAGGACTTCAGGATGTTCTGCCACGCCCGCCCTCGCAGGAGGAGCTTCACCACATGGAGCGTGACGGCGAGCAGGAGCGGCCAGAACGCGACCGACGCGATCGTGTCGACGAACGCCTGGCAAGCATCGAGAAAGCCCCTGACATCGTCCACGGACTGAATGTAGCGGAGGCGGTGCGACGCCCCGGCTTCCCCCGCACACCCGGAAGGCCGCCCGTAGGCGGTCTTCCGGGTGGTTCGAGGGTCGAGCTAGCCGCCGACGGCGGCGAGGGCGTTCACGATCCCGTCGCCGTAAAAACCGTTGTACTCGGCGGTGCCTTCACAGAGGGCGTTCCAGCTCTCCGGCCTCTCGACGATCGTGTAGTCGACGAGAGGTGGCGTCGGGCACGCCGTGTCGGTCGCGGTCTCCCGCAGGATCTCGCGAACAGCAGCCGGGTCCATGGTGAGCCCGCCGTGCACGAGGTCCGCCGAGCCGTACTGACTGACGATCAGTGCGGCGACGCCCGCCGCGTGCGGCGAGGCCATCGAAGTGCCCTGGATCAGCTGGTAGTACGAGCACTCGGTGATGGATGAGGGCTGCGGCGTGGGATCGGCCTGCGAGTTGATCTTCTCAGCGGTGCAGTCGCGAACGACGAACGGCGTCGTCGGCTTGCCGGACCCGCTGACCTCGTGGTTCGCCCGCGCCACCTCGTACGGATACGGGCCCAGGATCTGGGTCTCCGGCGTCCGGAAGAGCGGTGTGCCGAAGCCGTCGCGGAAGTACCCGCCCGGTGCGGCGACGTCGATCTCGCCTGAGGGGTCGTCGCCGGTGCCACCGGTCTCCTGGCCCGCGCCGTAGTTCGAGTAGTCCGCCTTCATCGTCGTCGGCCCCACGGAGCTCACCGAGATGACGCCGTCCGCTTCGGTCGGCATATCCCGGCACCAGTCGGTGACCACGCGAACCTGCTCGCTGCCCGGCGGGAAGTCGGGGCTCGTGTCGTCCGTCGTCATCCCGTCGAGGTTGGAGTGGAAGTTGCCCGCAGCAGACACGAGCGTGACTCCGTGGGCGACCGCGTAGTCGACTGCGTCCTGCACAACGGTCAGGATCGTCTCCTGCTCGGCCTGCTGTTCGGGGCTGTCGGTCGGTTCGCCCGTGATCGGGTCGGTTGCGGGATGCGAGCTCGGGCAGTTGTACTGCCATGGATCCGTGTAGAAGCTCATGTTCGCGACGTCGGCCCCGATGTCGCCCGCATACGCCAGGGCGTTCACCGTCTCCCAGAGGAAGAAGAAGCCGGAGTCCTGTCCAGCACGGTCGTTGACGAGCGTGACGTTCGGGGCGACACCGGCCATGCCGAGCCCGTTGATCGGCGAGGCGATCGTGCCCGCGACATGCGTTCCATGGCTGTCCTCGTCGACATCCGCTGGATCCGAGCACGACTTGTCCGGATCCTGGTTGCACGGGCCGTCGATGAGCGGGATGTCGGTCGTCCAGTTCCGGCTGAGCGCTCGGTTGAAGTTGGGAGCGATGTCGGGGTGCGAACCGTCGATCCCAGTGTCGATCACCGCGACGATGACGTCCTTCGAGCCCTGCTGGACGCCGTAAGATCCATCCGGGGTTGCGTCGATCATCCGCATGTCCCATTGCCAGTCGGCGAGAGGCTCTTCGAGGTCCCCGTCGGGAGCGCGGACCGTGACGCCTCCGGTTCCGGCTGCCTCTGCGCGGCCGTCCCGCTCGATATCGTCGTTCTTCATGCGAAGCGCCGGATCGAGCTTTCCGATCACCTGGTTTCGCACAGCGCCGACGAGCTTCGTGCTCTTGTTCACAGCACCGGCGAACCGCGCTGCGTCGCTCCGAACAAGCATGATGCGAAGCTCTTTGCGCGTCGCGACGACCTTCCCGTCGAGTGCTTTCACGACACTCTTCGCTTCGGCGAGCGAGACGCCCGCCTTGTAAAGGACGACGTACTCGCGTGTCGGCGAACTGGTACCGCCCGCGGCCGGCCCCGCGAGCACGCACACGGCGAGTGCGCCCGCGAGCAAGGCAACGATTCGTTTCATCTTTTCCCCCCAGCGTTGAGACTCCAGATGAGGCGGCAGCCTAACGCGGTTGCGACGCCTGCGCAGCGTATCTTCGCGAGACGAGAAGTACCATGAGCCCCATGAGGGGACCGAGAGCGCGTGGCCGCGAACCCCTGCTCGAGCTTGACGACGTCGAGGAACGGCTGAAGCCGTTCGGGCGACGGTACCTGGGCGTCCGCGAGGTTCCGCTCGACTCGCTCGTCGGTACCGACAGCCGCGCGAGCTCGTTCACGCGCGACTTCCGCCCGCTTCACTCCTTCAGCCGCGACCGCATGCGCTCCCTCGAGGCGGCGTTCGCCGACGGCGCCTTTCCGCCCATCGTGACGGTGAAGCTCGGCGAGACCTACTTCGTCATCGACGGCCACCACCGAGCCGCGCTCGCCCGCCGCTCGGGCGCGGAGATGATCGACGCCGACGTGACCGAGCTCATCGCGCGCGTGCCGCTCCCCGCCGGAGCCGACATGCTCGACGTCGTCCTGGGCCAGCTAGAGCGGATATTCCTCGAGGACAGCGGCCTCGCGGAGGCGCGTCCGGGCGTGCGCATCCCTGTGAGCCGTCCCGCGCACTACCTCGAGCTCCTCGAGAACGTCCAGGTGCACGGGTACCACAGGATGAAGGGATTCGAGCGCGTGCTGGACGACGCCGAGATCGCGGCCGACTGGTACGAGTCGATCTGGGAGCCGACGGTCGCCGCCGTCGAACGGCTCAGCCTGACCCGCGTGTACGAGGACGCGCCGGCCGGCGACCTCTTCCTGATGCTGCACCGTCACCGCCGCGACGGCTTCCCGAGGGTCGGCTGCCCGCACCTCGCCCAGACCGTCGTCTCGGTGATCGGGGACGGTCGGCGCCGCCGCCGGCTGCGCCTTCCCGGCCGCGCTCGCCGCTAGGCCGCTCGGCCCGTTCCGCCTCGACCTTCGAGCTGCTCGCTCAGCCGCTGGTAGAAGAAGCCTGCGAAGAGGAGCACCGCGCCGACCGCGACGAAGGAGAGCGCTCTCGTCAGCGGGCTGAACGATTCTCAGCCACTGAGCCGAACGTGTCACCCGCCCGCGACCGAGCGAGATCACGGCTTGGTGGGCCAGTGTTCCGAATGACTCTGAGGCTGGCGTGCTTGTCCGCTGGTCGGCTGTCAGCGATGATCGCGGGAACGGCTCGGGCTTTGGGCTGAAGTCCTTTCAGGTAAGGAGGGTGCATGGGTAGGAGGGCGATGCTCGAGGTAGAGAATCTGCGGGCGAGATTCGCTGGCGCGGTGGTCGGGCCGGGAGATGCGAGTTACGACGAGGTTCGCCGAGTTCATAACGGTTTGGTGGACAAGCATCCGGCCTTGATTGTTCGCTGTGCGGGGGCCGAGGACGTGGTCGCGGCGGTGCGGCTGGGCCGGGAGACCGGTTTGGAGATTTCGGTTCGTGGTGGTGGCCATAACGTGGCCGGTAAGGCGGT
>JBKPRJ010000001.1:0-58694 GCA_046734455.1 Actinomycetota bacterium | reverse complement strand
ATCTCCTCGGAATAGTCGGGCTCGGCGCCCATGTCGCGGCCGAGGAACGGCATGTCGTGGTTCCGGCCGAGGACGCGCGGGCCGAGCTTCTCGCTCATGCCGTAGCGCATGATCATGTGCTTCGCCGAGCTCGTGACCTTCTCGAGATCGTTGGCGGCGCCCGTCGTCACCTCGTTGAAGACGAGCTCCTCCGCGGCGCGGCCGCCGAGCGTCATGGCCATCTGGTCCATGAGCGCCGACTTCGTCGTCAGGAACTTGTCCTCGGACGGCAGCGAGATCGTGTAGCCGAGGGCGGCGCCCCGGCTGATGATCGAGATCTTGTGCACCGGGTCGCAGTTCGGCAGGTAGTGGCCGACGAGGGCGTGACCCATCTCGTGGTAAGCCGTCACGTTGCGCTCGTGCTCGGAGAGGAGGCGCGTCTTCTTCTCCGGGCCGGCGATCACGCGCATGATCCCTTCCTCGAGCTCGGTCTCACCGATGGTCTTCTTGCCGCGGCGCGCTGCGAGGAGCGCGGCCTCGTTGACGAGGTTCGCGAGGTCGGCGCCCGTGAAGCCGGGCGTGCCGGCCGCGAGCGTGTCGAGGTCGATCGACGTGTCGATCGGCTTGCCCTTCGTGTGCACCTCGAGGATCTTCCGGCGGCCGTTGCGGTCGGGCCGGTCGACGACGATCTGGCGGTCGAAGCGGCCTGGCCGGAGCAGAGCCGGGTCGAGGATGTCCGGGCGGTTCGTGGCGGCGATGAGGATGATGTTGTCCTTCATCTCGAAGCCGTCCATCTCGACGAGGAGCTGGTTCAGCGTCTGCTCGCGCTCGTCGTGGCCGCCTCCGAGACCCGCGCCGCGGTGCCGGCCGACGGCGTCGATCTCGTCCATGAAGATGATGCAGGGGCTCGCCTGCTTGGCCTGCTCGAAGAGGTCACGCACGCGCGAGGCGCCGACGCCGACGAACATCTCGACGAAGTCCGAGCCGGAGATGGAGAAGAACGGCACGCCGGCCTCGCCGGCGACCGAGCGCGCGAGCAGCGTCTTGCCCGTGCCGGGCGGCCCGTACAGGAGGACGCCCTTCGGGATGCGCGCGCCGAGCGCCTGGAACTTCTTCGGGTTCTCCAGGAACTCCTTGATCTCCTGGAGCTCCTCGACGGCCTCGTCGACCCCGGCCACGTCCTTGAACGTGATCTTCGGGGAGTCCGGCGCCATCCGCTTCGCGCGGCTCTTGCCGAAGCTCATCACCTTCGACCCTCCGCCCTGCACCTGGTTCATCAGGAAGATCCAGAAGCCGAAGAAGAGGAGGAACGGCAGCAGGTAGGTGAGGATCGACCACCACGCGGAGTCGCCGGTTCCCTTCGAGTCGAACGGGATCGGCGTGGTCGCGTCCTGGAGCGCCTCCTGGAACGCGAACTGAGACTGGTCGGTCGGGTAGTTGACCTTGACCTTGCTGATTTCGCTCCCGTTCAGCACCTCCGCTTGGATCTCGCGGCTCTTGGGCACGAAGAGCACGCTCTTGATCGACGCGGGGTCGGTCTCGACCTTCGCGATCAGCTGGCTGTACGTCATCTTCTGGGTGTCGTTCGACCCCCCAGGCAGGAGCGTCCGCGAGGCCAGAAAGACCAGGAGGACGATGACGATCAGCGGGAAGAGTGCGCTACGGAAGAAACGGTTCAAGAGGGTTCCTCTAGTGGGTTAACGGTAGCAGCCTGGGTATTCGTCACAACGAACCGCTTCGGTTCTTCAGACCGTGTCCTCCGCCTGCGCCGCAAGCTCGTCCCGGAGGACGCCGACGAAGGGCAGATTGCGGTACCGCTCGGCGAAATCGAGGCCGTAGCCGATCACGAAGCGGTTCGGGATCTCGAACCCCACGTAGCGGCAGACGACGTCGTTCTCGCGCCGGTCCGGCTTGGTCAAAAGGGCACACACCTCGAGCGAAGCGGGCTCACGGGCCTCCAGGTTTCGGAGCAGGTAGGAGAGGGTCAGTCCAGAGTCGATGATGTCTTCGACAACGAGCACGTTCCTACCTTCGATCGAAACATCCAGATCCTTGAGGATTCGGACGACGCCGGAAGAGTCGATTCCCGCCCCGTAGCTCGAGATCGCCATGAAATCGACCTCGCAGGGGATGTCGATCGACCGCATGAGATCGGCCATGAAGAAGATGGCGCCCTTGAGGACGCCGATGAGAAGCAGGTCCTGGCCACGGTAGTCCTCGCTGATCTCGGCGCCGAGCTCCGCGATCTTCTGGTGCAGCGCCTCCTCGTCGATGAGGACCTCGGAGACCGCGGCCGAGAGCTCGTTGACCTTGTTCACTCTCGCTCCTCCCCGACAGCGTCCTCCCAGCCTGGAGCGGTCGCGATCCCGGGCACGACGACGACCTCGTCGCCCTTCACGACGAGCGGCCAGGCCTCGCGCTCCGAGCGCGGCACTTTGGCGTCGACGAAGAGGTCCTGAATCTTCTTGCCGCGCGAGGCGAGCCGGTCGCCGGCGCGCCACGAGCGCACCCAGAGGCCATCGCGGTTCGGGCGGAGGCGCCAGGGCCCCCAGGAGACCGGCCCGTCCAGCCGGACGGGCGCTCGTTCGAGCCAGACGCTCCCGTATTCCCTTACCGCCACCCGGCCGTCACCTAGGTCTACTCGCTTGGCACCTGCCCGCGAGCCGAGCAACTCTAACAGCGCTCTTTCGATCGGCCTAGGCAGCTCGGGAGCCGGCTCGGCCGCGCGGAGCACGTTTTCCTCCGCCGCCGGATGGAGCTGCCGGAGCGCGGGCAGGATCTCGCGGCGGATGAGACCCCGCAGCGTGTCGTCGTTCGACGAGTCGCTGCGGAAATCGAGGCCCTCCGCGCGGCAGTAGGCCTCGGTCTCGTCGCGCCAGACGGTCAGGAGCGGTCTGACGACTCCGTCCTCGCGCCTCGCGCGGATCCCGGTCGTCGTCCCGCTCGCGGCCAGGCGGTAGAGAACGGTCTCGACCTGGTCGGATGCCGTGTGGCCGGTGGCCCTCAGGCGATCCTGCGCGAAGGAGTAGCGGAGGTCGCGGAGCTCCTCCTCGGAGCCGCGCTTCGTCGGCGGCGCCTCCACGACTTCGGCCCCGAGGCGCTCGCGACAGAAGCGGGCGTCCTCCTCGGACTCCTCCGCGCGGAGCCTATGGCTGACGTGGAGCGCGCCGGCGCGGTAGCCGAGGGCCCCAAGCGCATGCCAGAGGCAGGTCGAGTCCGGGCCACCGGAGACCAGGCAGACAACGTCCCCGCCCGGCGGAATGAGCTCGTGCCGGCGGATGTGCTCTTCGATCCGCGCGCGAAGCGCAGCGGCGTCCACGAACCAATTTTACGGCGTAGCCGTCGCGCTCAGAGCAATGGTCCGACATCGCAACCTCGCTTGAAGAGGGCAGGCTGGGCCTGCGTGAGAACGTCGCGGGCGAAGTTGGCCAGCCCGTAGGCCCGGTACATCCGCTCGCCGGCGTCCCCGCCCTTGGCCTGGATCGTGACCGCGGTGCCGTACTCCTGGAACATCGCGTCCAGGTAGCGCTGCGCCGTCTTCAGGGAGGGATCCTTCGGATCGGTGTGCTGGATGCGCACCGCTGCGTCGAAGGCCTGCTGGGACACGTCCTTCGCCTCGACTTCGCCACTTTGGTAGTCCGCGTTGAGCTGGCCGAGGCCCAGCATGTCCGTCGACGCGGTCTGGATGAACTTCTGGTCCGTGGGACCACAGCTGTGGCCGTGCACGCTCTGGCTGCCGCCGCAGCCGGGTGAGAGCGCAACGAGCACAAGCGCCGCCGCAATGACGCCGATTCGCCGCAAGATGGACGGATCATCGGCCAAACGGCAGCTCTAGCTGGATCACTCGAACAGGTGGGCCGGGAAATCGCCCGTCGGCAGCCAACGGGCGGTCGACGTGGTCGATCGCCAAAGCACCATCATTCGAAGATCAGCGAGCGATACGCGCCCACGCGCCGCATCCCGATCGACTCGTAGAGCCCGATTGCGGGCGCGTTCTCGGGGCGCACGAAGAGGCAGACGGAGGGCGTGCGGGCGAGCAACAGGCGGCAGAGGTCGGCAAGCCCGCGCTTGCCGTATCCCTTCCCGCGCATCGAGGGGTCGACCCACACCTGCTGGAGCTGAACGGTGTTGTCCGTCCATGCGGATGCCTCGGCCTTGAAAAAAACCGTCCCGTCCTCCTCCCAGAGCCAGCTGCGTCCCTCCTCGATCTGCGTTCTCGTGCGCCACTCGAAGAGCGCAGGGTCGCGGGCGTAGGCGTCGATCCCAACCTCCTCGAGAAACGCCGCCGCCGAGGTGCGAACGAGGAGCGGGAGATCGGCCAGCCTCGCTGGGCGAAGCGCCGAGCCGCCCGCCGGCGGCTTCTCCTCGAGGACGTAGACCGGTTGCCCCGGCCGGTCCTCACGCACGCCGGGAAGATGGTCGCGCGCCGCCTCCCAGAGGTCCGTGACCGCCTCCTCGTCTCCGATCAGCATGCGCGGCCGCGAACGGGCGGCGAGCTTGGCGAACGCGCCGGCGCCTTCGCCGGAGGGAACGAGGTTCGCCCCGAGATGGCAGACGGCCACGAGCTCCCCTCCGTCGCGCAGCGCGGCGAAACGGCCGAGGCCGCGGCGCGCGACATCCTCGAGAAAGACCCGCTCGATCGGCTCTCGCGCGCAGAACTCGAGGATGTCCTCGAGCGAAGGCCGCTTGACCAGGCGCGGCATTGCCGGGGACGATAACCAGCATGCCCATACATGTCAGAGCCGAAAAAGGTGACTACGCCGAGGCCTGCCTCGTTCCCGGCGACCCTCTCCGCGCGAAGTACATCGCCGAGAACTTCCTCGAAGACGCCGAGCAGAAGAACTGGGAGCGCGGGATGCTCGGTTACACCGGCACCTTCAACGGCAAGCCGGTCTCGGTGCAGTCCACGGGGATGGGCTGCCCTTCCGCCGCGATCGTGATCGAGGAGCTCGTCATGCTCGGCGTGAAGCGCATCCTCAGGATCGGCACCTGCGGCGGGCTCCAGCCCGACCTGAAGCTCGGCGACCTCATCGTCGCGGTCTCGGCGATCCCGCAGGACTCGACCGCAGTCCACTACCTGGCAGGCGAGGCGCATACGCCGACGGCCGACTGGGAGCTCGTGCACGGCGCCGTCCACGCGGCCAAGGAGCTCGGCAAGCCCGTCCGCGTCGGCCCGATCGTCTCGAGCGACATCTTCTACGACCCCGACAAGGACAGGGCCAAGCGCTGGTCCGACCGGGGGGTGCTCGCGGTCGAGATGGAGGCTGCCGTGCTCTTCACGCTCGGCGCCCTGCGCGGGTTCAAGGCGGGCTGCCTCCTGACGGTCAGCGACGTCGTCGTCGAAGGGGAGTTCGTGCGCATCTCGGACGAGGAGATGAAGGCGGCGGTCGACCAGATGACCGAGCTCGCGCTCGGCACGGTCACGGCCGGTTGAGCGAGACCGTCTTCCTGGTCAACCCCGCCTCGGCGAACGGCTCCACGCGGGGAGCCTGGCCCGAGATCGCACACCGCGCGGCGGCGGCGGGTCTCGAAGGCGAAACGCTCCTGAGCGAGGGGCCCGGCGGGATCGCGAAGGTGGCCGAGCGCGCGGCCGGGATGGGGGCGAAGAAGGTCGTCGTCGTCGGCGGCGACGGCACCGTCAACGAAGCCGTGAACGGCCTGTTGCGGGCGGGCGCGGGAAAGGAGGTCGAGCTCGCGGTCATCCCGCGCGGGACGGGCACCGACTTCGTCCGCACCTTCCGGATTTCGACGAACCTCGACCGGGCGATCGCCCTCGCGCGGGACGGCGCGGTGCGATCGATCGACGCGGGCCAGGTCTCCTACCGCGCCTGGGACGGCTCGGAGCAGACCTCCTTCTTCGCCAACATCGCGAGCGCCGGGATGAGCGGCGCCGTCGCCATGCGCGCGAACTCGACCTCGAAGGCACTGGGAGGCAAGGCGTCGTTCCTCTGGGCGACGCTCGCGGTGTTTGCCCGGTGGAAGAACGTCCAGGTCTCGATCGACGTCGACGAGGAGCACCGCGAGGGCAGCATGCTCGACGTCATCGTCGCGAATTGCGAGTGGCTGGGCGGCGGGATGCACATGACGCCGAACGCCAAGCCGGACGACGGCCTCTTCGACGTCCTTCTGATCGGCGACGTGACCAAGCGCGACCTCGTGCAGACGCTGCCGAAGATCTACCGCGGCACGCACCTCCCGCATCCCAAGGCGGAGGAGCTGCGCGGGAGCACGGTTCGCGTCGACGCCCAGACGCCGCTTCCGATCGAGCTCGACGGCGAGCAGCCCGGGACGACGCCGGCCGCCTTCCAGGTCGTGCCGGACGCGCTGCGCCTGCGGGTGCCCGGCTAAGAGGCGCTCGAGCCGCGGCCGGAGCCGCCGCCGATGGCGCGGCCGGGCGGCGGAGACGGAGCCTTGCCCGCCGGCTTCTTCGCCGTGGTCGCCTTCTTCGCCGTCGGCGTCTTTTTCGTCTCGGACTTCTTCGCAGTCGTCTTCTTGGCAGCGGCCCTCGCCTCGGACGTCTCGGGCTTCGCCTCGGACGTCTCGAGCTTCGCGAGCCGGCGCTCGAGCCGCTCGATCTGCTTACGCAGGTCCTTGAGCTCGTCGGCAGCCGCGAGACCCGCCTGGGCGACGGCGCCGCGGGCGCTCTGGTCGATCCGGGTCTTCGCGTCCATGACCCTGCTCAGCGCGTCGGTCACGCGCGGGTTCTTGCTCAGCTCTTCGACGAGCTTGGTGACGGCCTCCTCGCCGCGTCCGGCAAGCCGGTTGAGCGTCCCGCCGCCGTTGTCCGGCTTCTTGCTTGCCATGCGATCCCTCCGTTCGGTTTCGAAGGGACCTTACCCGCACCGGCTCTCCGGCTAAGCGTGAGCGAAGCGTTTGCGCAGCTCCCGGCCGGCAAGGAGCGCGAGACCGAGCAGCACCAGGACGGGCGCGGCGACGGCGATTCCGACGAAGATCCAGCCGACGACGGTGAGGAACGCCGATCCCGCGGTCGCCCACGCGTCGACGATGCTGAACCCGCCGCCCTTGGGGGCGACGGCGCCGGCCTCGTGCATGGCAAGCGAGATCGTTGCGTACGAGACGCGGTTGTCGAGGTACTGGAGCCGTCCGCGCGCCTGCTCGAGGTCGAGCTGCACCTGCGACAGCTCATTCTGGACGGCGAGCGCGGCGGGCACGTTGTTCGCCTGCTGAAGCAGGTCGAGGAGCTGGGCCTCGACCGCCCGAAGCTGCCGGATCCGCGCATTCAGGTCGACGAACTCCTGCGAGACGTCCTGGCCGCTCTCCTCGAGCGCCTCGACCTGGCCGAGCTGCCGGAGCCTGGCGAGTGCCTCGTCATAGCTGTCTGCGGGAATGCGGAGGTCGAGCGAGCCCTCCACGAGCCGCTTGTCACTCCCCTGCGAGGCCGTCGAGTTGACGACGAACCCGCTGTAGGAATCGACGATCGCGTGAACGTCGTCGACCTTGTCGTCGAAGCTCCCGTGCGCGATCGAGAGCCGGAGGTTGGCCGTTTGGATGATCTGCGGCCCCACCTGCGGCACCGCGGACTGCTGTCCCGAAGAGACAAGCCGGCGGTCGTTGGCCTTGGAGCCGCCTCCCCCGCTCGGCTCCGCGGAGCCTTCGGCGAAGTCGCCTCCTCCGCCGGTGCCGCCGGCAGCGCTTTCATCGCCGCCCCCGGCGCTGCACGCGGAGAGGATCAATGCGAGTACCAACGGGATGAGCAAGGCCAGCTTCTTCATGTCTGCCTCCTTGGTGACTCTTGCTTCGACACCAGGCGGCCTGAGAAAGTTCCCGGCCCATGGACGGCTACCACTTCTCCGTCGATCTGCGCGTCCGCTTCAGCGAGACGGACGCGCAGGGGATCGCGAACAACGCCGTCTACCTGAACTGGTTCGAGGTCGCGCGCGTCACGTACCTGGCCCGCTTTCCGGGCGGCTACCGCGGCATGATCGAGCAGGGCGTCGAGGCGCTCACGATCGAGGCCCACGTTCGCTATCTCGCCCCGTGCGGCTTCGACGACGAGCTACGGATCCACACCCGCGTCACGCACATGCGAGGCGCCCGCTTCCACTTCGAATACGTGCTCGAGCGGCTGAACGAGCCGCATGCGAAGATCGCAGAGGGCTGGACGGGCCACGCCTGCGTCGACGCGACGACGCTCCGTCCCACGCGGATGCCCGCCTGGCTGGCGGCCGGAATCGAAGACGCCGAACGCGGCTAGTGCCCGGTGGTCGTGCCGCCGCCCTTTTCGGTCGTCGTCCCGGTATCCGTGGCCTTCGTCGTGGTGGACTCCAGGGGCACAGGCTTCGTCCCCACGCGGACGATCTTCGGCTCGGCGGCGTAGTTCGAGTACCACGTCGTGTCGAAGAGGAGCTTGCCCTTCGCGTCGTAGACGAGCCGGCGCACCGAGACCGAGCGCGAGGGCTGGCCGTACTCCTCGACGACCTTCTGGCCGACGTAGAGGTGCGAGTTGGGCTTGCGCTCGACGGGCGGCGGGCCGGTCTCCTTGAGCTGTGACGTCTGCGTCTCCACCCGCCGGTGGAGCGGCGTTCCGAAGAGGCGCACCGTCAGAGAGGACGAGCCGACGATCGTGCGCAGCAGGATCCAGTGGTCGGAGTCGTTCTGGAAGGTGAGGTCGGTGTCCGGGTAGTTGACCGTCGCGTCGCGGCCGAGCGGGTAGTGGTCGATGTAGAGCGCGTGGTTCGTCCGGGACGTGATGGGAAGGCCGGCCTCGAACGCCGCGTTGAACACGGTCGTCGAGACCTGGCAGACGCCGCCGCCCAGCCCGGTCTTGAGCTCGCCGTTGATGATCACCGGCGCCTCCAGGAAGCCCTGGGCGGCATTTCGCTCGCCGGTGGTCTTGTTGAAGGAGAAGGTCGAGTGCGGCGCGATCATGTGCCGGTCGATCAGCCTCGCGACGAGCTGGACGTTGTGGATGCGGTTCGCGTCCCCGCCGTAGAAGGTCGTGTAGCGCCCGACGAGGCCCGTGATGCCGAGTGCCTTCGCGCGCTCGGTCGAGAGCTTCGGCTCGGCCGGGACGACGACGAGCTGGGCCGTGCGGTCGACCGTGCGCAACGCCGCCGCGAGAAGCGCCTTCTCGGAGGCCTCGACGTCGAGCTTGCGGCCGTCGCGCGAAGGGATCACATGCGCCTTCCCCGCGTCGTCGACGCTGAAGTCGACCTCGCGCGGCGCGCGGGCAACCGCGTCACTCAGGTTGTCGAAGTACTCCTTCGCCTCGGGGCCGCCGATCTTGAGCTCGCGCTGGCCGTCGTGGGGGAGCTCCAGGAAGGAGGCGATCTGCTCCGGTGTGACCGTGAGGTGGACGTCTTTGTAGGCGAAGACGACCGGGCCGGAAAGGGCCGTCCGAACCTGCTGGGCGACCGCGGCGAGGGCGTCTCTTCCGACCTCCGGCGGTGTGACCTTGATCGGGAGCGCAACCGGCCCCGGCCGCTCGAGTGCCGCGAGGGCGGAGACCATCGTCTCGGCGGCCGCCTGCGCTTCGAGGCTGCGGCTGGGCTCGCCGGGGATGACGACGGGCTGGCCGTTCCGAAGGACGATCGCCGCCTCGCGTCCGTCGACCTCCACCTGCTTCGCGATCACGCGTAGCTGGCGGTCGAGGGCTCCCTGGTCGGCAGTGGCCGGCGGCTCGACGTCGGAGCCGAAGAAGCGAAGCTTGAGGCGCTCGAACCCCCGGATCGGGACGGGACCGTCCGCGCGGTCGAGAGCCTCGGCCGCGGCCGCGTTCCAGTCACCCTCCACGGCGAGCTGCGCCGGCGCGATCGACCACCTGCGCCCGGCTCCCGTGAAGACCACCTGCTCGGTGTAGAGCGTGTGTGCACGCGCGGCGAGCTTGCTCTCCGCCTGAGCGGAAGAGAGACCGCCCACGTCCTGCCCGGAGACCGTCACGCCGCCGGCGACTCTGTCCGCGGAGCCCGAATAGGCAAACCCCACGACGAGGACGCCGAAGAGGAGGACGCCGATAGCGGCCAGCACGGCCTTCCAATGGCGCTGGACCACCCCGAAACGGTCCCGTCGGGCACGGGACCTCCTGCCCTTTCGGACCGAACCGACGCCGGCCTCCGCCCTCATCGAAGGGTTCGACTTTACCAACCGTCGTGAGGCGGCCCGAGCGCTACGGGCCGGGCTCGAGAGTCACGCGGACCTGCGCGATGCAGCTGAGCGATCCGTCCTGCTCGGAGAAGTCGACCGCCTCGAGGGTGCCCGCCTGCTCCCGGGTGACGCCGTAGGCGAGAGTCCGGTGCCAGTTCCCGCTGGTCGCCGTCACGGGGCGCATGGCGATCATCGTGCCGCGCCTGTTTCGCAGGTCGGCCTGGAACATGTGCTCGAAGAGGTCGCTCTCGGTCCCGCGGACGACGACCTGGCCCGGCGACTGAGTCACCTGGTCGATCGTCAGACAGCCGCCCTGCGGAGCCGTCGGAAACTCCGCCGCCGGACGCGGAGGGCGGGCCTTCCAAAGGTCGACGACGAGCCGCTCCGGCGAGTGCAGAACGCCGTGCTCGAGGTACTTGAAGCGGTGTTTTCTCGCGGAGAGCTTGAGGACGAGGAATCCGGAGCCCTGCCTGATGCGGGCGGTGACGCGCTGGTCGGTCACCGCTCCCGCGCTCGTGTGGATACCGGCGTCGGTGACGCGGACCCGGGCGCGGCCGTCGAACGGCAGGGGATCGGGCGACTCGACGTCGTTCCGATGGAGCGTGCCGCCCGTGAAGTCGACCACGACGCGGACGAAGGCAGGGTGGTTGCCGATCCGGATCTGGGTGGCCGTGAGCGCTGCCGATGCAGCCGACGGCGCGAGGGCCACGACCGCGGCGAGCAGCATCGAGACGAGCAGCATTCGTCTCACACAGGCAGGTAAGCACCTTCGGCGCCGAGGCTCAAGGGACTTCACGGAGCCCTAACCAGCGGCGAAAGGCCAGCACGCGGCGGACATGCTCGTCGAGCAGGCCGCGGCGGGCGAGCGGTACGAGGGCGTGGACGACCCGTGCGGCGTCGGGCCCATTCGTCAGGAGGACGAGGTCGGCGCCCGCCCGAATCGCCCGCTTCGCCGCCGGCACTGCGAGCTCGCTGCCGAAGACGGAGACCGAGTCGGTGATGGCGACTCCCTCGAACCCCAGGCGCCGCAAGAAACGGTAGGCCGCCGGGTTGAACGACGCTCGCCGTTCGAGACCGAAGCGCCGGTAGAAGGCGTGGCTCACCATCACGCACCGCAGCGGAAGCTTGAAGGCGGCGCGAAACGCAGCCACCTCGCGCGGCAGCACCCGGGAGCGGACGTGCGGGTCCTCGTCCGTGGAGATCGAAGCCGCGCCGAGCCCGGGGAAGTGCTTCGCGCAGGGGGCCGCTCCTCCCGCCGCGAGACCACGTGCGAAGGCGACGCCGTAGGATGGCCTGGCGAAGTGCCGCGAGCCTAACGGCCCATCCGCGAGGTCGAGGACGGGCGCGAAGTCGACCGAGACTCCGTTGAGGCTCAGCGCTTTGCCCGTGCCGAAGCCCGCGTCGGCCGCCTCCTGCCGGCTGCCATACGACGACGCGGGGCCATCGGGCGGCAGCTCGTCGAAGGTGCTTGCCGCTCCTCCTTCCTGGTCGACGAAGACGATCGCCCTCTTCGGGCGTGGCTCGTTTCGGCTCCACTCCTGGACGAGCACACCGGCGACGCCCTTCGGCGCGGGCATGCCCGAGACCACGACGAGCGCCGCCTTCTGCCTCGGCGTCAGCGGGGGAAGGTGGCTCGGCGGCTGAGTCCCGCCCGAGGCGAGGGCGAGAGCGGCCTGAAACAGCGCGGCGAGACCCACGGGACTTAGACTAATCCGCATGGATTTCGAGCTCAGCCCGGAGCAACGCGAGGTGCAGGCAACCGTTCGTCAGTTCGTCGAAGAGCGCGTCCTCCCGAACGCGATCGAGAACGACATCAACCACCACCTGGACATGGACGTGATCGCGGGGATGGCCGAGCTCGGCCTCCTCGGCATCGTCATTCCGGAGGAGTACGGGGGCGCCGGCCTCGACTTCGTCTCCGAGGCGCTC
The DNA here is from genome assembly GCA_046734455.1 of Actinomycetota bacterium. Lineage (GTDB taxonomy): Bacteria > Actinomycetota > Thermoleophilia > Gaiellales > Gaiellaceae > DATEOR01. The sequence goes on along the minus strand of JBKPRJ010000001.1, from coordinate 46,682 downwards.
GTCTGCGAGGAGATCGAGCGCGGCGAAGCGGCCTTCCGGACGCTGATCTCGGTCCACGTCGGCCTCAACTCGCTGACCCTCCTTCGCTACGCCGACGAGGAGCAGAAGCAGCGCTACCTCACCCCGCAGGCGCGCGGCGACAAGCTCGCCTGCTTCGGGCTCACGGAGCCCGCCGCGGGGTCGGACGTGGCCGGGATGCTCACGAACGCGCGCCGCGAGGGCGACACGTACATCCTCAACGGCCAGAAGAACTGGATCTCGTACGCGAGCGTCGCCGACCACGCGCTCGTCTTCGCGAAGACCGATCCCGATGCGAAGCACCGGGGAATCTCGGCGTTCATCGTCGAGCGCGAATGGCCCGGAGTGACGACGGCCGACACCGAGAACAAGCTCGGCATCTGGGCAGGCTCCACCGGTGAGCTCTTCTTCGAGAACGTCGAGGTGCCGGCCGAGAACATCGTCGGCGAGGAGGGCCAGGGATTCGAGATCGCCATGTACGGGCTCGACCAGGGCCGATTCACCGTCGCCGCCGGAGCGTGTGGCGTCGTCCGAGCCTGCCTCGAGCAGTCCGTCGCCTACGCCCGCGAGCGCGAGACCTTCGGCGAGCCGATCGGCAAGCACCAGTTCGTCCAGGACATGATCGCGGAGATGGTGCTCGGCTACGAGACGTCGAAGCTCCTCGTCATGCAGGCCGCGTGGCTCAAGGACAAGGGCGTCCGCAACACACGAGAGACGAGCCTCGCCAAGTGGCACGCGACCGAGTCGGCGTTCCGCGCGGCGCACCTCGCGATCCAGGTGCACGGCGCCTACGGGTATTCGGCCGAGTACGGAATCGAGCGCTACTTCCGCAACGCCCGCGCCCCGATCATCTACGAGGGGACGACCCAGATCCACAAGATGATGCAGGCCGAGCACGCCCTCGGGTACCGCAACCTGAACGGGCGCGACGGCGACATCTCACCGCTCGCCTCGTGGGGCCCCGCCCTCCTCGCCCGCTAGCCTCTTCGACCGGCCGGCCCCACCGATCCGGCCCGGTCGAAGCCAGCCTTGTGTTGCACGGAGACGAGCCGGTGGAGACTCCAAACCCGCACGGAATGTGGAAGGAGACTTTGTGCGCGTGAAACACAAGGCGCTCCTTTGTGCGGTCGTCCTGGGGGCGATGCTGGTCGCCGTGCAGGCGGCGGGTGCGCCTCCCAGAGCCGGCCTCTTCGTCCCCGGCGAGACGCTCGGCGGCGTGCGGCTCGGGATGACGGAGCAGGAAGTCCTCAAGGCCTGGGGCTCCCAGCACGGAGTCTGCAGGGACTGCGAGGAGCCGACCTGGTACTTCAACTACAAGCCCTTCGCGCCGCAGGGCACCGGCGTGATCCTCGACAAGGGCCGCGTGGCGCAGGCCTTCACGGTGTGGCGGCCGAGCGGCTGGAAGACCCCCGACGGGCTTTTCCTCGCGGCCGACTCCTCCGACGTCGCGCGGATCTACGGGTCGCTCGACAAGCGCGAATGCGCGCGCTACGAGGCCCTCCTCCTTCCGGGGAAGAAGGTGACGAGCGTCTTCTACGTCTTCCGCGACAAGGTGTGGGGCTTCGGGCTCATGAGGCCCGACGCCTCGCCCTGCCTCTGAGATCGAGACAGGGTGGCGGCTCAGGTCCTCATTCTGTTTCGGCCTCCTAGCTCCCCTTCTGCCTCCGCGAGGAGGGCGACGAGCGGGATGACGGCCAGCACCGGAATCGCCACGACCGGCCAGATGACCCCGTAGCCGTCCGTCGAGCGGAAGTAGGAGTGGAAGATGTCGATCGCGGCGCCCGCGGCGAGCGGTCCGATCACGAGCCCGATGCCCTTCGTCGTCGTCGCGAGACCCGTGATCGTCCCCCGGTCGGTCGCCGGCATGACCTTGAAGAGAAGGGCCCAGGCGAGCGTCATGACCACGCCGCCCGCCATGGCCACCGGCGCGATCAGCCCGTAGTACCACCAGTGCCAGGTCTGCGCGAAGCCGGCGACGAGGAGCCCGAAGCCGTAGACCACGGACGCGCCGAGGATGACGTTGCCGACGCCGAACTCGTCGCCGAACTTGCCCGCGGCGAGCGCAGCGGCGACGTAGCCGGCCGCGACGACGCCGAGCACCGTCGAGGAGACGTAGAGCGGCTGCCCGAGGCCGTCGATGATGTAGAGGACGACGAAGGTCCGCATCCCGGCGAAGGTGGCCTCCCACGCCGTGTTGGCGATGAGAAAGCGGCGAACGTGCTTCTCGCGCTGGACGACCCGCCAGGGCGCGGCGAGGATCGAGCGGAAGCGCTCGAAGCGGGTGGGCTCGGCGTCCTCCTCGTGCACGAGCGCAACGACTGCGCCGCAGGCGGCGAGGGTGACTCCAGCCGCCAGGATGAACGGGAACGGCTCCCAGACGGAGAGCAGGAAGCCGCCGCCGACGAGGGCCGCGCCGAGCGCGATCCCGCGCAGGACGTGCTGGACGCCCTGCGCCCGGCCGAAGTAGCTGTCGGGCACGCGGTCCGGGTAGAGCCCGCGGTAGGGCGGCTCGTAGATGTAGTACGCGAAGAAGAAGCCGAAGAGCGCGAGTGCGGTCGCTTCGAAGCTCGGCATGAACGGGAGGAGTGCGAGGCAGACCGCCATGGGCGCCAACGCGAGGAGCATGAACGGTCGCCGGCGGCCGAGAGGGAGCCGAGTCGCATCGCTCATCGGCCCGACGAAGAGCGGCATGAAGAACGCGAAGATCCCCTCGGCCGCGAGAACGAGCCCGATCAGCGTGGCCGAGCGGGTGAACTCGCCCAGAACAGGGGGCAGGTAGGCCGCGACGGTCGTGATCGACCACGCGAGCCCGAAGGCCCCGAGCCCGAGCGACCAAATGAGCCCGCGGATCGGCGTTTCCAGGGACTCCTCGATCGCGCGCGGGACGACGCGGAGCGGCGCGGGATCAGGCATCCGCGTCCACTCCGATCAGCGCCGGCAGTGCGAGGAGCGTCGGAATGGCATCCTCGACCTCCGCGCGCCCCTCGCGATCGACGAGGAACGCGCGCATGCCGAGCGCGCGGGCGCCTTCGATGTCGTCCTGGAGCGAGTCGCCGACCATCACCGCGGCCTCGGGTCTGACGCCGAGCTCGTCGAGCACGGCCATGAAGATCGTCGGGCTCGGCTTCACCTTGCCGTGCCGGCCGGACCAGACCCAGGCGTCCACCGGCAGGCTGAAGTGCGCGACGAATGCGGAGAGGTCGCGGCTCGTGTTCGAGACGAGCCCGATCTTCACGCCGCGTTCGCGCAGGAGCTCGAGGACGGGCAGGACGTCCTCGTAGAGCTCGAAGTTCTCGGAGGCGAGCCACCGATCGGTGATGGCCTGCGCGACGGAGCGGCACGCCTCGCCCTCTCCGCCCATCCCGCGGACGATGTCCTCGGTGAAACGCAGCCAGATCTCCTCGTCGTGCTCGAGCTCGGGGTGCTGCTTGAGGTCGAGAACGGCCGCCGCCCGCGCCTCGGCGTAGCGCTCCGGGTCGAGATCGAGACCGAACCGCTCCCCTGCCTCCTGGTACCCGCCCGGTCCGAGCAGGGGTCCCGGCTTGGCGAGGGTGAAGTCGACGTCGAAGAGGACGGCTTCGACGGTCAAACGCCCGTCGGGGAGCGGTAGGCCGCCGGCTGCCGGTTGGCGAGGGAGGGGAGGCGGCGGCGGATGTCCTCCATCCGGCCCTTGTCGAGCTCGGCCGAGATGACGCAGTCCTCGTCCGGCGCTTCGGCCACCACGACACCCCACGGATCGGCGATCAGCGAGCGTCCGTAGGCCGCCTTGCCGTCCGCGAAGGAGCCCCACTGGTTCGCGGCCACGACGTAGCACTGGTTCTCCACCGCCCTGGCCCGAAGGAGAAGCTCCCAGTGGTCCTTGCCGGTGAACAGGGTAAACGCGGCCGGCACGGTGACCACCTCGGCGCCCTCGACGGCGAGGACGCGGTAGAGCTCGGGGAAGCGGAGGTCGTAGCAGACCGTAAGGCCGAGCTTCCACCCCTCCACCTCGGTGGTGACCGTGGCGTCGCCCGGCGCCTCGGTCTCGGACTCGCGGTACACCTGCCCGCCGACCTCGACGTCGAACATGTGGATCTTGCGGTACACGGCCTGGATCTCGCCCTGGGGATCGAAGACGACGCACGTGTTGGAGAGCTTCTCCTTGCCCTCCCGCCGCTCCACGATCGAGCCGCCGACGAGCGTGACGCCGTGCGTCCGCGCCCAGCCGCTCATCGCCTCGACGGTCTCGCCGTCCTCGAGGCTCTCGGCCAGGCTGCGCATGAGGTCGGGCGGCCCGATCCCGGTCCACTTCTCGGGCAGGACGATCAGGTCGGCGCCGGTCGCCGCCGCGCGGGCGACGAGGGCCTCCGCACGCTCGATGTTCTCCGCCTTCGAATCGGTGGAGTTGAGCTGCACACAGGCCACGCGAAGCCGGTCGGACATGCGGTCAGGATAGCCTGGGAAGCCAGATGCGCACTCCCGCCGAGATCCTTGCCGAGACGAAGACGATCGCGCTGGTCGGCGCCTCCCCGCGGCCCGAAAGGCCCAGCAACGGCGTCATGCGCTACCTCCTGGCGCAGGGCTACCGCGTCATCCCCGTCCGCCCGCGTCGCCAGGAGATCCTCGGCATCCCGTGCGTCGACTCGCTAGCGGACATCGACGAGCCGATCGACCTCGTCGACGTCTTCCGGCGGCCCGAGTTCTGCCCCGAGGTCGCCGAGCAAGCCGCGGCGGCGGGCGCGAAGGCGCTCTGGCTTCAGCTCGGCATCGTCTCGCCGGAGGCGCGAGCGATCGCGGAGCGAGCCGGGATGGAATACGTCGAGAACGCCTGCACGGCCGTCGTGCACAGCCTGGAAGTGCGCCGCTGAGATTCCGTCAGCGCCTGACTTCGAAGGCGCCTATGTCGCAGCGGTTGCCCTGCGGCCTTTTCACGCCGCGCTGATCCCTGTCCACCGCGCACTGTGCGGACGGGATCGCGTTGATCGCCGGGCTTCCAGCGAGGAGGGAGATCGTCTCGGTCGGACCGCCGTGGTTCCCGAGTGGACCGAGCTTCGCGCCCTTCCCAACGATGTCGGAGGGCAGCGGCGTGATCGTGCAGTCGCGCTTCGCGGAGATGAGGTTGTGTCCTGCCGTGTCGATGCTCCCCCCGCAGTTGGGGCCGGTGGTCGCGGTGTTCGCGGATAGGATCGTCGCCTTCAGCGTCACGAAGCCTGTCTCCTTGTAGAGGCCACCGCCAAGCTTCGCGCTGTTCCGCGCGATCGTCGCATTGACCAGGTCCAGGGTGTTGGCAAAGGAGTCGATGCCCCCTCCGCGCGACGTGTTCCCGGTTGCCCGGTTCGCCGACACAGTCGAGTTCTTGATGAAGCTGCTCGCCGTCGCCGCGTCGAGCAGAATCCCGCCGCCGAGTGCCTGACCGTTCGGCGCGCTCGCCTCGTTCCTGCTCACCGTCGAGGTGACCATGCGAACACCGCCGTCCGAGACGTCGAGCGCGCCTCCGGTGGCCGTCCGGATTCCGCCCTCGGGCGCATCGGCCGTGTTCGCATCGAACGTCGACGCCTTCAGGTTGACCAGCGCGGCGAACTGGAACCCACCGCCTTGCGCGTCGGCATTGCCGCTTGCGGCGTGGCTGTCGGCGCTGTTCGAGGAGACTCGCACGTGGTCGAGCTCGAACTCGAGCCCGGAGTCCACGAAGCCTCCGCCGCCCGTAGCCGAGGCGTCGCCGCCCGAATCGGTGTGCGTCGTGTTCCCGGCGAAGCGGGTTCCGATGAATCCTCCGCTCGTGACCTCGGCGTAGATCCCTCCTCCATGCGCATCCGCCTGGGAGCCGTCGGTGATGGCCGCCGCCCTGTTCGCGATGAACTTCGAGCCGTGGAAGCCGAGAGTGGACGAGCCGTCGACGTAGATCGCGCCGCCGAGAGCCGTGACTCCGCCGCCCGGCGCGTCGACTTTGGCGAGGTTGCCCTCGAACGTCGAGCGCCTGATCACGAGCTCGCCGTTGTTGAGCACGATGGCCCCGCCCTGAGCGCTCCCGGCGTTGGTGCCGTTGGGGCGGGACACGGCCTGGTTGTTCCCGAACGTCGAGTCCTCGATCCTGAGATTGCCGCTTCGGAAGAGGGCGCCGCCGAAGACGTCCGCTGCGTTCGATGCCCTCGCCTTCGCGACGTTCTTCGCGAACAGGGAGTCGAAGATCTTGAGCGTGCCCCCGCTCGAGAACATGCCCGCGCCGCTACACAGGGCTCCAGGGCCGTTGCCGGGTGTGTTGATCCGATTGCCCCTCACCGTCACGTGGCGAAGCGTCAGGTCGCCACCGAGGTGCGAGATTCCGGTGCCGTCCCCGAGGGCGGTGGAGAAGCCGCCCGTGACGATCAGGTGGGAGAGCAGCACTTTGCCCGCGGTCACCTGAAGGGTGTGCGGCTGCTGGTCTCCGTCGAGGGTCGCCGATGGGTCGCCCACGAGCTTCAGGTCCTTCGCGACCGAGAACTGGCCAACGCAGGTGTTCTTGATCTTCAGCGTCGAGCCGGGCGCGGCATTGTCGATCTTTGTCTGCAGATTCGCGTGGGCGCAGTTGACCGTGATCGTTGCCGCGGACGCCGGCCCGGCCGCCATGAAGGCAACGAGAACTGTTGTCAGGGCGATGAGGCCGCGAGTCACGTCTTCACCTCGAAGGCGCCGATGTCGCAGCGCGGGCCCTGCGGCCGCTTCACGCCGCGCTGATCCTTGTTCACGTTGCAGGCCCCGGTCGGGAGAGCGTTCCGCGCGGGGCTGATCGACTTCAGCGGAATCGTCTCGGTCGGACCGCCGTGGGGGCCGAGCGCGCCGAGCCTCGCGCCCTTGTTGACGATGTCGGAGGGCAGCGGGGTGATGGCGCACTCCTTCTTCTGCGCGATGAGATTGTGGCCGGCCGTCGCGATGTTCCCGCCGCAGTTCGGGCTGCTCTGCGACGCCGTGTTGCCGGCGAGAATAGTCGCCTGGATGGTGGTCGTCCCGCCCTCCTTGTACAGGCCGCCGCCGATCTTCGCCGAGTTCTCGGCGATGGTCGTGCTCGTCACCGTGAGGTCGCGGAACGTGTCGATGCCTCCTCCGCGCGCGGAGCCGCCGAAGACCTTGTTCTCGGCGATCGTGGAGTTGGTGATCTTGCCCGTTCCGCTGGAGCCCGTGAGCTCGATGCCGCCGCCGAGCGTCGTCGCCGACTTGGCGACGTTACGGCTCACCGTGGACGCTTTCAGGACGAGGGACTCGAAGGTCTGGATCCCGGCTCCCCCGGCGCTTCCGCCGCCCGTGCTCGGCGCGGTCACTTTGTTCCGGTCGACGGTCGATTTCTCGAGCTGGAGCGTGCCCGACCGAAGTTGAATCCCGCCGCCCGAGGCTCCTGTAGCGCCGGCTCCCACGACGTCGACGGCGTTCGAGGCGAGACGGCTGGTGGTGAGCTCGAGGGTGTCGAGCAGGTCGAGCCCGATCCCGCCTCCTCCGGCGTCCCCGTCGAGCGTGGACTCGGCATGGACGGTGTTCGAGGACAGCCTGCTCTTCGTCATCGACGCATGGGTGACCAGTCCGCCGATCCCGCCGCCGTTCGCCGTCGCAGCCGTCCCGCCCGTCCTCGCAGCGGCTCGGTTGCCGTTGAAGGTCGAGTGCACGACGAAGAGCGACTCGCCGTCTCCCATGTAGAGGCCGCCACCCTCGGCATGGGCGCCACCCGCCGGTCCGTTCACGCGCGCCGTGTTCCCGTCGACGTGGGACGAACGGACCTCCAGATGGCCCTCGTCGATGTAGACGCCGCCGCCCTGCGCCAGCGAGTCCTGGCCTCCGCCGTCGGCCACGGCGCGGTTGTCCTTCACGGTTGTGCGGATGAGCGTCATGTCGAGGAGGGCCCGGTAGATGCCGCCCGCGTAGGCATCGGCCGTGCCGGCCGTTCCGTGGGCGACGTTCCCGGTCACCTTGGAGTCGATCAGCGTCAGGCTCCCCTCCTCGGAGTAGATGCCGCCGCCGACGACCGTCGCCGTGTCCGCCGGCCCACCCGTGCTTTCGAGGGTGTTGCCGCGCACCGTCACGTGCCGGAGCGTCAAGTTCATAGCGGCCGCCCTGATCCCGCCGCCGAAGACAACCGTTGGGGCGTTCGCGCTGACCAGGCCCCCGGTGACGACGAGATGGGACAGCGTGACATTCGCCGGACCCGTCAGGTCCAGCGTCCGTCCACCCTGGTTGCCGTCGATGGTCGCGGAGGGGTCGCCCACGAGCTTCAGCGACTTGGCGATCGTGAACTGGCCCTTGCAGGTGCCCTTGATCTCGAGCGTCGAGCCCGGCGCGGCATTGTTGATCTTGTTCTGGAGGTTCTGGTGTCCGCAGTCGACGTGCACGATCGCAGCACCGGCCGTCCCCGCCCAGAGCAGCGCGACTCCCACCCCGCATGCCAGCAGCAAGCCCCGCATCGAAGGCGGATTTTCTCTCGCACTTGTGAGGGTTGCAACCCGTGCGCGGCAAATGAGAATCGCGCAAGTTAGGCAGCTCCCCGCGTCTCCTCTTCCTCCGGGATGAGCTTCCAGACGAAGTAGAGGATCGCCGCGAGGAAGACGAACGCCTGCTCGACGTTCATGAGGATCCCGCCGAAGTTCTGATCGCGCTCGGCGGAGATCCCCCACAAGCGCGGAGCGTCGGCGTAGAAGTCGTAGAACGGCGTCGAGGAGAAAGTGAACCCAAGGCCGAGGAAGGTGGCGCCGACGAAGGCCGCTCCGAGGTAGCCGATCTTCACCGGCGCGCCGATGTCGACGGGCTCGTCCGCGAGGACCGGCCACCAGAAGACGAACCCGATCGCGATCAGGAGCAGGTGCTCGATGTTCAGCGTCCATGCGTGCTCGAGCGCGAAGTCGTAGAAGAGCGCCAGGTGGATCGCGTACCAGCCGACCAGCCAGACGGGCAGCGCGATCCGCGGGCGCGTGAGCGCCCCGAACGGCTTGCCGCCCGCCCTCGCCACGGCCGCCCGCATCGCCGGGGTGAGCCCGAGGATCAGAAGCGGCGGCGCCCAGTCGGCGATCATCACGTTCTGGAGCAGGTGGAAGAGCAGCAGGTAGTTCGCCGCGATGGTCTCGAGGGGCGAGTTCAGCGCTCCGGCGACGAGCAGGAGCCCGATGGAGAAGAGAGCGATCCGCCACGCCGGCGGCCTTTCGGCGCGAGCCGCACGCACGTAGAGGACGGCGGCCACCGTGGCGAGCGCGAGGAAGAGCGGCTCGAAGGTGAACGACGACGGCGCCGGGCTCACGCCGCGACGCGCCGTTCGTCCTCAGAGGGGTGGAAGAGCCGCCGGTGGTGGGCGACGAGCAAGATGGCGACGAACGTGCCGAGCGTGAGCAGCTGCTCGCCCATCATCACGAGCCCCGCGAGCCGCTGGTCCTGAAGGGGCGAGAGCCCCAGGAGCCGGTCAGGCTGGTCTGCGTAGCTCGGGTAGAGCGGCCGCATCGCGAAGATGAGCACGTCGGCGAGGATCTGCCCGGCGGCGAAGAGCGCGATGGCGAGCGCCAGCTTCCCCGTGAGGCCGAGCTCGCGGCGCCGGGCCGGATCGACGAGCTGGATCCAGACGAGCAGCCCGACGACCACGAACGACAGGTGCTCGAGGTCGTGGACGACCTGGTGGGTGAGCGCGTAGTCGTATGCAGCCGGCACATGCCAGGCGGCGATGACGACTGCCCACAGGACGAACGCCACCTTCGCATTGAGCAGGACGCGCAGCCCGGAGCGCAGCCAGTCCAGCTTGGCGAGCCGCCCGAGGACCACTGCGGGCAGGAGGAAGAAGGTCAGCGGCCCTCTGAGCGCGACGACGGCGAGGGCGACCGCGAGATCGCCGATGACCACGTGCTGGAGCATGTGCGCGGAGAGGAGGTACTCCTCGCCGATGTAGTCCAGTGGCGAGATGAGCGCGAGCGTGCCGAGCGTGACCGCAAGCGCGAAGAGCGCGGCCCTGTCCCAGCCCGCGTGATCCTTCCGCCCACGCCGCCGCAGACGGACGAAGGCCTGCCCGAACAGCGCGAGCGCGATCGCCGCCCCCACGAGAACGGCGACCGGCGCCTCCCAAGCCGAGGCGATCGACTCGTGATGTCCGGCGTGCGCGAGGATCAAGGAGCCGCGAGAACCTGCCCCAGCACCCAGAGCCCGGTGAAGGTGTAACCCACCATCAGGAGTATGAGCGGGACCTGGGCCATCACGGCCCGCCGTGCGCTCACGTTCACCCCGAGCGACACGCGATGGGCCTCGAACACCGCGACGACGTGGCCCCAGACGATCAGGGCGACCTGGATGTACCAGACGAGCGCGCCTGGAACTCCTGTCCACGGCGTCGCGTCCGGAACCCACTCCCGGCCGAAGGGATCGGCCACCGCGGCCCACGTGAACTGGCTCGCGTAGAGGAAGTAGAGGAAGTAATGGGACGCGAAGTAGACGGCCGCGATTGGGATCAGCGTCGGTGCATAGCGGCGGGCAGCGTCGGCCACGGAGGTCGCCTCGAGGCGTGAGACCGCGGTCACGACGAGGAGGAAGGCGAGCGCGAACGCGCCGACCACCCCGACCATGAGCAGCGTGTCGAGCAACGTGTCGTGCACGGCGAGCCAGGTCGACCGGTCGAGGAACCAGCCTTCGAGCTGGACGTACTTCTGGGTCTGCGAGAAGCCGTCGTAGACGACCGTGGCGAGGAGGGCGAGGACGAACGTCCCGCCGCCGGTGCCCAGCGTCGGCTCGCGGCGCACGCCCGAGCCGTACGTCCGCAGGCGCATCCCGCGGTCGCCGGGGTCGGCGTCGAGCCAGCAGGAAGGGCAGTTGACACGCTCCTCCTCGGCGCACCGATTCGCGCGGCAAACGCCGGCCGGACGCCTGACGAAGAGCTCGACGGGCGCGAACCGGGCGAGCGTGCGCGCGACGACCGTGAAGACCTCTCCCCGCCCGAGCCAGATCTCCGTGCCGAAGACCGCCATCGCGACGAGCTGGAGCGCGAGGTAGGCGAGGATGATGACGCTGAGCGTGAGCGGCTCCTTGGCCGGGTCCCACACGAGCTCCATCCAGCTCCAAAGGAGAACGAGCCCGGTCGCGGGCCAGAGGCCGAGGCGCTCCGGGTAGCGCACCGCCCCGGCGCCGCGAAACGCCAGGGCCCGCTCGATCGCGCGACCCGCGGCGGAGAGCGGGCTGACGAAGTCCCACACGTTGCCGAGCAGGGCCGTCACGATCCCGAGCCCGACCCAGAAATCGATCCAGATGACGATCGTCGCCGGGTTCTCGAAGAAGTCCTCCGGCCCGAAGAGCCCGCCGACGAGGACGTCGACGAGCGCGAGCGTGAAGACGACGAGGCCGATCGTCCCGAGACGGAGCGGCCGGATCGAGCCGTAGAAGTCGCGGCCGATCCAGGTCGTCTCCGAGCGCACCGCGAACATCGCCGCCGGCGCGGAGGCGAGCACGGCCACGCCCGCGGCCAGCGCGAAGAGCCAGATGGGAAGCGGGAAGCGGTAGTCGATCCCCGACACCGCGTGGGCCGAGGCCGCACTCGGAACGGCCAACGACCCCGCGATCAAGGAGAGGAGCGCGAGACCTGTCCTGCGAGCGCGTCGCATCGCTACACAGATGGTCTCACAAGTATCGGGGTGCCCGGATTTGAACCGGGGACCTCGCCGACCCGAACGGCGCGCGCTACCAGGCTGCGCTACACCCCGAGGCTCGAATAGGTTAGCTGAGTGTCCCCCTCCGGCGACACAGCACCGCTTCGCCGGCTGCAAACCGGCACAGGACGTCGTCCTCACTCGGCCACATACAGTCCCGGTATGTGGCCTCCCTGCGTCCTAGCCCTGTGCGCTTTTCGCGCGGCGGCGCAGCACTGCGCCACCGAAGGTGGACACTGATGGCATCGCGGGACGAGATCCTGGCCCATGCGGCCGAGTACCTGGAGCTCGACGCCTATCCCGACTACGGGCCGATGGGACTGCAGGTGCTCGGGTCAGAGGACGTGACGAAGATCGCCTGCGGCGTTTCCGCGTCGCGCGATCTGTTCGTGGCAGCCGGCGAGGCGGGAGCCCAACTCGTCCTCGTCCACCACGGGCTCTTCTGGGACAAGGACTCCCGCATCGTCGACCGGATCCTCCGGGGACGGCTGAAGGCGCTCTTCGACTACGACCTCACTCTCGCCGGCTACCACCTGGCGCTCGACGCGCATCCCGAGATCGGGAACAACGCGCTGCTCGCCGCCGAGCTCGGCATCGAGACCGACCGCCGCTTCACGTTCTGGGGCTACGGAGGGAAGCTCGCCGCTCCGACGGCCATGAGCGACTTCTCCACGCTCGTGCAGGAGAAGCTCGGGCGGATGCCCCTCGTCTTCTCCTACGGCCCCGAGACGATCGAGCGCGTGGCGATCCTCACGGGCGGCGCGGCGCGCTACGTCGAGCAGGCGGCTTCAGAGGGCTACGACTGCTTCGTCACCGGCGAGGCGGACGAGCCGACGAAGCACGCGGCGAAGGAAGCCGGCATCCACTTCGTCGCCGGCGGCCACTATGCGACCGAGACACTAGGCGTCCGCGCGCTCGCGGCCAAGCTGGCGGACGAGTTCGGCCTCCAGTGGGAGTTCCTCGACCTCCCCAACCCGGTCTAGGAAGCCTTCCAAGAGCTCTGCGCACTGCCCGGGGAGCTCGCCGACGACGAGGTGGCCCGCCGCGGGCAGCACGCGGATCGGGGCGCGGAGCCGCCGCGCGTACTCAAATCCATCCTTCAGGGGGACAAGCCGGTCGCGAGCGCCCCAGACGAGGAGCGTTCGACATCGCACTCGGTCGAGATCCGGACGGGGATCGTCGGCGAGGAGAGCCCGGCCCGCGCTGCCGACGTCCGTGTGCTGGGACGGGCCCTCGAGGAAGCCCAGCACCGCATCCGGATCGAGCGCCGTCGGGTCAGCCGCTCCCCAGAGGCCGAACGGAAGCCAACGGAGGCGAGGCCGGCGCGCGAAGGTCCCACGGAAGCGCGTCATCACCTGGGCAGGGCGCAGTGCCGCCGTGACCGTGAGCCAGATCTCCGCCCGCCGCGTCGCCGAGACGATGCCCGCCGGCGCGACGAGCGCGAGCGCAGAGACGTCCTCTGGGTCCTCGACCGCGAGCCGCAGGGCGACGACGCCGCCCATGGAATAGCCGAGGACGGCGCCGGGGAGCATGCCTTCTCGCTCGGCGAGCGCGTGGACGTGGCGCGAGTAGGTGGCGATGCCCTCGACGCGCTCGAACGGCTCCGAGAGCCCGTGGCCCGGCAGGTCGGGGATGAGGACGCGCCGCTTCCGCGCGAAGAGCGGGGCGAGCTTCGTGAAGTTGACGGATGCACCGCCGAGCCCGTGGACGAGCGTGAGCGGCGGGCCCTCACCGGCGAGGAAATAGCGCGTGCGGATGCCCTGGATTTCCGCAAAGTGCGGGGTAAAGCCCGGAAGGAGCGTTGCCTCCGCCACGAAGGAAACGTATCCTCTGTCTATGGACTTGGAAGGGGTGCGGAGCCTTTGAGCCGCTCCGCCGACATGGAAGGACCGACCTCGCCCGCCCGGCCGCGCGCCGTGAGCGGGCTTTTTTGTGGGCAAAGAAAGGAGAAGTCGTGGCCAATCACCTGACGCCTGAGGAACTGTCGAAGGAGCTGGGGATCGAGCGGGACGAGGTCATCCGCGTCTGCATCGAGGAGGCCATTCCGATCTACCACGGCAAGATCGACAAGTCACTTTTTGCGGCGGTGCATAGCGAGGCTCTGAAGGGCCACAGCGCCGCGGCCTAAGCGACCATCTCGCCCACGAGCTTGTCCGCCTTCTCGTGGTTGCACGGCAGGCAGGACAGCACAAGATTCTCCAGCGCGTTGCTGCCGCCCCGCGAGCGCGGGACGACGTGATCCAGGGTCAGCCTTCGCAGCTTCAGCCGTCGACCGCAGTAGCGGCACCTGGCCCTCAGCCTCACGCCTCGGCATCCGGTATTCGGGCCGCCAGGCTGGGCGCTCCTTCTACCCGCTCCCCTGCGTCGGATAGGTCTGCTGTAGGGTGGGCTTGGCCGTATTCACTTTTGCCGGGGGGAGATCAGGAGGCCGACGTTGGAGGACCCGATCAGGCATATCGGTAAAGATCGGTTGGCTGAGCGTGAAAGCGAAGCCGACGTAAGCCCGCCGAAAGGCGAACTCGAAGCCGAAGAGGAGCTCCTCAAGGACTGGAACAAGGACGAACCCGAGTCCTGACCGCGCTGATCAGAGGTTCGAGTGGTGACGGGCCTCTGCCGAGCGGGGTTCGTCCGTGTCTCGCCGCCAGGCGCGGGGCCTCGGCGCTGGAGGCGATAGCGGTGGAGCCCACTCCTGCGCTCTGCCTGCCCCATGCTTGCGAGGGCGGTTCAGTGACTGGGACTTGACGCCCTCGTCGCCTCGCCATTCTCCCTGAGTTCTGGCCGCGAGGTCTCCTCGATGAGGTTGCGCTGGGCGAGTGTGAACAGGAGTCCAATAGCGGGCAGCACCATGAAGACCGCCACGCCGAACACGATCAACAAGCCCTTCAGCGTTGCGCTCGGGGCGGCGGCCTCATCGATGGTCAGCTTCTCCGGAAGGAGGTACGGCCACTGCCCCACACCCCAGGCCCAGATCACGGCGGCTACCGCACCGATCGCCAGAGGCCGGGCTCCGCGCCGGCCACCGACACGAAGCAGTAGGAGCACGCCGATCCCACAGAGAAGTGAAAGGATCACGAGCGGCAGCCCATCGCCGGTGAGGCCGTCGAAGATATATCGGGCTTCGCTGTGAAGGAGAACAAGCCCGCCGGCGGCGAGCGCTCCGGTCACCACGGCGGTGGCTAGCGCACGGGTGGAGAAGTACCGCTCGAGGTCGGATGCCCCGGCGCGACGCGCATCGCTGACCAGAAAGACAGCGGCGAGGTAGGCGCCGGTCGCCACGAACAGGGCCCCGATCAGCAACGAAAGCGGATTGAGCCAGCTGGTCGCCACGTCTCCTGTTGCGTTTCCGACCGGGACCCGGCCTCCTGCGACGGCGCCAACCACCGTTCCCAGGAAAAAGGGGGTGAGCACCGATGCGAGCCCGAATACCGTCGCCGCCAGGGCGCGGCCCCCCGCGCGACGTGCGCTGTGGTGGAACGCGAATCCAGCTCCCCGGAACACGATCCCGAGCGCGGCGAGGCTGAGCGGGATGAACAGCGTCGAGAAAACAGCCTCGAACGCGGACGAGAAGCCGGTCCAAAGGACTACCAGCACGAAGATCAGCCACACATGGTTGGCCTCCCAGACCGGTCCGATGGCCCAGTCGATCAACTCGCGCGGGCGCCGGCTACGCTCGCCCGTGCCCGCGAGGAGGCTCCACAGGCCCGCCCCGAAATCCGCGCCGCCGAAGACGGCGTACATGGTCACGCCGACCAGGAGCATGACGGCCACCGCGTCAACCCGAGTCACCCGGAGGCTCCTGCAAGGTCAGCCGGCGGCCCGGCGTCGGGGCCGTACGGAACCTCGACGTCCTTCTCGTCGGCGTCGCGCCATCGGCGCGACATAGCACGCAGCACCAGAACAAGTGTCGCACCGAGCGCGACGTAGAGCGCAAGGATCGCGACGAAGGTGACCCAGACGCCGCTTGCCTGCGTCACCGCGTCTTCCGTGCGCATGACGTTGTAGACGATCCACGGCTGGCGCCCGACCTCGGTCACGATCCATCCACATTCGAGCGCGATGATCGAGGCCACTCCAGAGACGGCGACCGCGCGGAGGAACCAGCGCGATTGCGGGAAGTCTCTGTTCCTCCACCAGCCGGTGCCGAACCAGATTCCAAGTCCGATCAGGAGGGTGCAGATTCCCACCATGGCGTCGAAGGACAAGTGCAACAAGGTGTTGAAGGGCGGGCGATCCTCGGGTGGCACGGAGTCGAGCCCGATGACCTCCGTGCTGGTGCTCCATCCGACAAGAAACGAGTCGAGGCCGGGGATTCCGATGCCGCCCTTCACGCCGTCCGGGGTACACCTGCCGCCGATGTACTCCGTCACGTGCGTGGACGTCGTCTGGACGCATTCCATGGCGGCGAACTTGATCGGCTGGTCCTTGGCGATTGCCCGCGCGGCCGTGTCGCCGACCGCGAACTGGATCGGCGTGGCGATGCAGGCGACTGTGAGTGGGATCAGGAGTCCCAGCCGATGAATGCGGTCGCGCCGGCCGCGGAGCATTCCAACCGCGTAGATGGAGGCGACGAGGAACCCTGTGACGAGGTACGCCGCCAGGATCATGTGCGGAACCTCGTAGGGCACCGCCGGGTTGAAGATCACTTTCAGCGGCTCGACCGACGTGACGTCGCCCATGGTCGGCGAGAAACCCTGAGGTTGGTTCATCCACGAGTTGACGGCCACGACCGAAAAGGCGCCACCGAGACCCGCGACCACGACCGGCACGCCCATCCAGAAGTGGGTCCACGCTGAGAGGTGCTTCCAGCCGAAGATGTAGATCGCGATGAAGATCGCCTCGAGGAAGAAGAAGAGTCCCTCGATCGCGAACAGGACGCCGAACACCTCGCCGAAGCGTCCGGTGAACGCAGGCCAGAGGAGCCCGAATTCGAAGGAGAGGACGGTTCCGGTCACGGCGCCGACCGCGAACGTCACGGCCACCACTTTTGACCACCGTTGGGCGAGCCTGAGCGCGTCGGCATCGCCACGGCGGAGGCCCCGGTAATTGGCGACCAACATCATGAATGGCAATGCGACGCCCAGCGACGCCAGGATGATGTGGAAGCCGAGCGTGAACGCCATCTGGCTTCTCGCCGCTTCGAGTGTCGAAGCGAGCATCACCACCGGCGAGTGGAGTCAACGGCCATCCACGCGAAATCCATGCTCTCTAATCGCTCTCCACCGTGATCCGCCCGACCCGCTGGTGGGTGAAGGTCGCTCCGGCCCAGTCGACGACTGCTTTGGCTCGGTCCTCGTTCGTAGGCAGCAGCGCGAGGTGGACAGTCGCCCAGGCCAGCTGCGCCTTCGTCCCGGTCATCGTCTTTCCGCCCAGCATCTGCACGACGGCGGCGCGCCGCCCGATCGCCGCCATCGTGCCCTTGTCCTTGTACCTGAACGGCTTCGTGTCCTTGCCGGCGATCCGTCGGGCGATCTGCTCGCCCGTGTGCTCTCCGGACTGGAGCGCGACCGAGCCCAGCTGTGGGAGGACTTGCTCGGTCTTTTCATCGACGATCGCGGCGATATCCCCGAGGGCGTAGACCTCGGGGCGCTCCGGGATCGTGAGGTCGGGGCTGACACCGATCCGATTGCCGCGCTCCAGCTCGAGGCCGAGGCTCTCCACCAGGCTGTTTCCCTGCAGGCCTGCGCCCCAGACGAGGGTGTGTGCCTTGAGCTCCTCCCCGGACTTTAGTGCCACGCGAGTGGGAGCGACCGATGCGACCATCGCCCCGGTCCTGACCTCGACCGTGCGGTCCTCGAGCGCCTTTGCCGTGTACTCGCGGAGCTTCGGCTTGAACATGGAGAAGAGCTCCGGCCCGGCCTCGACGAGGATCACACGCGCCTCGTCCTGCGGCAGGGACGGGTAGTCCCGGGAGAAGTCTGCGCGGTAGAGCTCTGCGACCGCGCCGGCCGTCTCGACCCCGGTCGGGCCTCCGCCGACGATGACGACGTTCAGCGCCCCGTCCTCGACGATGCTCGGGTCACGCTCGGCCGCCTCCCATCGCTCGAGCAGGTGGTCCTTCAAGCGCACCGCATTCGGGAGCGTGTACATCGGAAATGCGTGCTCCGCGGCGCCTTCCGTCCCGAAGAAGTTGACCTCGGCGCCAAGACCGAGGACGAGGTAGTCGTAGGAGAGCGGCGAGATCCCCTCGAAGGCGACCTCACGCGCATCGAGGTCGACGGCCGTCACGCTCGCCTTGTGGACGCTCGTGTTTTCCTGCCGCTCGAGCAGATCGCGGAGCGAGTGGCCGACGGCGGTCTGCTCGAGGAGGCCGGTCGCGAGCTGGTACAGGAGCGGCTGAAAGGTGTGGTAGTCGTGGCGGTCAACGAGCACGACGTCCGCGTCGGCCTTCTCGAGCTTCTGCGCGGCGCCGACACCGGCGAAGCCTCCGCCGAGGATGAGCACGCGTGGACGGTCACCGCTCATCGTCCTAGCCCACGATCCGCATCTCGTAGCGGGCGATCTTGCCCTGGCGGATGGTCAGCTCGATCCGGCGGTCGCGTGCATAGGCGAACTCGCCGTTCTCGCGCATCGAGTAGATCTCGTGGACGTCCGACACGACGCGGCCTTCGCCCAGGTCGGTCAGTCCGGTCTCTTCGAACTCAATGTCGAGGCGGTGCTTCGGCGTCAACCAGGTCAGCCGGTCCCTGACCTCGTCAATGCCGTTCAGGTCGCTCTGCGGCGTCAGCCACGCGACGTCGGCTGCCAGGAACGGAAGGAGTGCGTCGCGCTCTCCGGTCTTCGCAGCGACCGCGAGCGTCTCGAGGAACTCCTTCGCCACGTTCAGGTCGTCGGCGGTCACAGCCCGATGCCCCAGGTCGACGTTGTGGACTCGCCCGGTTTCAGGATGAGCAGGCCATCTCCCGAGCGAAATGCATTCGGAGCGCAGGTCATCGGCTCGACGGCGATGCTCCGGCGAGCAACGTCCGGAAGAGGATCTCCCGTGAAGAGCTGCAAGTAGGGGTAGCTCTCGTCCACCCAGAGCGAAACCGTCCGCCCGTTGTCCGGGTCGGCCAGCCTGACGCGCGCAAGGCCGTCCGCGTCGCGGTCGAGGTCGGTGAACGCGTGGTCGAGCTCGGTCCCGCCGATCGGCTTCGCCTTCCCGAAGTCGTACTCCGTGCCTTCAACGGGCACCGAGTCGACTGGAATCCCGCGGTTGTCGGTGCGCAGCATCGTGCGCCCCGGCGACTGGAGCACCAAGGAGTCGACGGTCTCAGTGCCGAGGGTCAGGTAGGGGTGCATGCCGCTCCCGAACGGGCAGTCGTCGCGTCCGACGTTGGTCGCTGTGGTCGTCACGCGCAGGGCCTCCTCGGCGAGCGCGTACTCGAGCCGGAGATCGAGGGAGAACGGATAGCCGGGCTGCGGGCGTAGCGCGTGCTCGAGGACAACCCTGCTGTCCTCCCGCTCGGCCGCCCTCCAGGAGACCCAGCGAACGAGGCCATGGATCGCGTTTCGCGCCTCGATCTCGTCGAGCGGCAGCTGATGCTTCGTGCCACGGAACTTGTACATTCCGTCCTGGATCCGGTTCGGCCAGGGGATGAGCACCTGCCCGCGACCGGAGCGGGCCATCTCCTCGACGCCGTAGCCGTCGAGGACGTCCTTGCCGGCGATGGCGTACGACCGCAGTCCGGCGCCGACCTGGACGACGACCGCCCGCCGATCCCCGTCGCGTATCTCGATCTGTTCGCCGGAAGGAAAGGCATTGGGCATTAGGCTGCGAGCCGCTCCCGCAGGTGGTCTCCGACTCGGAGCGCGTTCGCCATCGCGGTCAGCGCCGGGTTCACGGCTCCGATCGAGGGGAAGAAGCTCGTGTCGACGACGTAGAGGTTGTCGAGCTCGTGCGCGCGGCAGTCCGTGTTCAGCACCGAGTCGGCAGGATCGGAGCCGAAGCGGCAGGTTCCGGCCTGGTGCGCGCAGCCGGCTTCGGGGATGTCGTTCTTCATGTAGGCGAACCGGTGGATCAGGTGGCCCGGGTTCATGTCGAGCTCGCCGACGATCGACTTCACCATCTCGTACAGCCGTTTCCTGGCCTCGGAGTTCGTCTCGTTGTACCTCAGGGTGAGCTTGCCGTCCCGGTCGACGGTGACGCGGTTTTCGGGTCGCGGCAGGTCCTCGGTGGAGAGCCAGAAGTCGATGGCGTGCCGGGCGATGCGCTCGAGCGTCCAGTGAGGCGCGAGCTTCGTCTCGACCGGCTTCTCGCCGCGGAACATCGGCGCCTGCGACTTTCCCACCATCTGGACGTTGCCAAGCGGGAAGTCGAACCCGTTCCCGCCAAAGTAGAAGTCGTTCAGGCCCAGCGTCTTCTGGTAGGTCGTCGGATTCTCCTCGCGGGAGAGGGCGAGCACGGCGGCGCTGTCGTGGAACATGAAGTTCCGCCCCACCTGGTCGGAGCCGTTCGCGAGTCCGTTCGGATGCTTGTCGGTCGCCGAGTCGAGCAGGAGCCTCGCGGAGTTCGCGGCTCCGCAGGAGACCACGACGATCTCGCCCGCGAAGGTCTCGGTCTCCCCGTTGTGCTCGACGACGACGCCGGTGACCGCCGTCCCCTCAACGTTCGTCTCGAGCCTGACCGCCTTCGCGTTCGTGAGGAGCGTGACGTTCGGGTACTCGAGCGCGGGGCGCACGGCGATCACCTCGGCGTCCGACTTCGCGTGCACGAGGCAGGGGAATCCGTCGCAGTTTGCGCACCGGATGCACTTGGAGTAGGGCGGGTTCGCCTCGTCGAGCATGATCCCGCACGGGGCGTGGAAAGGGTTGTAGCCGGCCGCGGCGAGGTCGTCGGAGAGCTGCTGGATGCGCGGTTCGTGCGACACGGCAGGATGCGGGTAGTCGCCGCTCGCCTCGGGCTCGGTCGGATCCTCGCCGCGAGCTCCGTGCACCTGGTAGAGCTCCTCCGCCTTCGTGTAATAGGGCTCGAGCTCGTCGTAGGAGATCGGCCACGCAGGCGAGATGCCGTCGTGATGCTGAAGCTCGCCGAAGTCCTCCTTGCGGAGACGGTAGAGCGCCGCGCCGTAGAGCTTGGTCGCACCGCCGACGAAATAGTGGATCTGGGGCTGGAAGGGCTTGCCCTTCGCGTCGTACCAGGTGTCCTCCGAGACGTAGCGGTTGCCGACGAAGACGTCTTCGGAGAGCCAGTTCGAGAGCTCACGCGGCAGCCAGTCGCCTCGCTCCAGGAGCAGGATCTTCTTGCCCGACGGCGCCAGGTGGTGGGCCAGCGTTCCGCCGCCCGCTCCGGTCCCGATGATGATCACGTCATAGCTGTCCATGGGAGCTCCTCAGGCTGGGGTCGAAACAGCGGGTGCAGGGGGAGGCGGCTCGTCCGGCGCCGTAAGCGGTTTCGTGACGTCCTCGAGCGACTTGCCCTCCGCCTTGATCCCGATGGCGAACTCGATGATCCCGCCGAGGATCATGATCCCGCCTCCGATCAGGTAGCCGACGAAAAGTCCGGTCGTGCTCGAGCCATCCCCGATGAGCGCGCCGTAGAAGGCGGGGCCGAAGGCGCCGACGATCTGCGCTATCGCGAAGAAGACGGCGATCGCCTCGGCCCGGATCTCGATCGGCCAAGTTTCGCTGACAGTCAGGTAGGCGGCGCTCGCGCCGGCAGAGGCAAAGAAGAAGATGACGATCCAGATGAAGGTCTGCGTCGTCGCGTCCAAATGCCCTTGCTGGAAGAGGAGGCCGCTGATGGCAAGGAGGACGCCCGAGATGACGTAGGTGCCCCCGATCATCGGCTTGCGCCCGACCGTGTCGAAGAGCGGTCCCAGTAGGAGTGGTCCGCACAGGTTGCCGACCGCGAAGGCGAGCCCGTACAGGGGCACCTTGTCCGCACTCACGCCGTAGAACTGGACGAGCACGAGCCCGTAGGTGAAGTAGATCGCGTTGTACAGGAACGACTGCGTGATCATCAGCGTGGCTCCGAGGATCGCGCGCCTCGTGTACTGGCGAAAGACGAGTCCGAGGAACCGCGCGTAGCCGTAGCGCTTCTCTGGCTTGAGCTCGAGCGCCTGCGAGTCGTCGACCGGCTCCAACTCCTGGCCGGCCGAGCGCGCGCTTTCTTCGATCCGCGCCATCTCCTTTTCGGCCTCTTCCATGCGGCCGTGGGTCATGAGCCAGCGGGGGCTCTCCGGAAGCGTGCGGCCGACGAAGACGACGATGAGGGCGAGTACCGGCCCGAGCAGAAACGCGAGCCGCCAGCCGACGTTCGGCGCGAACGCGTTCAGGAAGACGAGCGAGGCGAGGGAGCCGAGGATCGCGCCGGCCCAGTACGTGCCGTTGATCCAGACATCCACGCGGCCGCGGTACTTGGACGGCATCATCTCGTCGATCGCCGAGTTGATCGCCGCGTATTGGCCGCCGATCCCCGCCCCCGCGACCAACCTCGTGCCATAGAACCAGGCGAGCCAGAGCCAGCCGCCATCATTCACGGTGAACGCAGCAAGCCCGGTGCCGCAGAGGTACAGGAGCAGCGTCAGGATCAGCAGCCGCTTGCGCCCGAGCTGGTCGGACAGCCGTCCGAACACAAGTGCCCCGATGACCTCTCCGATCAGGTAGATCGAGGCGATCAAGCCGACCTCTGTGGAGCTCATATCGAGCGTGTCGGGCTTGACGAGAACGCCGGTGACCGAACTCGCGATCGTGATCTGCAGGCCGTCGAGGACCCACGCCGACCCGAGCCCGATCACCATCCTGGTATGGAACGGCGACCAGCGCAGGCGGTCGAGGCGCGCCGGAATAGTGCTGCGAATCACTCCCGCTGTGGAGGCCGCGCTCATTCGAAGTCTCCGCTCAGTACTCCGCGAGCATCTCGGGGACGATGATCCGCGCGCCGGCCTCGATCAGCGCGAGGTGCGAGAAAGCCTGCGGGAAGTTGCCGAGGTGGCGCCCGGTTGCCGCGTCGAACTCCTCTGCGTAGAGGCCGAGCGGGGAGGCGACTCTGAGCAGCCGCTCCATCAGGTCGCGCGCCTGCTGCAGCTCGCCGACGATCGCGAGCGCGGACACGAGCCAGAAGGAGCAGATGAGGAACGTGCCCTCCTTGCCGGAGAGCCCGTCATCGGTCTCGTCCGTCTTGTAGCGGAGGACAAAGCCGTCCTCGGTGAGCTCCTCGGCGATCGCCTTCACCGACGTCTTCAAGGTCTCGTCGCTTTCCGGAAGGAATCCGAAGATCGCCGCGAGCAGTGTGGAGGCGTCGAGCGCTTCCGTCTCGTAGTGCTGTCGAAGCACTCCGTCCTTGACGCCGTGCTCCATGATGTCGGCGTGGATCTCGTCCGCGACGCCACGCCACTTGGCCTGAAGCTCGGGGTCGCCGCGGATCTCCGCCAGCTGAGCAGCGCGGTCGAGCGCGACCCAGCACATGAGCTTTGACGAGACGTAGTGCTGTGGCTTGCCGCGCGCCTCCCAAATCCCCTGGTCCGGGTTCTGCCAGACGCCCGTTGCGCACTCGGCCTGCGTCTGCACGATCGGCCAGAGCCTCCTGGGGAGGCGCCCGCTGTGGCGCGTGTGCAGGAGGATGGAGTCGAGGACCGCGCCGAAGACGTCGTTCTGGCGTTGGTCGAAAGCGCCGTTCCCGATCCGCACAGGCTTTGCGCCCGCGTACCCGGTGAGCGCGTCCAGGGTCGACTCGGTCAGGTCGCGCCGCCCGTCGATCCCGTACATGATCTGGAGCGAACCGTCCTCGGTAGCCTCGAGGTCGCCGACGAACTCCATGAACTCGTCCGCTTCCCAGTTGAGGTTGAGGAAGTGGAGCGCCTGGAGCGTGAAGGTCGTGTCTCGGATCCAGGTGTAGCGGTAGTCCCAGTTTCGCTCTCCGCCCGGGGTTTCCGGCAGCGACGTCGTGAGCGCAGCCACGGTTGCCCCCGTGGGCATGTAGGTGAGCCCCTTGATCGTGAGGGCCGAGCGCTGAATCGGGTCGCGCAGCCGGTGATCGGGGATCCGAGCCGTGCTGAGCCACGCGCGCCAATACCGAATCGTGGCCGCGATCCGCTGCTCGGCTTCCTCGAAGTTGTCGGGGGCTGCGAGCCCTTCGGCCCAAGAAAGGGCGCAGTAGGCGCGCTCGCCCGCTTGGAGGACGTGGCGGCCGCGCACGTGGTCGCCCTCGATCCCGAGCGCGAGATCGGACTTCAGGCGGAAGGTTTGGCCCGCTCCCGTCGCGTCTGCGGAGGTGGGGTCGCCGTCGGCCACCGTCCACTCCGCCTCCGAACGGCCGTAGTCGAACGCTGGCTCGCACAGGAGCTCGATCTCGACGTGCCCCTCGATGCACTCGATCGTGCGGACGAGCATGTGATCGGCGTCGTCGTCGGCCGGGGGGCGCGTGTGTGGCGTCACCTTGTCCTCGTGATCCCATGGGCCGATGGTCAAGGCGTCACGCACCTGGATCCACCCTGATGGCGTTTTCCAGGTCGTCAAGAGGACGTTGGTGCCAGGCTCATAAGCGCGCGCCGTCGGGTGATTGATGCCGAACGGCGCGAAGCGGAAGAAGCCGGCCTGGCGGTCGAGCAGGTTTCCAAAGACACTCGGCGCGTCGAAGCTCGGGAAGCAGAGCCAGTCGATCGCTCCGTCCGCCGCGACGAGCGCGCCCGTGTGGCAATTGGACAGGAACGCGTAGTCCGCGATGGGCGGGAACGGCGACGGGGCAGCGGCGCTCTGGGGGGCGGGCTGGGTGGTGGCCCCGGTGCTCATGACGTGACCCACGGTCCGCGCCAGCTGCCATAGCCGGACAGGAGTTGGTTCGCCTCGTCCGGGCCCCAGGAGCCCGGCGCGTAGGGCTGAACCGGTGGGGGCGAGTCGAGCAAAGGCTGAAAGACGCGCCACGTCTCTTCGACCGCGTCCTGCCGGGTGAAGCGGATGCTCTGGCCGACGAGAGCAGCGTGGAGGAGGACCTCGTACGGCGTGGCACCCTCGCCCCCTTGCTCGGAGAACTCGAGATCCATGTGAACCTGTCCGGGTCCATCCGCCCGGTGAGCCTCGAGCTCGGTGCGAAGGCCGGTCGACGGGTCGAGCTTTACGACGAGCTGGTTCGGCTCCATGGACTTGTCGAATGCTTTGAAGCCGAGATGAGGCGGCCGCTTGAACACGAGTCTGAGCTCGGTCTGCGTGACGGGGAGGCACTTTCCCGCGCGGATGAAGAAAGGCACGCCGGCCCAGCGCCAATTCTCGATCTCGAGGCGCAGGGCGACGTAGCTCTCGGTGGTCGAGTCGGACGCGACGCCGTCGATCGACAGATAGCCCTCGTACTGGCCGCGCACGTAGTGCGACGGGTCCGCTTCCTTGACCGCACGGAAGAGCCCCACCTGGGCGTCTTTGATGGTCTGCGGGTCGCCTCGCGCCGGGGCTTCCATCGCGGCGAGCGAGACGACCTGCATCAGGTGGTTCACGACGACGTCGCGGAGCGCTCCGACCGGATCGTAGAAGTGGCCCCTGTCCTCGACGCCGAAGTCCTCGGCCATCGTGATCTGGACCGAGGCGACGTAGTTGCGGTTCCAGATCGGCTCGAACATGGCGTTCGCGAACCGCAGGTAGATGATCTCGTCGATGCCCATCTTTCCGAGGTAGTGGTCGATCCGGAAGAGCTGGGACTCGTCGATCAGCGCGTGGAGCTCGTCCGCAAGCGAGCGCGCGGACTCGAGATCGTGGCCGAATGGCTTCTCAACCACGACGCGGGCGTTCCTAGTCAGGCCTGCATCGGCGAGCCCTTTTACGACCCGGCCGAAGAGGAAAGGAGGGATCTCGAGGTAGAAGACGGGCAGCGTCGCGCCCTCGAGCGCCTCGGCCACGCGACCGTAGGTCTGGTCGTCCGCGAAGTCGCCTGAGACGTACGAGAAGCGTTCGGCGAGGCGCATGAATACGCCTTCGTCGAGCTCCTCGCCCGTGCTGACGATCGATTCTCGCGCGCGCTCGACGAGCTGGTCGACGTTCCAATCGTCGACCGCCACGCCGACGATCGGGCAGTCCAAGAGCCCGCGCCGCTCGAGCCGGTAGAGCGACCGGAACGTCATCACCTTCGCGAGGTCCCCAGTGATCCCGAATATGACGAGGCGGTCCGCCGGCCGGCCTTCGAGTTGCGGAGGCTGGGCCGCCGGGGTTGCGGCTGGTGCGTCAGCAGTCACGTTCATCCCTTTCATGTAGTCGCGGCCCAGTCTCGGGAACGAAAGGGCCGAACGACCTGCTCAAGGCTCAGAAGCTCGAGCCCGAGCTCCTCGATCCGTTCGATGAACCCATGCAGCTGCGCCTGGTCCAGAACCGGCCCGTTCAGAACTGTCGTGCCTTCGATCCGTTCCATCCGCATGCCGTTGAAGAGGTAGGCGAACCGGTCGTCGAGCTCTCCACGAACGACGATCCGGTACATCGCCCTTTCCTTCATCGTTCGGCGAGCGTGACTCAGAACTAGGTGAGCGGCGAGGCCGCGGCAGAGATTCACCTAGGTGGACCGCGTACCCTGCCGCATTTCGGCGGTGCTCTTCACCGTACTTTCACATTGCATCCAGCGAGTGTCCTGGGCGGATTTCGGCCGAACGACGTATGCCAGGAAATGGAAGGCGGGCTAGCCTTTAGAAGAGATGGGCGTGACCCTGCACGGGGGGGAAGCGCTTCGACAGCCGGCTCGTCCACCGCCGCTGCTGACGACGAAGCTGCTGTCTCCGACCGGGAGGCAGGGAACGATCGTGCGCGATCGTCTCCTCGTGGGACTTCAAGCGCCTGTGGGCACCAAGCTGACCGTCGTGGCCGCTCCGGCGGGCTACGGCAAGACGACGCTGCTCGCGGAGTGGTGTGCGCTCGGATCGCCGGAAGCGCCGGTGGCATGGCTCGCCCTTGACGAAGGCGACGACGACCCGGTGGTGTTCTGGTCATACGTGATCGCCGCGCTCCGAGACGCGTGTCCGGAGCTCGAGGGCACGCCTTCGCCCGAGCAGCTGGGGGCGGCCCGCATCGTGGACGTCGTGCTGCCGAATCTGATCAACGCGCTTGCTTCGTTCGGCGACGCCGGTCTCGTCCTGGACGATTTCCACCGCCTCGCAAACGGCCCAGCCCGCGACACCGTCGCGTGGTTCATCGACCACGTTTCCTCGACCTTCAGGCTCGTCATCTCGACGCGGAGCGAGCCTGGTCTTTCCCTTGCTGCGCTGCGCGCCCGCGGTGAGCTCCTCGAGCTTCGTGCGGCCGAGCTCGCATTCACTCCCGACGAGGCCGATGTCCTCTTGAACGACCGCCTCCGGCTGAATCTCCGACGTGAGGACGTCGAAGCCCTCGTCGACCGCACTGAGGGCTGGCCGGCCGGCGTCTACCTGGCCGCACTGACGCTTCAGACCGTTGAGGATCGCCATGAGTTCGTGAGCAAGTTCAGCGGCGAGAACCGACATGTGGTCGACTTCCTCGTCGACGAGGTGCTGAACGCGCACGACGCGGAGACTCAGACGCTGATGCTGCGCTCCTCGGTCCTCGGCAGGATAAGCGGACCTCTCTGCGACGCCTTGCTCGGGTGCAGCGGAAGCTCGGAGCGACTGCACGAGCTCTCTCGAACGAACCTCTTTCTCGTCCCGCTCGACGATCGACGTGAGTGGTATCGGTTCCACCAGCTCTTCGCCCAGCTTCTTCGCGTCGAGCTCGAGCGGCGCGAGCCCGGGCTCGCGCCGGCGCTCCACCGCCGGGCAGAGACCTGGCACCGCGAGCACGGAACGATGGCAGAAGCCGTCGAGCACGCTTCGAAGGCGCAGCCGGAGCCAAACGGAACTGCAGGCCGGCGGGGCCTGACCTTGAGCGAGCGCGAGCTGATCGTGCTGCGAATGCTCAGGGGAACTTTGTCCGAGCGAGATATCGGCCGGGAGCTCTACCTTTCGCACAACACGATTCACAGCCACACGAGGTCGATCTATCGAAAGCTCGGCGTCTCTTCACGCGCCGAGGCGGTCGAGACGGCGCGCCAAACGGGCGTCATCTGACGACTCAGTGGGCTTCGAAGGAGCGGGGCACTTTCAATCACCGCCGACCGCGCCATAATCCGATCGGTTCGAGACCTCCCTCGTAAGGGCGCCTCCGCTCACCGAGCAATGCGGACGGATCATGCACGACGCAGCGCGAATCTTCGCCTACGGCCTTCTGGCCACCGCCAGCCCGGTCACGCTCCTGGCGACTCTCGTCGTGGTCAGCAGCGGCCGGGGCCGCGCCAACGGCGCCGCGTTCGGCGTCGCGTTCGTCAGCGCCCAGATCCTCACGTTTGTCATTGCGTTCTTCATCGGCTCCGCGCTGAGCGAAAGCGGGCACCACGCCGCGACGGCCTACCTCGAGCTCGGAGCCGGTGCAGTGTTGCTCTTCATCGCCGCACGCGCACGACCTCCTCATCACCCCCGGAAGCCCGATAGCTCCCCCCGGACGGAGGCGTTGTTCGCGAGGCTGTCCCGCCTGAGCCCACCGGCTGCGTTCGCCATCGGCATGCCCTTGGGCGTCGGGGCGAAGCGCTTCGCGATCACGATCCTCGCCGCCGCCACGATCGCTCTCGACAACATGACTTCGGCCGAGAACGTTGGTCTCGCGGTCCTCTACGTGACCGTTTCGACTCTCGTGGTCTCGATTCCGGTGGCGGTCTACATCGTCTTGGGATCACGTGCGGGCGACGCGATCGAGCGCGCGAAGGCCTGGATCACGGCAAACGAAGAGCTCATGACGTTCGCGTTCGCGCTCGCGTTAGGCGTGTTGATCCTCATCGACGCAGTCGTTCGGCTGGTCTCGGGTTGAGATCTAGCCGGTCCGCTCATAGCTGACACGAGACGTTCACCCAGGTGAACCCCGGCATCGGCTGCGTGCTCACCTAGCGATGCACGAAACTCGCGGGCGACGTGGCCACCCGTGCCGAGAACTCCATCGTCTACGCCGCCGGGGCCGTCCAGGGAGTCGTGCTCGTGACGTTTCCTGCTGCGAGCACGATCTTCACGGACCCCGACGAGTACGACCTTTCGAACACGCAGTACGGGCTGCTCTTCCTCCCGCAGGTGGCGACGGCGATCACAGCGTCACTGCTCGCCGCCTCGCTCACGAACCGGCGGGGCACGAAGCAGATCTACGTTGCTGGCCTCTGCTTCGGGCTGGCCTCGATGGCCCTGCTCATCCTCAGCCAATTCTTCGAGTCGAACACATCCGTCGCGTTTCCAGTTCTCCTTCTGGCGACGGCCTTTCTCGGCGCGGGCTTCGGCCTGACTGTCCCGGTGTTGAACACCCTGACGGCGGCCTTCCATCCCGAGGGCTTCGCATCGTCGGTGCTTGTCCTGAATGCCCTCCTTGGACTTGGAACTGCGCTCGCGCCGGTCTTCGCGGCGATCTTCGTCGGGCTCGGCTTCTGGTGGGGCCTTCCGCTCACCTCCGCGGTTCTCCTCGCCATCCTGGTGTTGAGGAGCTTGCCGCTCCCTCTGCAGGCTGGAGCCCTGCCGACCGCCGGGAGGGCCCCATCAACGACTGGAATCCCTGGCCGGTTCTGGGTGTATGCGGCCTTTGCCGCGCTCTACGGGATATGCGAGACAGTAAACGGAAACTGGTCCCAGCTCGACATGACGAGCGAGCTTGGCGCCTCGACGACGACGGCCGCGGTCGCGCTGACCACCTTCTGGGCAATGGTGACGGTTGGACGTGTCGCCTTCACAGCGGTCGACCGCTGGCTCCCGTTGCGCACCACGTACCACGTCCTCCCGTTCTTGCTGGCCGTCATCTTCGTTGTCATCTCCCTCCTGCCAGATGGGTCGACTTCGGCGGGAATCATGGCGTTTGGCATAGCCGGCCTGGGGTGCTCGGCGCTCCTGCCGCTCACGATCGGGTTCGGGCAGGATGAGCTCTCGGCCTTTGCGGCCGGCCTTGCAGGAGGAGTGATCGCCTTCTACCAGTTCGGCTACGGGGTCGCGGCCTTCGGAGTCGGCCCGCTTCTCGACCACGGCGTCTCGCTTGCGACGATCTACGGGATCAGTGCGGGAATTGCCGTTGCCTTGGGGATCGTCTCGTTCGGCGTAACCAGGTCTCCGGTTTCCCGATTCGTGCCCGCGAATTAGGGTGGACCGATGAGCGCAGTTCGCGACGAGCAGGGGATGGGCGCGCCCGAGCGCGGCGGGCTGGTCCTGACGGCGCTCATCCTCGTCGCAGCGGTGGCGAACCTGAACCTGGCGGTGGCGAACGTCGCGCTACCCTCCATTGGCGCGCACTTCGACTCGAGCCAGACGGCGCTCGATCTCGTGGCAGTCGGATACTCGCTCGGTCTCGCCTGCTCTGTGCTTTGGCTCGGCGCGCTCGGAGACCGCTACGGCCGCAAGCTCATGCTCGTTGCCGGCACCGTGTTGGCGATCCCGGCTTCGCTCGTCGCCGCCTGGGCGCCCTCGGACATCGTGCTGATCTTCGCCCGGATCGGTGGCGGCATCGCCGCCGGCATGGCGTACCCGACGACGCTTGCCCTGATCACCGCGCTCTGGACGGGGCCCGGAAGGACGAAGGCGATCGCCCTGTGGTCGGGCATCGGCGGCGCGATCGCCGCGCTCGGGCCGCTCTTGTCCGGGCTTCTCCTCGAGCACTTCTGGTGGGGCTCGGTTTTCCTCTTGACGCTTCCACTCGCCGTGGTCGCAATCGTCATGGCAATGCTGCTCGTTCCCTCCCACGTGAACGAGGGCACAGAGCCCGTCGACAACTTTGGGGGAGTCCTGTCCCTCGTCCTCGTCGGCGCGCTCATCCTCTCGATCAACTTCGCGCCGGTGCCCAACAAGGGCACGATCACGATCGTGCTCGCTCTCGTCTCGCTTCTCGCGCTCGTGTTCTTCTACATACGCCAGCGACGGGCTCCGAACCCGCTCTACGACCTGGACGTTGCCGCGCGCCCGCCGTTCTGGGTTGCTGCCTGCGCCGGCATCATCGTCTTCGGCTCGTTGATGGGCGCCATGTTCATCGGCCAGCAGTTCCTCCAGAACGTGCTTGGCTACTCCACGCTGGAAGCCGGGCTTTCGATCCTTCCGGCGGCGGTTTTCATGGTGCTCGTCGCGCCCCGCTCGGCGAAGCTCGTCGAGGTGCGCGGCGCCCGGTTCACCCTTCTTTTCGGCTACGTCTTTGTCCTCCTCGGCTTCCTCACGATGCTGTTGCTCTGGAAGGAGGACATTGCGTACTGGAAGGTTGGGCTCGGGTACGCGCTCGTCGGCATCGGAGTCGGGCTCGCCGGAACGCCGGCTTCGCATTCGCTGACCGGATGCGTGCCTGTCCGTCGCGCGGGTATGGCGTCGGGAACCGCCGACCTCCAACGCGATCTCGGCGGCGCCGTGATGCAGTCGATCTTCGGCGCGCTTTTGACCGCCGGCTACGTTTCGGCCGCGTCGGCGGCGGTCGCATCCTCGAGCACGTACATCTCGGAAAATGTCGCAGGCGAGTTGACGAAGTCGTTCGACGGTGCGGAGGCCGTCGCCCAGCAGTACCCGCAGGACGCCAGCCAGATCACCGTGGCCGCGAAGACCGCGTTTTTGCAGGGAGACCAATGGGCGTACCTGGCCGGGATCCTCGCCGTGCTCGTCGGCGCGGGCGTCGTCGCGGCCTTCTTCCCCCGTTTCGAGCGCGAGAAGGAACTGCTGGCCGAGTACCAGGCCGAGAACGTGCGCAGCATCGACCCGGGCACTCAAAGTGCCCGCCCGGCGACCGCGAGCCCCGCGTGACGACGGCGGCATCGGAACGCGAGGAGCGCCTCGTCCTCGAGCCGCGCTGGCCGATCGTCGCCACGCTCGCCTTTTTCATCGCGGTGTCAGTCGTCCTGCGGATAGCAGTCCCGCAACGCTCCTCGCTTGGGCCAGAATGGCTCGTCCCGGCGGTCGAGATCGGCCTGCTGATCGTCCTTCTCGCGACCGACCCGGCGCGGGTGAGTGGCCACAGGCGCTGGCTCAGGCGGCTCGCGATCGGACTCGTGAGCCTGCTCGGCTGCGCGGCGCTGGCCTCGACGGTCAAGCTGATCGTCGACCTGGTCGAAGGCACGAAGGTAACTGAGTCCGCGAGCAACCTGCTCGCCTCGGGAGCAGTGATCTGGCTCGGCAACGTCCTCGTCTTCAGCCTCTTCTACTGGCTCATGGACAGCGGCGGGCCGCTCGCCCGCTACCAGGGTGAGCGGCCCTACCTGGACTTCGCCTTCACGCAGCAGATGAGCCCCGAGCTCGCACCGCCCGGCTGGCGCCCCCAGTACGTCGACTACCTCATCCTCGGTTTGACGACGTCCACCGCGTTCAGCCCGACGGATGTCATGCCTATGGCCTGGTGGGCGAAGCTCACGATGGCGCTGCAGTCGCTGATCTCACTGACGGTCGTTGGACTCGTGATCGCCCGCGCGGTCAACGTCTTCAGTTGACCGAGGCCACGAGTACAAGGCAGCACTGGGTCGAGCTGTTCGCGACGATCCTGCTCGCCTTCGCGGCGCTCGCGACGGCGTGGAGCACGTACCAGTCCACCCGCTGGAGGGGCGAGCAAGCCGTGAGCACGAGCAAGGCGACGGCAGCGCGCATCGAGTCGTCCGAAGCGGCCACGCACGCCGGCCAGCTGACTCAGGTGGATATCGCCACATTCGTCCAGTGGACCGATGCGCGCCTCATGGGGGATGACGAGCTCGCCGAGTTCTACCGCCGCCGCTTCCGGCCGGAGTTCGAGCCCGCGTTCGACGCCTGGCTCGCGACGAAGCCGTTCACCAACCCGGACGCGCCGCTGACTCCGTTCGCGATGCCGGAGTACCGCGTGTCCGAGTCAGTCCGGAGCTCCGAGCTCAACGCGCAGGCAGGCCGGCACTCGGACGAAGCCGAGTCCGCCAACCAGCGTGCCGACAACTACGTCCTCGCGGTGGTCATGCTCGCTGCGGCGCTTTTCTTCGCCGGGATCTCGACGAAGCTCCACGAGGAAAGACAGCGCGAGGCGCTTCTCGCGCTCGGGTGGCTCATTTTCCTCGGCACGGCGATCTGGATCGGCACCTCGCCGGTGGAGGGGGTCTGAGCCGCTAGGCCGGCTGGGGGTGGGGAGGGGCGGCAGAAGGATCGGTCGCCTCTTCGGCTTCCCGCGCGCCCTCGGATACGGACGCGATCAGCACGGCGCCGAAGAGCGCGAGCGCGAGGCCGAGTATGGCGAGCACAACGTGCCAGGCAGGGGGCTGATCGAGTCGCTCCTCCAGCACGAGCACGCCGAGCAGCACGCTCACCACCGGGTTGGTCACCGAGACGGTTGCCACCGACGTGACGAGCTTGCCGGTCGCCAAAGAGATCTGCTGGATGTAGAAGCCGCCGAGGCCGCCGATCGCCATCACCCAGAGCTCCCAGCCCTCGAGGACGCTCGCCACGCCGTCCGAATGAAGCTGCTCCACCACGGGCTTCATCAAGGTTGCGGACACCCCGTACATGATCCCGGCGATCGTCCCGTAGACCGCCGCCTGAGCGGAGAGGTCACCTCGGTGCCCGAAAAGGAGCAGGCAGGCGCAGGTTGCTCCGAGGATGACAAAGGCGGACAGCCACGCCGAGCCCGGCGCGTTGTCCACACCACCGGCCGGGTCTCCGAAGCTCGCGAAGATGGCGAGTCCCGCCACCACGACTGCCGCGCCGAGTATGTGGCGCCGGGTGATCGTCTGGTTCGTCAGGAAGTACCCGAGCGGCATCGCCCAGATGACCGTGGTCACGAGCAGGGGCTGGATGATGGCGACTCGCCCACGGTCGAGAGCTGCTGCCTGGAGCACGACGCCGACCATCTGAGCGCCCAGGCCCACGAGCCATACCTTGTTGGTCAGGAGCGAGGCGAGCGCCTTTGGGCTTCCGCCCGCCACGTCGGAACCCATGGTTGCGCGCTGCCAGAGCGTTGCGGCGAGGGCGAACGACGCGGAGGCGAAGATCGCGAGGACCGCGGCTACTTCGTCCACGGTGAGTTCGTCCCTTCGTCACGCATACCCGCACGAAAATAAGGCTTCGTGTCCTGCTTTTCCAGGGGATCAGATCGATCGCCGTCGCCGGAACCACAACTACTCGCGGCCGGCGGCGATCCGCACCAATCGGTATTCGGCTTTGAAGCCTGAAGTGGGCTGTCCTTGATCTCGCTGACGATCGCGGCCAAGGTCGCTCGAAGTCATAGCAAACGGGCTTGAAAATCTAAGATGGAGGCGGTCGGCCTCAAGCGAACGGGGACGGATCGTCACTGCGGCTGCGCTCCTGTTAGCGGTCGCTCTCGGTGCCTTGTCACCTCCGAGATCATCATGACCAAGAGCTCAAGCTTGCCTCAGCCGCGGGCGTTCTGATCGACGCCACGATCGTTCGTGCGTTGCTCGTTCCCGCGCTCATGAGATTGCTCGGGCGCTGAGCCGGGTGGGCACCGAGGCCACTCGGCTGTCTGCACGCAAGGCTCCCACTGCGAGTGATCCGATGGAACCGGACCATCCGCCGCACTCGGACCGGAGATCGCTGAGGAGCCTGCTCACGGTTCCCGGCGTCGGGATCGTGACCCGCCGCCATCCGGATCCGCTGTAGCGCTCCAGCAACGCGGTGTCCCCCGATCCGCTGTTGAAATTGCCGACCGCGTAGGCATTACACGGACCGAGAACCGCCACGTCGCTCAGCTCGTTGCTCTGCGTGCCCGGCGACGGCGGCGGAGCGCCCGTCCACTGCTGGCAGGCCGCGGCGGCGAAGCCGGGAGCCGCAAGCGCAAAGACCGCGGCCGCGAGCAGCGCAACGACGAGCACCCTCCCTGTCACGCGCCCGAGTATGCGACGCGCGCTCGAAAGTTTAAATCCGGCCGCTAGCGGGCGGCGGCGCGCTTCTTCGGAGCCGCGGCGTTCTTCGGCTTGGCCTTCGTCTTCGCGGCCGCCGGCTTGTCCTTGCGCGCCTGGGCGACGCTCTGCTTGAGCGCCTCCATGAGGTCGACTACAGGCGCTTCCTTCGCCGGCTCGGGCGCGACGATCTCCTTGCCCTCGAGCTTGGCCTCGAGCATCGCCCGCAGGTCGTTGCGGTACTCGTTCTCGTACTCCTCGGGATCGAAGTCGCCGACGAGGCTCTCGACCAGCTGCCTGGCCATTTCGAGCTCCGGGCCCTTGACGTCGATCTCGCCGACTGACGCGTCGATCTCCTCGCGGGCGCGCACGTCCTCGGCGTAGTAGAGCGTCTCGAGCGCGAGTGAGTCGCCGAGCGGCCGGATGAGGCAGAGGTTCTCCTTGCCCCAGAGCACGAACTTGCCGACCGCGGCCATCTTCGCGTCCTGCATGGCTCGAAGAAGCAGCACGTACGGGCGGCGCTGCGCCTCGGCGTCCGCCGGCGCGAGGTAGTAGGCGCGGTCGAAGTAGATGGGATCGACCTGCTCGATCGGGACGAAGCGGAGGATGTCGATGGATTGCGAGCGCTGCAGCGCGACCGCCTCCAGGTCGGACTCCTCCACCATCACGAACTGGCCCTTCGCGAACTCCCAGCCCTTGACGAGCTCGTCGGCCTCGACGTCGCGCTCGTGGAACGGGCAGTAGCGCTTCTGCTTGATCGGCGTCCCGCACTCGCGGTGCAGGGTGCGGAAGGACGTGTCCTTCCGCTGCTGGGCCACGGCCAACCCGATCGGGATGTTGACGAGGCCGAAGTTGATGGATCCGTTCCAGATCGTGCGCATAGGTGTCTAAGCCTAGCCGAGGGGCCTCTTACATTCTCCGCCCCGGGCCGCAACCCTCCCCGGCGCCCGACCGTTGAATTTAAGGCGACTGAAAAAACCTAAAAACCACGTTTTCAAGCCATACGGGGAGGTTAACCGCGCGGAGGCGGTGCCACGCGGAAGGGCATGGAACACGCTGAAAGAACAATCCGGCTAGAGCTTTGCAACGAGCCAGGGGCAACGTCGAAGCTCCGCCAAGCGCTCGACTGCATCGCTCGGGCGAGCAACCTGACGTCTGAGGCGACCTTTGACCTCAAAGTGGCGGCGACGGAGGCCGTCACGAACGCGATCAAGGGAGCGCCGAGCCGCCACTCCGTCGAGGTCGCGATCGCCGGCGGTGAGAGCGCGGTCGAGGTCGAAGTGACCGACCGAGGCAGGTTCGAGCCCTCCTTCGGGCCCGATCCCGAGCGCGAGGGCGAAAGCGGGCGCGGAATCCCCCTGATGCTCGCCCTGGTCGACGAGGTCGAGTTCGCGTCCGTCAGAGGCGGAACGCGCGTGCGCCTACGGCGAGCGAGCTAGAGCCTGCGCGCGCCGACGTAGGTCGACGCGTACCAGGACTCGGACAGGCTGGAGATCTTCACCACATCGCCGGTGTGGGGCGCGTGGATGAACTGGCCCCCGCCGATGTAGAGGCCGACATGCCCGAGCCCGTTGAAGAAGACGAGGTCGCCGGGCGCCAGGTTCTCCCTCGAGACGGCGCTCCCGTAGCCGTATTGCATGGCAGCGTTGTGGGGGAGCGAGACGCCGACCTTGGCGAAGACGTACATCGTGAAGCCGGAGCAGTCGAAGCCGCTCGGCGAGGCGCCGCCCCAGACGTAGGGCACGCCCAGGTACTGCATCGCGATACCGACGACGCCGCTGTAGTGGCCGGCCGGGTTGCCGCCGAAGTCGTTCGAGACCCTTGTCTGTGCCTGGTCGGCCAGCTGCTGCTGCTGTCGGCGCTCGGCCGCCTGCATCCTGGCGATCTCATCCTTGATGCTCGAAAGAAGGTGCTGCCGCTCGGCCAGCTGACTGCGGATCTGATCGCGCTTGGCCGCGCGCTCGGCCACGATCCGCTGCTGCTCGGAGCGGGCCATCGTCAGCTTCGCCTCGCGTTCCTTGATCTCGGCGCGGAACGTCTTCACTTCGTTGACGATCCGGGAGTCCTGCTCGGAGAGGCGGTTGACCGCATCCACTCGCTCCAGCAGGTCGTCCAGGCTCGCCGAGCCGAGGAGCACCTCGAGCGCGCTCTGCTCACCCGAGGTGTAGAGCGAGACGAGCCGCGCTGAGAGGAACGACTCGGCCTGCTTGAAGTTGGCCTTCGCCACGGCCAGACGGTTCTCGTTCACGCGCAGCTCGGCCTCGATCGAGTCGAGCTTGATCTGCGCCGCGTTGTACGACTCG
The DNA here is from genome assembly GCA_046734455.1 of Actinomycetota bacterium. Classification (GTDB taxonomy): domain Bacteria; phylum Actinomycetota; class Thermoleophilia; order Gaiellales; family Gaiellaceae; genus DATEOR01. Next base: position 10,002 of record JBKPRJ010000001.1, on the reverse strand, counting down.
ATCACGTGCTCGAGGTTCGCGTCGATGGCTTGGATCTCTGCGAGGACTTGCTTGGCCTCCGCCTGCTTCGACTGGACACTTGGGGAGGCGCTCGCCCCGGCGGCAAAATAGGAGGCCGCGACGAGGGCGCTCAGAAGCGCGAAAAAGAACGAGTGTCTTGGAGTCGCTCGGATAAGAACCGCCTAGACGGGGTCGACGCAAGCGCAGGCTGGGGGTCGCGCCGCGGTCACAAGCCGGGCATGGTAACAGGGCCTCACGACGAGGCGCAAACAGTGGTGTTCCGTATTGCAACGGGCTTTTGCGGGGCCGTGTTAGGGTGCCGGACTCGTGCGGGCGAGTTGCCACAAGCGTCCGGCTCGGCTCGCGGTCTTTTGCCTGGCCATGATCGCCCTCCTCGTCGCCGCGACGTGGGCACGGGCCGAGAACCCTGCAGGTCGGGACCGGGTCGCGGGCCTGCTAACCGCGAACGAGAGCCTCGCTGCGAGCTCGCAGCGGGCCCTCCTCGAGCTCTACTCCCTCGAAACGCGCCTCTCACAGGCGGAGCGGCGGGTCACCGCGCTGGAAGCGCGAAGCGCGGAGGTGCAGGCACAGCGCGAAGCCGCGCGGAAGCACCTCGAGATCGCGCGCTCCAGCTTCCAGGCGGCCCAGTCCCAGCTCGCCGCGCGGCTGCGGCAGCTCTACGTCGAAGGGGATGTCGATCCTCTGGCCGTGCTCCTCGGCGCGCAGTCCCTCGACGAGATCGTGTCCGCGCTCGACGGCCTCAACCGCCTTGCGACCCAGGACAAGGAGATCATCTCGCAGCTCGCGCGGGCCAAGCTTGCGCTCCGCGCAGCCTCCGCGCAGCTCGCGGCGCGCGAGACGGAGCTCAAGGGCCTGCTCGCGGACGCGCGCTCGACGCGCGCCGCAGTCGCCGCCGCGCGCGACGCGAAGGCCTCGTATCTCGCCGGGCTCCGCCACCAGCAAGAGCTCAACCAGGCTCAGATCTCCAAGCTGACCGCGCAAGCGACCGCCGCATCCGAGCAGTCGAACCAGCTCAGCGACAACACCGGGGGCACGGCCGTCCCGCCGGCGCCTCCCGCCAACGGGTCGAAGATGACCGTCTCCTCGACCGGCTATTGCCTGAAGGGAAACACCGCCACCGGCGTCCCGACGAGCCCGGGAGTCGTGGCGGTCGACCCGAGCGTCATCCCGCTCGGCACCCACATGTTCGTTCCGGGCTACGGAGAGGGCGTCGCCGCGGACACGGGCTCCGCGGTGAAGGGCCGCACCATCGACGTCTGGTTCGAGTCCTGCGCAGACGCGCTCGCATGGGGGCGAAAGACGGTCACCATCACGCTGCACTGAGCGCGGCCGAAAGTGACTACACTGCCCGTCTGAGGCGCAAGGAGGGGCGTTGAGCGCGAGCGCGGAACAGGGGGATCCACCAGGCACGAAAGGGCTCGACGAGCTGCGCGTGCTCGTGGTCGACGACCACGACCTGTTCCGCACCGGGCTGCGCAACCTGCTGGAGGAGGAGGGCGTCAACGTCGTAGGAGAGGCCGAGAACGGCGAGAACGCCATCCGCCTCGCCTCCGACCTCGCGCCCGACGTCGTGATCATGGATCTGAACATGCCGGGTGCCGGCGGGGTCGAGACGACGCGGCGCCTGTCGAGCCTCGCGCCGCTCAGCCGCGTAGTCGTCCTGACCATCTCCGCGGACGACGACGATGTAATGAACGCCGTCATGGCGGGCGCGTGCGGCTACCTGCTCAAGGACTCGTCGATTCAGGAGCTGATCGCCGGGATCAGAGCGGCCTCCGAGGGGGAGTCGCTCATCTCGCCGCAGATCGCCGCGAAGGTGCTGCAGCGGCTGCGGGCGCAGTCGAAGGACGCGGACGCGGCCGAGACGATCCGCGCCGAGCTCTCCGATCGGGAGCTCGAGGTGTTGAAGCTCATCGCCAACGGCAAGGACAACGCGCAGATCGCCCGCGAGCTCTTCATCAGCCCGAAGACGGTCAAGAACCACATCTCGAACATCCTCATGAAGCTGCAGATCGAGAACCGCATCCAGGCCGCCGTCTATGCGGTCCGCAGCGGGATCGTCTAGATGATCATCAGCACCATGAACGACCTGCCGGGCTACCGGATCGACGAGGTGCTGGGCGAGGTGTTCGGCCTGACCGTCCGCTCGCGGAACGTCGGCTCCCAGATCGGGGCATCGTTCAAGTCGCTCGTCGGCGGCGAGCTCAAGGGCATGACGAAGATGCTGGCCGAAGGCCGGGTGCACGCCACCGAGCGCCTCGTCGAGGAAGCGGAGACCAAGGGGGCCAACGCCGTGATCGCCTTCCGCTTCGACACCTCGGAGCTCGGGAGCACCTGGACGGAGATCTGCGCCTAGGGGACGGCCGTGGCGTCAGCCGCGCCTAGGCGGCGGCGCGGACTTCTTCCAAATGCTTCTGGAGGGCGCCGAGCTGGCCGCGGAGCCCGTCGATGGCCGCGTCGACGTCACGGAGCCGCGCCGCGAGCGTCTTGAGCTCGTCGGCCGCCGCAGCTCCGTCCGCGTTGTGCGCGAGCGTCGCGATGCGGCGCTCGATGCGCAGGCGCTCGCCCTCGAGCTGTAGAGCTCGCGCGTATCCGTCCGTCAACGTATCCTCCACCTCCGTGACGAAGGGCTTCCCGGGGTCGGCGGGCCGGTTCGTGAGCAAGCCAGTGATGCGCTCGAGGAGAGGGGCAAGGTCTGCCATGAGCAGGACCGATTATCGAGCCTGGCCTCAGACTGTTCATGGGCCGGAAGGCCTATCCTCGCACTGCCTCAGGCCCATCTATTGGACGCGGGCGCTGGTCTTCCTGACAGCCGCTTTCGTCCTTCTCGGCGCGGCTTCGCCGGCGGCCGGCTCGCTGAAGACACGCCTCGATCGCGCTCTTCGCGGAGACGGAGTCGCGAGCAGCCAGACGGGCGCGATCGTCTACGACCTCTCGAAGCGGGCGTACGTCTACCGGAAGAACCCGAGCGCCGCGCTCAAACCGGCGTCGAACGAGAAGCTGCCGGTCGCGGTGTCGGCGCTTTCGATTCTCCGGCCGAGCTACACCATTCCCACGGAGCTCCGCGCGCAGGGGCACCAGTCGGGCTCCGTCTGGAACGGGAAATTGATTCTCAAAGGCTACGGAGACCCGTCGCTCTCGGGCTCGGATCTCGGCCGCCTTGCACGCGCGGTGGAGAACGCCGGCATCACGCGGGTGACGGGTGCGATCCTCGGAGACGAGTCCTTCTTCGACAAGGTCCGGGTCGGGCCAGGCTGGAAGGCGTCCTTCTACAAGGACGAGTGCCCGCCGCTCTCGGCGCTGATCGTCAACCGCGGGCATTTCAAGGGCCACATCACGAGCCGGCCGGCGCTCGCCGCAGCGAAGATGCTCCGCGCGAAGCTCGTGGACCGCGGCATCCGCGTGGAAGGCAAGGCACGGCTCGGGCAGGCCGACCAGTCCTCCGCGGTGGTCGCGACTCGGCAGTCGCCCGCGCTGCGCTGGCTCGTGCGCACGATGGATCGCCAGAGCGACAACTTCTACGCCGAGACCTTCACCAAGCTCCTCGGCGCACTCGAGGCCGATACCGGGTCGACGAGTGCCGGTGCCAAGGTGGTCAGGAAGGAGCTGCGCTCGCGCGGAGTCCCGATGCGCGGCGTGGTGATCGCGGACGGGTCGGGCCTCTCCGCCTACGACCGGCTGACGGCGAAGGCGGCGGCGAAGCTTCTTCGCTCGGCGCTCGCCGATTCCGACATCTCGGAAGCGTTCGTGAAGTCGCTTCCGGTCGCGGGTGTGAACGGCACCCTCGTCGACAGGATGGAGAGCGGCCCCGCGTACGGCAACGTCTACGCGAAGACGGGCACGACCGATGCCGCCTCCGCGCTCTCCGGCTACGTGCGCTCGCGCTACGTCTTCTCGATCCTCATGAACGGAAGCCCGGTCCCCTGGACGTCCGCCCGCGCGGCGCAGGACCGCTTCGCGCAGGTGCTAGCCGGCCAGTAATCGCTCCAGGGCGGCTTCGTCGATCAGCTCGACACCGGACTTCTGGGCCTTGGTCAGCTTCGAGGCGCCCGGCTCCTCGCCGACGATGAGCGCCGTCGTCTTCGCGGAAACCGAGTTCGTCACCTTGGCGCCGGCGGCTTCCAGCGCCGCGGCGGCCTGCTCGCGCGACCAGCGCTCGAGCGTCCCCGTGATCACGTAGGTGTTGCCGGTGAGCGGGCCCTCCTTCGGCTTGTCCTCCTCGCCCAGCTCGAAGCGGAGGCCGATGGAGCGCAGCTCCTCGACCAGCGCACGATTCTGCTCGTCCTCGAACCACTCGACAATGATCTCGGCCCGGTCCGGACCGAATCCGTCCACCTCCTCGACCTCTTCCTGCGAAGCGGCGAGAAGGCGGTCGACGTTGCCGAAGTGGCGGGCCAGGCTCTGCGCGAGGACCCAGCCGAGCTTGGGGATGTTGAGCCCGAGGAGGACGCGCGAGAACGGCACGTTCTTCGAGGCCTGGATGGCATCGATCGCGGCGCTCGCGGAGATCTCGGCGAAGCCCTCGAGCTCGAGCAGCTGCTCCTTCGTAAGGCGGTAGAGGTCGGGCAGCGACCTGACGAGCTCCTTTTCCCAGAGGAGCCTCACGGTCTGCTCGCCGACGCCCTCGATGTCGGCCGGCCCCTCCACCCAGTTGATGAGCGTCTCGAGCCCGCGAGACGGACAGGCGCGGTTCGGGCAGCGGTGCATCACCTCGCCCTCCGGCTTGACGATCTCGGTGCCGCAGAGCGGGCATTTCTTCGGCATGCGGAAGCGCTTCGTCCCCTCGCGGTGCTCCCCGGCCGGCCCGACGATCTGCGGGATGACGTCGCCGGCGCGTTGGATGATGACGTCGTCGCCCTCGCGGATCTCCTTGCGGTTGATGTCCTCCTCGTTGTGGAGGGTCGCGCGCGACACGGTCACACCGCCGACCTCGACCGGTTCCAGCATCGCCCAGGGGTTGAGGGCACCCGTGCGGCCGACGCGAATCAGGATCTTGTTCAGCCGCGTCACCGCGGTCATCGGCGCCCACTTGTACGCGCGCGCCCAGCGCGGTCGCTGGTGAAGGGCACCGAGGCGTTCCTGTTGCGCGAAGGAGTCGACCTTGATCACGAGCCCGTCGATCTCGTAGTCGAGCTCGATCCGGCGTTTCTCCCAGTCCCGGCACGCCTTCGCGACCGATTCGATCGAGTCGTGGAGCTCCGCGTAGGGATTCGTGCGGAAGCCGTGGTCGCGGAGCCACTGCAGGGAATCCCAGTGCCCTTCGGCCGGCAGGCCCTCCCTGCGGCCGAGGCCGTGGATCCAGATCGCGAGAGGCCGCGCGGCCGTGATCTTCGAGTCCTTCTGGCGCAGCGAGCCGGCCGCGGCGTTGCGCGGGTTCGGGGTCGGCTTCTTCCCCTCGTTGACCAGCCGCTCATTGAGCGCGTTGAAGCCGGACAGAGGGAGGTACACCTCCCCGCGCGCCTCGAGGAGCGCGGGCGGCGCCTCGCCGTCCTCGAGCTGCATGCGCATCGAGATCGCCTTGATCGTCTTGAGATTCACGGTCACGTCCTCGCCGCGGAAGCCGTCCCCGCGCGTCGCGCCGCGCACGAAGACGCCGTCCTCGTAGAGGAGATTGATGGAGAGGCCGTCGATCTTCGGCTCCGTCACGTAGCGAACCTCGTCGGTGCCGAGGCGCTTGACGACGTCTGCGTGCCACTTCTCGAGCTGCTCGTCGGTCGTCACCTTCTCCAGCGAGCCCATCGGCGTCGGGTGCTCGACCTTCTCGAACTTGTCGGAGGGCGGCGCACCGACGCGCTGGGACGGGCTGTCCGGTGTTTGCAGCTCGGGATGCTCCCGCTCGAGCGCGAGGAGCTCGTCCCAGAGCCGGTCGAACTCGGCATCGGAGATCTCCGGCTCGTCGAGGACGTGGTAGCGGTAGAGGTGATAGTCGACCTGTTCGCGGAGCTCCGCGACGCGGGCCTGATCCGTCTTCGTCTTGGTCTTAGAGGACATCGAGCAGCTCCTCCGGCGAGTGGACAACCACATCCGCTCCCGTCTCGAGCAGGCGCTCGACGGGATGGATCTTCCCCCACGAGACCGCGACGGTGAAGACTCCCGCCGCCTTCCCGGCCCCCATGTCGAAGGGCGAATCGCCGACGAAGGCGGCTTCCTCGGGCTTCGAGCCGAGGCGCTCGAGGGCGGTCAGGACCGGCTCGGGGTGCGGCTTGTGGTGCTCCGTCTGGTCCGCCGTGACCACGGTGTCGAAGTAGCGCTCGAGCGGCAGGATGGAGAACGCCAGATCCACGGTCCTGCGCCGCTTCGCCGTGACGATGCCGAGCTTTCGACCCTCGGCCTTGAGGCGTTCCAGCAGACGCTCGATCCCCTCGAAGGCGACGAGCTCGTCGTGGAGCGGTTCGTTGTGCTCGCGGTAGACCCGGACGAGCTCCTCTGCCCGCCCCTCGTCGAAGGCGCGCATCTGGTCGTAAATGTTCGAGCCGCCGACTGCCGCCGCGAGCACCTCGTCGGGAATCTCCTGTTCGAGCACGGTCTTCGTCGCGTACCGGAAGGACGCCAGGATGATCTCGCCGGAGTCGATCAGCGTGCCGTCGAAGTCGAAGAGGACGGTCGGATAACGCACGCCTACCACTCTCCGTCCGTCGAGATGATCCACTCGACAGATCCGGCTTCGGTCAGGTACTGGAAACCCTCTTTGCCCTCGGTGAAGGGCTCGAGCAGGCCGAGGGCGCGTTGCCAGCCCGCCGCGCTGAGAACGCACCGAAAGGCGCGGCTTTGGGCTCCAACCGGCTCGATCCCGAGGTCCTGATCTCCGACCGCGGCTTCCAGAGAACAGCTGCCCCAGAAGGCGGGAAGCTCGTCGATCTGAAGAGCGTCCACGACGCGATTGCCAAGGCCTCGAACGGCCTCCATGAGGAGATTCACGTCCGAGACTCCGAACTCGTGCATGAGGAGGACCCGGGCGGGAGTGGCCTGGAGGTCTTCGAAGTAATCAAGCCTCATCGCTAGTAGTGAACCTGCTCGAGATAGAGGCCCCAAGGCGGGGCCGTCGTTCCGGCTTCGTCACGTGGACGCCCTTCGAGCAGACGCTTGAAGGCCGCCGGATCCACTTCCAGCATCGTACCGACCAGGGTTCTGACCATGTGGCGCAGGAAGCTGTCGGCGGTGATCCGAAACTCGAGCACGTCGCCGTCGCGGCGCCATTCGGCGCTCTCGACGACGCGGACGAACACCTCGTGCTGCGTCTCCGTGGGCGTGAACGCGCGGAAGTCGTGCTCGCCGAGAAGAGACGCGGCGCTCTCGGCGAGCGCGTCCTCGTCCACAGGGCGCGGCCACCAGAGCGCGCGGCGGCGCTCGAAGGGCGAGGACGTCTCGCGGCGCCAGACGCGGTACACGTAGGAGCGGCCCTTCGCCGAGAAGCGGGCGTGGAATCCGTCCTCCATCTCTTTGGCCGAGACTGCGGCGACATCGCCGGGGAGGACGCCGTTCAGTGCGACCGGCGCCCGCTCCGGCGGCGGTCCCGTCGACGCGGTGAAGCTCGCCACCTGGGCGAGCGCATGCACGCCGGCGTCGGTCCGTCCCGCCACGCCGAGTCCCGTCCAGCCAGGGAAGACCTCGTCGAGCGCCTCGCGGAGCTCCCCCTCGACGGTGCGCTGCCCCGGCTGAGCCGCCCAGCCCGCGAAGTCCGTCCCGTCGTATTCGAGCGTGACCTTGACAACCGCCATGGTAAGTTTAGACTTACGGTAAGTTATGGCTTACGGAGATGTCATTGCAGCGCTTGCCGATCCTACGCGGCGCACCGTGTTCGAACGGCTCCGCAGCGGGCCGCAGCCCGTCGTCGAGCTCGCTCGGGGCCTGCATGTCTCGCGCCCCGCGGTCTCGCAGCATCTCCGCGTTCTCAAGGAGGCCGGGCTCGTCCGCGACCGCACCGAGGGCACGCGCCACTACTACAGCGTCGACGGCGACGCGCTCGCCGAGCTGCGCGAGTACTTCGAGAGCTTCTGGGAGGACGCGCTCGCGGCCTTCAAGGAAGCCGCTGAGAAAGGAGAGACCGATGATGCAAGAGACGAGTGAGCGCGTCGTCGAGAAATCGGTGACGGTGTCCGTCCCGGTCGAGCGCGCGTTCGAGGTCTTCACCGCCGAGATCGGCACGTGGTGGCCGCTTCGCACCCACGCCGTCGACACGGAGCGGTCGGAGACCGTGGTCATGGAGGGCCGTGTCGGCGGGCGCCTCTTCGAGCGGACGGCGGCGGGCAAGGAGCACGCCTGGGGCGCGATCGTCGCCTGGGAGCCGCCGAGCCGCGTCACCTACTCGTGGCATCCCGGCCGCGGCGAGGAGACGGCTCAGGAGGTCGAGGTCACCTTCATGCCGGAGGGCGACGGGACGCGCGTCCGAATCCGTCACTACGGCTGGGAGAACCTCGGCGACGGGTTGGACGAGGCCGTCGCCAGCTACGACAAGGGTTGGGATCTCGTCATCGCCGACTACGTGGAGGCGGCTGAGCGCTAGCTCGCCGACGCGGCTGCAGCCGCGACCGGCACGCCGGCGGGCCGCGGTACGTAGTCCACGAGCTCGAGGTAGGCCATCGGGGCCGCGTCTCCCTGGCGCGGCCCGATCTTCACGATGCGCGTGTAGCCGCCCGGTCGCTCCGCAAAGCGCGGAGCGATCTCGGAGAAGAGGATGTGCGCGATCTCCTTGGAGCGCAGGAACGCGACGGCCTGCCGGTGGGCGGCGACGTCGCCGCGCTTGCCGAGCGTGATCATCTGCTCGACAATCGGGCGAACCTCCTTGGCCTTCGCCTCGGTCGTCTTGATTCGCCCGTGCTCGATCAGCGCCGCGGCGAGGTTGGCGTAGAGCGCCTTCCTGTGCGCCGCGTCGCGACCGAGCTTCCTACCGGACTTCTGGTGCCTCACCGCGTGCCTATTCGTCCCTGAGCGTCAGGCCGTGGGCCTGGAGGGTCTCGCGGACTTCCTCGATCGACTTCTTGCCAAAGTTCGGGATCGCCGCGAGCTCGCTCTCCGTCTTCGTGACGAGATCGCCGATCGTCTCGATGCCGACGCGCTTCAGGCAGTTGTAGCTGCGCACGCCGAGCTCGAGCTCCTCGATCGGGAAGTTCTCCATCCCGTGCGCCTGCGGCGCCTCGATGCCGGCCTCCTCGCCGACGGACTCCCCGAAGCCCTCGATGCGCTCGAGGTCGGTGAAGATGGCGAGCTGGCGGATGAGGATCTCGGCGCCCTGGCCAATCGCGTCGCGCGGGGCGAGCGAGCCGTCCGTCGTGACGTCGAGGGTCAGCTTGTCGTAGTCGGTGCGCTGACCGACGCGGGCCGCCTCGACCTCGTACGAGACGCGGCGGACCGGCGAGAAGATGGAGTCGACCGGGATGACGCCGATCGTGTGCTCCGGCCCGCGATTCAGCTCGGCCGGGACGTAGCCGCGGCCGCGGCCGATCGTGAGCGTGATCTCGAGCCGCCCCTTGTCGGAGAGGTTCGCGACCTCGAGGTCCGGGTTGAGGATCTCGAGATCCGCCGGGGCCTCGATGTCGGAGGCCTTGACCATGCCCGGGCCCTTCTTGTCGAGGCGCACCTCGATCTCGGGGGAGTCGCCGTGCAGGCGGCAGATGAGGTTCTTCAGGTTGAGGATGATGTCGGTGACGTCCTCACGAACGCCCTTGAGCGTCGTGAACTCGTGCGCGACACCCTCGATCTTCACCGAGGTGACGGCGGCTCCCTCGAGGGACGAGAGAAGCACGCGGCGCAGCGAGTTGCCGAACGTGTACCCGAAGCCGCGATCGAGAGGCTCGATGACGAAGACGCCGCGGTCCTCGTTGACCTCCTCGTGCGTGATCTTCGGCACCTGGAATTCCATGAGAGAAGTTCGTGTAGCCATGCCTTCCTTTGTTCCGGATTACTTGCTGTAAAGCTCGACGATGAGCTGCTCCTGGACGGGCGTGTCGATGTCCGTCCTCTCGGGCAGCTTCAGGACCTTGC